>JANNRQ010000090.1:0-73357 GCA_031401495.1 Gemmatimonadota bacterium
GCTCATCAACTTCCGGTACTTCTTCGTCCGGAAGACGATGTTCATCAAGTACTCCAACGCGTTTATCATTTTTCCCGGCGGATTCGGCACGCTGGACGAGGCGTTCGAGGCCCTGACGCTCATCCAGACCGGCAAGATTTACCAGTTCCCGGTGATTCTGTTTGGCCGTCACTACTGGGCAGGACTCATCCGCTGGATTCAGGCCAAGCTTCTCGGCGAGAAGAAGATTTCGGCAGGCGACATCGACTTGATGATCATGACGGACGACCCGAAGGAAGCGGTGAAGTTGATCGTGGACGCGTACAAGAATCAGCAGAACCCTCAGAAGCGATGAAAAAAAAGGAAGGAGGAAGGGGGAAGGAGGAAGGAAGAGATCGCGGTGGATTTAAGGCCTCGCGTCATGGCAAAGCCTCCGCAGCCGGGCCGAAAGGCGCGCAGAAGAAGGCGGCCGAAGACCGTGAAGCCCAGGGCGCGAAACACGTCGCCGGCGAAACGAGCCGATTCCTGCGCGGGAACAAGATTGCGCCGGAGCCCATCAACGGCAGCGAATCCGTCGCGGACCTGATCGACAATTCGTTCCTCGCCTACAACGCCGCGCGCCTGCGCGAGGCGTGCCATCTCTTCACGCGCAAAATGCTGGAGCCGGACGTCACCGTCGGCCTCACACTCACGGGCGCGCTCACGCCGGCGGGGCTCGGCATGGCGGCCATCATGCCGCTGATCGAAAGCGGCTACGTGGACTGGATCATCTCCACGGGCGCGAACCTGTACCACGACACGCACTTCGGGCTTGGCCTCGCGATGCATCGCGGGAATCCGCAGGAGAGCGACGTTGTGCTGCGCGAGGAAGGCATCGTCCGCATCTACGATGTGTTCTTCGACTATGACGTGCTCCTCTCGACCGACGCGTTCTTCCGGAAGATCATCACCGCGCCGGAGTTTCAGCGCCCGATGTCCAGCGCGGAGTTCCATCACCTGTGCGGCAAGTACGTGCGCCAGCGCGAGAAGAAGCTCGGCATCGGCAAGAAGTCGCTGCTCGGCGCCGCCTACGAGTGCGGCGTGCCGGTGTATACGTCATCGCCGGGCGACTCATCAATCGGCATGAACATCGCGGCGCTGGCGCTGGACGGAAACAAGTGCGTCATCGACCCGAACGCGGACGTGAACGAGACCGCGTCCATCGTGCTCGAAGCCAAGCGCGGCGGCGGACGCAGCGCGATCCTGATTTGCGGCGGAGGCAGCCCGAAGAACTTCGCCCTCCAGACCGAGCCGCAGATCCAGGAAGTGCTCGGCATTGACGAGAAGGGGCACGACTTCTTCCTCCAGATGACCGACGCGCGGCCGGACACCGGCGGTCTGTCCGGTGCGACGCCCGCCGAGGCGGTGAGCTGGGGCAAGATCGATCCCGACCGCTTGCCCGATGCGGTGGTCTGCTATCTGGACAACACCGTCGCACTCCCGCTGCTCACCTCGTACGCGCTCGCGCGTCACAAGAAGCGCCCGCTCAAGCGGCTGTTCGATCGTCGTGCCGCGATGATGAAGCGCCTGGTGTCGGAGTACACGAAGTCCAAGCACGCGTAGAGCCCACGCACCGGAGCGTCGAAACCATGGCGGGATCCCGAATCGTCGTCGCGCTGCTGCTGGCCTTGGTGTCCGCTGGAGTCTCGGCGCAGACGCCGGTCGCGCGTCCAAACATCGTCCTGATCATCACGGACGACATGGGCTATGCCGACGTGGGAGCGTACGGAGCAACGGATGTTCGCACGCCGAACATTGATGGTCTCGCCCGTGCCGGTGTTCGGCTTACCGACTTCTACTCGAACGGCGTCCTGTGTACGCCGACCCGCGCTGGACTGATCTCCGGCCGGTACCAGCAGCGGTATGGGATCGAAGTGGCGCTGAGCAGCGCGGCTCGATCAGGCGATGCCGGCCTTCGGGTCACAGGCCGTTCGCTTCCGCAGCTCATGAAAAACGCGGGCTACGCGACCGCGCTCATCGGCAAGTGGCACCTGGGCTACAAGCCGGAGATGAGCCCCACCGCGCATGGCTTCGAGTACTTCTTCGGACTCAAGAGCGGCTACCACGACTACTACACGCATCGCGGCAGCGACGGAAATCTCGATTTGTGGGAGAACGACACAACCGTGAACGACACCGGCTACATCACCGATCTCATCACGGATCGCACGGTGCAGTTCATCCAACGCAACGCGCAGAAGCCGTTCTTCATTGACGTTGCCTACAACGCGCCGCACTGGCCGTATCAGCCGCCGGACGCGCCCTCGGTCTCGCGCAACAGCGCGGCGCACCTGATGCCCGGCGACTCGGCGACGAGCACGCGCGCCGACTACGTCGCGATGGTGGAGCGCGTGGATCGCGGCGTGGGCACGATCCTTCAGGCGCTTGAACGCGCCGGTCTCGCCAACAACACGATCGTCATCTTCACCAACGACAACGGCGGCGAATGGCTGTCGAACAACGGGCCGCTCTTCAACAGAAAGTGGACCGTGTGGGAAGGCGGCATCCGCGTGCCAATGATCGTGCGGTGGCCGGGCCGGATCCCCGCACGATCCGTATCAGCTCAGGTCGGCATCACGATGGACCTCACAGCGTCGATTCTCGCAGTCGCCGGCGCATCGGTTCCCGCGGACGCGCGGCTCGAAGGCGTTGACCTGTTCCCGATCCTTCAGAGGAAGGCGCCCGCGCTAGAGCGCACACTGTTTTGGCGCACGGCAGCGGGCAACCGTCTCCAGAAGGCAGTGAGAAGCGGCGACTGGAAGCTCGTTGTGGACGGCACCCACACATTCGTGTTCAACCTCCGCAACGACATCGGCGAACGGAAAGACTTGGCGAACCAGCGTCAGGACGTCGCGCGCCGGCTGCGCGAGCTGTTGACGGCATGGGAACGCGACATCGACGCCGAAGCCAAGCCGCCGACGCCTTAACTGGTTGGTCGGCAGCGCCTCACGGCGCGCACGAAATTCTTTCGGGCGTATTCGCCCTGGCTCAGGTAGCCGATGGACTCTTCGCCCCCGAGGACGTGCAGCAGGATTGCGCTGTCGGCGTAGCCTTGATCCAGTCGGCGTTCCACTTCTCCAACGGTGTCCTGGAGCCAGGCGCGCTTGGCTTCCAACGCGCGTGCCGGGTCCTCGACGTTGCCGCGGTGCGCGTCGAACATCCGCTCCGGGCCCAGCGCGATTGCGCGCGTCAGGCTCGCGATGTGGTGGTACGGATTCTCGGTTTCAGCTACGGCGCGGACTTTGACGCCGAGCCACAGGTCCGCCGAGAACAGCGTGTGGGTCTCGGCGTCCCAGACCACGTGGTGATCGCTCGAGTGCCCGGGCATGTGGACCACCAGAAGCGGCGCAGGGTCGAACGGCTCGGTGTTGCCTGACAAGCGCGGGGATGCGCCCCACGTGAACCGGCGATAAAAGAGGGGAGAGAAGGGCGCGCGCAGTTTCTGTTCCGTTTCGGGCGCCATCCACATCGGAACGCGCCCGGCCGCGAGTGCCGGCACGCTGCCGGCGTGGTCCTCGTGCCAGTGCGTGACAATTGCGCCCCGCAGGTTCAGCTCCTGAAGCGCGCTCAACAGGTCGTGTCGGGCATGCCACGGTCCCGCGTCGACGAGCGTGCCGCGGACGACGTACGCGCTCGCATCGTAGCCCACCAGCCGGCTGCGCCACGTGGTCATACGCAAGCGCTGAACATCTCCGAACGTTGTCCGCGCTATCATGCGACTGCTCCGAAGGCGTCGGTCTGGACTCGTTCGCTCATGTCCGGTAGAATGTACTGAGCACGATGAAGGCGCCCGGCAATTCGTCCGGGCGCCGAATTTTTTTCCCCCCACGACCCATGTTCGAAGAACTCAAGCGCAAGATGGCCGCGGAGCACGAGAAGCTGCAGCACGAGCTGAACGTCGTTCTCCCCAGCGAGATCCGGAAAGCGGTCGAGCTCGGCGACCTGAAGGAGAACAGCGAGTACAAGGCCGCGCTCGAGCGTCAACGGTTCGTGCAGGCGCGTTTGGGCCAACTGACCATCCGCCTGACCAAGCTGGCGAACATCGACGAATCGCAGATTCCCACCGACAGCGTGGGGCTCGGTTCGCGTGTCATCGTGATCGACATCAAGACGAGCGTGAAGGAGGAGTTCTACCTCGTTTTCGGCGACGCCGCGGAGTTGGAGGACAGTCACGTCACCATGTCTTCCCCCATCGGCCGCACATTGCTGGGGAAGAAGGTCGGCGAGCAGTTCGTGCTCCGGCTGCCGACCATCACGCGCACGCTGAAGCTCACGAAACTCATCACCATCCACGACGAATAACTGCGGTTCTCGGCCGCGCGCCGCTGGCGCGCGGATTCACGTTCTCGGCGGGCGCCTGCGGCGCCCGATCAGCCGTCAATCGTGAACATCCTCGAAACCTCAGCGTCGAATCGCTCCAGCTCCTTGCCACGACGAGCGTCGTCCCAGGCGAGCAGTCCGGCGACTTCGGGCGCGATCGTCCGGGCGACCGCACGGCCATTGTCCTTGGTATGGAACGCGACATGTGTGCGACGGATGAGAACGTCGCCGAGCGTGCAGGCCAACTCGTTCTCGATCGCCTGGCGCACGGCGCCCGAACGCCAGGGTAGTCCCTTCACGAGCGGTTGGCCGCCGGGCTCCGCGCCTTCGGCAAACGGTGTCGTTCCCGTCGCGGCTCGGCCGCTCGTTCCCAGCACACGTGCCAGCACATCCACCGCCTGACGCGCCATGACGCGGTAGGTCGTCAGCTTGCCACCGGTGATCGTCACCGTGCCGCGCGCGCTGCGCTTGATGGAGTGCTCGCGTGACGCCGCGCCTTCGGCGGCCGTCGTCGGCATCAGCGGCCGGATGCCTGCCCACGCGGCGATCACGTCAGAGGGCGCGAGCTTTGCATCCGGGAAGTACCAGTTGGCCGCCTCGAGCAAGTAGTCAACGTCCGCCGCGTTGGCGCGCACCTCGTCCGGCTTTGCGCTGGTGAACGTGTCGGTGGTGCCGAAGATCGTCTGCGACCCGGACGGCAACGCGAACATCACGCGTCCGTCGCGAGGGTGCACGATCGTCACAGCTTCGCGATTCCCAACGCGCTTGCCATCCACGGTGATGTGCGCGCCCTTGCTGCCCTGAACGCGCGATCCGCCGCGTCCACCTTCGAGCTGGCGCACGGTGTCGCTCCACGGACCCGTGGCGTTCACGAATACACGAGCGCGGATGGTGAACTGATCGTCGCTGAGCGCGTCCCAGACTTTGGCGACGCGCAGGCCCTCGGCGCCCCGCTCTACGCCCGCAAAAACGACGTGATTCGCGACGACCGCGCCGCGCTGCTGCGCGTCGAGGACGTTGGCAATCGTGAGTCGCGCGTCGTCCGTCGACGCGTCCCAGTACCGCACGCCGCCACCGAGCAGCCGCGACCGCAGATTCGGCTCGCCGGTGAGCACGTCGTCGGCGCCGAGCTTCGCGTGCCGGCCCACGTTGCGGAACAGCGCCAGCATATCGTACAGCGTCAGGCCGGCGTTGATCTTCCAGAGGGGAATTCGCTGCCCGTCGAAGACAGGCCACGTGAACGCCAGCGGCTTCACGAGGTGCGGCGCCAGCTTGAGCAGGCGACGTCGTTCGGCGCTGGCCTCGAACACGAGGTGCAGGTGGCCGTGCTCCAGGTACCGAACGCCACCGTGGATCAGGCGCGACGACCGGCTCGACGTACCGCTGGCGAAGTCGCCCTTGTCGATGAGCGCCACCTTCAGGCCGCGCATGGCTGCGTCGCGAGCGACTCCAGCGCCGGTGATTCCGCCACCGATGATCAGGGCGTCGAATGTGCGATCCGACAGGGCGCTCAGGTCACGCATGTTGAAGAAGAGTAACTTCAACGCATGCACCTGTATGGCTCTGGGGGCCGCCGCGTTGCCATCGTCGCCGGCGTCCGTACGCCCTTTGCGCGCTCGGGAACGGTGTTCAAGGACCTCAGCGCCATCGATCTCGGTCGCGCTTGCGTCGCTGAACTGATCCAGCGCACCGAACTCGCGACGTCTGAAGTCGAGGCGCTCATGTACGGCACTGTGGTGCCGAACGTCGTGGCGCCAAACATCGCGCGCGAGGTCTCACTCATCCCGATGCTGCCCAAGGGCGTGGAGGCCGTCTCGGTGAGCCGGGCCTGCGCGTCCGCCAACCAGGCCATCACTGATGCGGCAGACCAGATCGTCCTCGGCCACCGCAACGTGGTGATCGCTGGCGGTGCGGAATCGCTCTCCAACGTGCCGATTCTCCACGCGCGCTCGATGGCCAACAAGCTGGTGGCGATGTCGCGCGCCAGGTCGATGGGTCAACGCCTTGGCATTGCGGCGTCGGTGCGCGGCAGAGACTTCGTGCCGATCACGCCGGCGATCGCAGAGCCATCCACGGGCGAGTCGATGGGACAGAGCGCCGAGAAGATGGCGAAGATCAATCACATCGCGCGTGAGGATCAGGACCGCTTTGCGCTGCGCTCGCACCAGAATGCGGCGACCGGACTGAAAGACGGCAGGCTCAAGGCGGAGATCGCGCCCGTTTGGGTCCCCCCGCGCTACGATGACGCGCTCGACGTGGACAACGGCGTGCGCTTCGACGCCAGTCTGGCGGCGCTTACCGCGCTGAAACCCGTGTTCGACCGAAAATATGGCACCGTCACAGCGGGCAACGCCTCGCCGCTCACCGACGGCGCCAGTGCGGTGCTGCTCATGAGCGACGAACGCGCACGCGCGCTGGGGTACCGGCCGATTGCCTACATACGGTCGTACGCCTATGCCGCATTGGATCCCGGCGAGCAACTCCTCATGGGCCCCGTACTCGCGGCGCCGGTCGCGCTCGACCGCGCGGGACTCGGTATCGGCGACATGGACCTTGTGGAGATGCACGAAGCGTTCGCGGCGCAGGTGCTCTCCAACCTGAAGGGCCTCGAATCCCGCGCGTGGGCGGAACGCGCCGGTTTCGTGAAGCCGGTCGGCGAAGTTGATCGCGACAAGCTCAACGTGATGGGCGGCTCGATTTCCATCGGCCATCCGTTCGGCGCCACGGGCGGACGGATCCTCATGACGCTCGTGAACGAACTCGCGCGTCGCGGCGGGCAGTTCGGGCTCATGACCGTGTGCGCCGCCGGCGGTATGGGCCACGCGATGGTCGTGGAGCGCGCGTCGTGACCGAGAGCCTTCGGACAGAGCAAACCGACGGCGTCCTGATCGTCACGGTCGACCAAGCCGGCGACGCGATCAACAAGATGGACCGGTCGCTTGGCGCCGAGCTCGAGCGCGTGCTGGGCCAAGTGGACACCGACCGCACGATTCGCGCGCTCGTCATCGCCAGCGGCAAAAAGGACATCTTCATCGCCGGCGCCGACATCGAGCAGTTCCTCGAGTTCAAGACCGAGCTCGATGCCGAGGCCGCCAGCAAATTCGGACAGCGCTTGCTGAACCTCCTCGAGAAATCGCGCGTTCCGGTCGTCGCCGCGATCCATGGCGCATGCCTCGGCGGCGGGCTGGAACTGGCACTCGCGTGTACCTGGCGCATCTGCACCGATCATCCCAAGACCGTGCTCGCGCTGCCCGAAGTTCAGCTGGGCCTCATTCCCGGCATGGGTGGTACGCAGCGACTGCCGCGACTCGTGGGCGTGAGCAATGCGCTGGACATGATCCTCACCGGCCGCAACGTGCGCGCCAAGAAGGCGCTCCAGATGGGGCTCGTGGACGAGATGCTGCATCCGGACATCCTTGTCGAGACTGCGGCACAGCGCGCGCGTGACTTGGCGGACAAGAAAGTGAAGCCGCGCCGGAAGGGTGCGCGTGGATTCATGAGCGCGCTGCTCGACAAGAACCCGTTCGGCCGCAGCGTCGTCTACAACCGCGCCCGCGCCGGCGTGATCGACAAGACCGCCGGGCACTATCCCGCTCCGCTGGCCGCGATCGACGTGGTCCGCAACGGCCTGTCGAACGGCATGACATCGGGGCTCGAGGAGGAAGCACGGGTGTTCGGGCGAATGGCGCTCACGCCCGAGTCAAAGCAGCTCGTCTTCCTGTTCTTCGCCACGACATCACTCAAGAAAGACATGGGCGTTGCCGTGGACCCCGCGCCTGAGCCTCTTCCGGTGCGCAAGCTCGCGGTGCTTGGCGCGGGCTTCATGGGCGCCGGAATCGCGTCCATCGCGGTACAGCAGGGCACCGTCGTCCGGCTCAAGGACACGGACCTCGCGCGGGTTGGCAAGGGACTCTCCTCAGTGCGCGGCGTTATCAAAGAGCGACTCGACCGCAAGCAGATCACTCGCCCGCAGTACGACGACATGATGACGCTGGCCGGCGGAACGATCGACTACTCCGGATTCGGCAACGCCAATCTCCTGATTGAAGCGGTCTTCGAGGATCTCGAGGTGAAGCACGCGGTGCTCCAGGCCGTCGAGGACAAATTGCCGGTGGACGCCGTGATCGCGTCGAACACCAGCACGTTGCCCATACGATCGGTTGCCGCTGGCCTCAAGCGTCCGGACCGCGTGCTCGGCATGCATTTCTTCTCGCCGGTGCACAAGATGCCGTTGCTCGAGGTGATTGTGACGCCGGAGACGGCGCCTCAAGCCACGGTCACCGCCGTCTCGTACGGCCGCAAGCTCGGCAAGACGGTCATCGTCGTGAACGACGGGCCTGGTTTTTACACGACGCGGATTCTCACGGCCTACATGAACGAGGCCGGGCGGCTGCTGGAACAGGGCGTTCCCGTTGACGCGATCGACTCGGCGTTGGTCGGGTTCGGATTTCCGGTCGGACCGCTCACCCTGATGGACGAAGTCGGGCTTGATGTCGGCGGCAAAGTCGGCAAGACGATGTTCGAGTCGTTCGGCGAGCGCATGGCGCCGGCGGACGGTGTGCGTCGCGTCGTCGAGTCCGGTCGCCTCGGACGGAAGGGGCGCAGCGGCTTCTATCTGTACGACGCGACCGGCCGAAAGGGTGATGTGGATCCCAGCATCTACCCGATCCTCCTTGGCGCCGACCGCGCAGCCAGCAGGTCGCAGATCGATCCGATATCAGCGACCGAGATCGTGGATCGCTGCGTGATGGCCATGGTCAATGAGGCGGTGCGCTGCCTTGAAGAGGGAATCCTGCGCTCGCCGCGTGACGGCGACATCGGCGCTGTCTTCGGGCTCGGCTGGCCGCCGTTCCGCGGCGGTCCCTTCCGCTACGTAGACGCGCTTGGCGTGGACGAAGTGCTGAGCAGGCTCGACACGTTCGACGGACGCTTCCCGGTTCGGTTCAAGCCGGCGGGCATGCTGATCGAAATGTCACGCGCCCGCACACGCTTCTATCCCGTGGAAGGCCGTCCGGTTTAGGCTCATTCTGGGCTTGTCATCCCGAGCGTTTCCCTTGTCATCCCGAGCGAAGCGAGGGATCTGCAGTAAAACCCCCACCGCGTTTCTCCTGTAGATTCCCACCCAATGAAACGCATCTCGCGCCTCCTTCTTTTCGTGGCTGTTGCCGGCTGCGCCAGTGCCACCCGCGCCGGAATTCCGTCGCCGCAGGGCGCTTACCCGCCTCGGGATCTGTCGGAGCGTACGCCGAAGACGCGCCCCGAAGTGACGAACTTCATGGAGACGTCCAGCTATGCGGACGTGATGGCGTTCATTGGGGCGCTCCCGGCCAAGGACATGCACGTCACGACCATTGGCAAGTCGACGCAGGGAAAGGACCTGCCCCTCGTGATCATGTCGCGGCCGTTGGTGAAAACGGCTGCGGAAGCCAGGCGCCTTGGCCGTCCGATTGTGCTGATTCAGGGCAACATCCACGGCGGTGAAGTGGAGGGCAAAGAGGCGCTGCTGGCGCTGCTGCGCGACTTGCAGGCCGATCCCTTCAAGAACGTCGTCGACTCGCTCGTGATCCTGGCGGTGCCGATCTACAACGCGGACGGTAACGACTCGCTGGGCGCGCAGGTGCGCAATCGCGGCGCGCAGAACGGCCCCGAGCGGATTGGTCTGCGCCCCAACGGGCAGAACCTCGACCTCAACCGCGACTACATCAAGCATGAAGCGCCGGAGACGCGCGCGTCGCTGAAGCTGTTCAATGAGTGGGAACCGGACGTATTCGTGGACCTGCACACCACGAACGGCAGCTATCACGGTTACGCGCTGACATGGGCGCCACCGCTGCATCCGGCCGCACGATTCTCCGGCCCGTTCACGCGCGACACTGTGCTTCCTCTCTTGGCAGATGCCCTGCGCCAGAACCGGAGGCTCCTGACGTTCCCGTACGGCAACTTCTCCGGTCGCGATACGGTGAACCGCACGTGGGCGACGTACGATCACCGCCCGCGCTTCGGCACCAACTATTACGGCCTGCGTGGCCGCATCTCGATATTATCCGAGGCCTACTCGCACGACCCGTTCCGCAAGCGCATCGCCAGCACGTACGCCTTCCTGCATGACTTGCTGTCGCTACTGGCGTCGAATCACGAGGACGTGCTGGACATCGGGCGCGACGCAGACCGCATGACGACGGGATTCGCAAGCACGCCGAACAGTTCGCCGCTCATTCCCATCCGCGCGCGCCTGACGCTGAACCCCACGATGGGAGACGTCCTCGTCGAGGACGTCTCCCGCACGCCGGGCGATACGGTGCGGTACGAACCCGGCATGCCTCCAGGCGCAAAGCGCACTGGCAAGGTCCGAGCGAATCGCATGCCGATCGTGGATCGCTTCGAAAGCGCGCTGGATCAGACGCTGCCGTACGCGTGGGTCATCAGGCCGGAGCAAGCCAAGATCGTCGAGGCGCTGCGCCTGCACGGTGTGGCCGTGGAAGAGATGGCGGAGCGCGGCGTCGTGAGGGCGCGCAGCTTCTTGATCGACTCGATCGCGCGCGGCGGCACCTTCCAGGGTCACCAGGAAGTGACGCTCGGCGGGCGCTGGAACGGCGCTGACACAGTTACGCTCGATGCCGGCACGTTTGTCGTGCGCGCGGGCCAGGCGCTGGGCATTCTCGCGCTCATCCTTCTCGAGCCGCAGAGCGATGACGGCCTCACAACCTGGAACTTCATGGACGAGTGGATCCAGAAAGGCGGCACGTACCCGATCCTGCGCGTAACGGACCGCATCACGATGCCCTTGCGGGGGATTAGCGACAACTGATGGCCCGTTCTTGATGCTGCGGTCGACGCTGCTCTACCTCTCCAACCAGCCCCGCGTTTTCAAGTTCGTCCGCAACAATCGCCTGGCGCGCGCGTTCGCGCGCCGGTTCGTTGCCGGAGAGACGCTTGACGACGCCATCGCCGCGGTCCGCGCGCTGAACGCCAAGGGGATCACGGCTTCGCTGGACGAACTCGGCGAAAGCGTCCACAACGCAGCGGAAGCGACGGCGACCCGCGATCACTATCTCGCGATTCTCGATCGCATCGCAGCGGACAAGCTCGACGCCAATGTGTCGGTGAAGCTCACTGCGCTGGGTCTCGACATTTCCGAGGACCTGTGCATCCGGTTGATGCTCTCGCTCCTTGAGCGCGCCAGAAAGACGGGCAGTTTCGTGCGCATCGACATGGAGTCCAGCGCGTACACGGACACGACGCTGCGCCTTTTCGCGGAGTGCTTCTATCCGCAGTACAAAGACCAGGTCGGCATCGTGCTCCAGAGCTACTTGATGCGCACGGCCGCTGACGTAGAGAATGCGATTGCCCTGAGGTGCCGGGTGCGATTGTGCAAAGGCGCGTACAAGGAGCCGGCCACTGTGGCGTTCCCGGCCAAGGCGGACGTGGATGACGCGTACGCCAAATGTGCAAGCGTGCTCATTGAGCGCGGCCGGTATCCCGGCATCGCGACACATGACCCCGCGCTCATCGACGCTGTGAAGGTGTTCGCGCGCGCGCGCCAGATTGCGCCGGATCGCTTTGAGTTCCAGATGCTCTACGGTGTGCGACGCGACCTGCAGGAGGACATCGTGAAGGAGGGTTGGCGTATGCGCGTGTACGTGCCGTTCGGCACGCAGTGGTATCCATACCTGATGCGCCGCCTCGCCGAGCGCCCCGCCAACATGGCCTTCATTACGGTGAACATCATGCGCGAGGCATTTGGCCGTCGGTCAAAGCGTCTCGCCACTAGTCACTAGTCACCTGGTCTTCAGTGGCCCAATTCCTCCAACCCAATTTCGACGCCGGCGACGTTAACACGGTTGGTGGGTACGCGGCGGTGCATGGACGCCCCGCGGCGTTTGAAGGCAGTGACGGCTATTCCTACAGCGTCGAAATCCTCTCGGACGAGGAACACGCGCAGGGGGAATCGTGGGGCGCATACTTCTTCTTCGTAAAATGGACGCGGATCGGAGCCAGCTCGCCTGAAGGGCACCTCGAGTCCGACGTGGTCGTGCGTGGCGCCACCGAGGCCGACGCGCGCGATCGCGCAGGCGCCATGTCGCTGAGCGACGTGAAGCGCGTGCTCGATGAGCTCATCGGTCGCGCGCCGGGAGTTGGGCCGAAGCGGAAGTGGTGGGACGCGATGAACGCTGACGCCCCCGAACATGATCACGACGCATGAGCGACGACGCGCGCCGCGGCGTAGTGGTGAGCGGGACAGGCGGCGTGTGGCGCGTGCTGGCGGATGATCGCAACGAAGTTGAAGCGTCGATGCGCGGCCGTCTCAAGAAGGCCGACACCGGCCGCCGAGCTGACGGATCCATCCGCCGCGATACGGTCGCGTCGCGTATCGGTCGGCTCAAGCTCGCTGTCGGCGATCGCGTGAGCCTTGAGCAGGACCTCGGGGGTGCCTGGACAATCACTGAGATCATGCCCCGCACGTCGCAACTCGCGCGA
The DNA here is from genome assembly GCA_031401495.1 of Gemmatimonadota bacterium. GTDB lineage: Bacteria > Gemmatimonadota > Gemmatimonadetes > Gemmatimonadales > Gemmatimonadaceae > DASPMP01. The sequence goes on from JANNRQ010000090.1 coordinate 12,817, forward strand.
CGCGAGCCCGGGCACGGGCAGGGCGAGCGAATCATTGCTGCCAACATCGACCAAGCCATCGTCATGTTCGCGGCGGCCAACCCCGAGCCGCACCGGCGCATGCTCGACCGCTTTCTCGTGATCGCCGAGGCCAACGGGATCACCTCCATCATCGTCATCAACAAAGTGGAGCTCGTGAGTGAGGACTCCGCCCGCGCGCGGTTCGCTGACTACGAGCGCGCCGGGTACCCCGTGCACTACACCAGCGTGAAGCAGCGCATCGGACTCGAGGGCGTTCGTGCGGCGCTATCGGGTCGGACGTCCGTGATCAGCGGACCGTCAGGGGTCGGCAAGTCCTCGATCCTCAACGCGCTTTTCCCCGGGCTAGGCCTCCGAGTGTCCGAGATCAGCGAGTCGGTCAACAAGGGCCGCCACACGACGGTGGGCGCCTTCCTGCATCCGTTGCCAGCGCCCGACATGGGCGCGGTTGTTGACACGCCTGGCCTGCGGGAAGTGGGCATGTGGGGTTTGCCTCACGCGCGGCTGGACGACTGCTTTCCCGAGCTCAGCGCCCTGCGCGATAGCTGCAAGTTCGGCGACTGTTCCCACGGCAAAGAGCCGGGCTGTGCGGTCCGGGAGGCGGTAAAGCAGGGCGCTGTAAGCGCCGAACGCTATGAGTCCTACGTGCTCCTCAAGGCAGAGCTGGCAGCGGAACAAACCAAGTAGGCCGGAATAGCATCTAACCGGGAGCTGCACGCAGTTCGGCTCCCTCCCATTCCCCCGTGCCACGCATGAGATTCGCACTGCTACTCCTCATGTCCGCGACGCTCGCGGCACAGTCGCCGGAAAAACTCTTTCAGGACCGCAAGTTCGGTGAGGCACGAAGTGCCGCCCAGTCGCAGCTCGCCGCTAACAAGAGCGACGCAACCGCGATGTACTGGCTGGGCCGCGTTGCCGAAGCAGAGAACAAGAACGGCGAGGCGCTCGACTGGTTCGAGAAAGCGGTCAAGCTCGACGACAAGAACGCCGTCTACCACCTCTGGGTCGGCAACGTCGTCGGTGAGGAAGCGGGGAACGCCAGCAAGATCAAGCAGCCGTTCATGGCGCGCCGCATCAAGGCCGAGTACGAAAAGGCGGTTGCGCTCGATCCCAACCTGATCGCTGCGCGCGAAGGGCTCATGGGGTTCTACCAACAGGCGCCCGGATTCATGGGCGGCAGCAACGAAAAGGCGAAGGAGCAGGTCGCCGCTATTCGGAAGCTCGATCCGTATCGTGGCCACAGCGCGGGAGCACGGTATGCGGAGCGCGACAAGGACCCCGCGGGAGCCGCGAAAGAATGGGAAGCGGCTATCGCCGCCTTTCCGGACAGCGCGGCACCGTACTTCAGCCTCGGCGGCGTCTACCGTCGCCAGTCCAAGTGGGACGAGGCTTTCGCGGCGTACGAGCGGCTCATGAAGGCCAAGCCTGACGAACTCATCGCGCACCTCGGATGGGGTGCCGTGTCATCGCTCAGCGGATTGCAGCTCGAGCGGGGCGAGCGCGAACTGAAGTTTTTCCTCGCCAACGCGACGATCGAAAAACATGGCAATGTCAATGTTGCCGGCGCTCACTACCGGCTGGGCCAAGTTCTCGAGAAGACCAACCGCCGCGATCAGGCCAAGCCAGCGTACGAAGAAACGCTCAAGATCAACCCGCAGCACGCCGACGCCAAGAAGGCGCTCGCCGCGCTGAAGTAACTACCAGCTGCCGCGCTCGCCGGCGACTTCGATCACTTTCGAGAGTCGTTCGGCGGCATGGCGCCAGTTCAACTCGATGGCGCGCTGGGCGTCCGCGGCACGACCTTCATCAATCGCGTCGATCATCGCGTCATGCTCATCCACGGACCTATGGATGTTTCCGGTGAGCATGCTGATGTACATCCGGATGTAGCGCTCCGCCTGCGGCTTCACCGCGTCGTGCAACGCGATCAGGCGCGGGCCAACACCCGCCTCGACGATGCCGCGGTGCAAGCGTTCGTCGGCGGCGTACAACTGGCTGTGATCCACCGGACTCGTGCGAGCGGCGCGAGCAAACTCCTGGTTCAAGCTGCGGAGGGTCTTGGTCAACGCGCGACGGGCGGGCGCGTCCATCGACGCCGCACGCCACGCGCCCAGGCCTTCCAGCGCGCCGACGATATCCAGCAACTCGTGCACGTCGTCGCGGGTGAGTGGCGCCACCGTGAGGCGCGACTGCTGCGCACCCGGCGCTCCCATGACGAAGCCCTCTTGTTGCAGGCGCTGCAAGGCTTCGCGCACCGGAGTGCGGCTGACGCCGAGTCGCGAGGCGATCTCCGTCTCGACAATGCGGCTGCCCGGTGCCACCGACCCCTGCACGATCAAGTCGCGCAGGCGCACGTACACTTGATCCGGTCGGGATCCGTGCGGCGCTGCGGAGAGCATGCCTGCCTTCCGGGGCGCGACCTTCTTTGAACGACTGGTCATTTCGCTGAGCCAACGAGGAGCATGCGTCGAATATACGATGGGCGCCGCGGCTTGCGCGACAATTGCGCGCGTTCAAGTTGTACCATGCGCACAACCAGTCGCGTGCTCACGATCATCGCCGCCGCGTCGCTCTGGGCGTGCAAAAGTCGTCCTGTCGAGTACGGCGTCTCGGTTTTCTCGACGGACACGATTCCCGTGGAGTTCACGGTCACCGTGACGGGTTCACTGGGCCTCGGGCTGCGCGCAGACGGATTTCAGATGCGACCGGACAAATCGCTCGTTCTTGCGACGCCCGCACAGATGTTGGTGTCCAGCGGTGACGGCACCGCCCGAATCGAATCCATCAAGGGCGGCCGGCTCGCCGTGCAGCCGCTTGGCTTGGACTCGGGCGCCGACACCAACACGGTCGAAGGCCAGGTGGTGATGCTGACGAAGCCGCCGGAGAAACGCGTGGTCACGCTGAAGACAGAGAAGCCCTGAAAAAAAGTGCCCGGTGCTTGGGGCACCGGGCACAGAGTCTCAGGCCGACGGACTACTTGCCGAGCAGGGCCGGAGAGAGTCGCGCATCCGCCGATGACGACCGCGTCGTGGCCGTGAGTGCTGCCGTCTCCTTGCCGGAGCCCGAGCCGCCTTCCGACGTACCGCTGATCGGGTGGATGTACAGCCGGCCCTGAACAACGCCGCCTTCATGGATCAGGATTGCGGCGGAGCGAATGTCGCCCGCCACAATGCCCGTCGACTGAAGCTCGGTGCGCTGCGCGGCAAAGATGTTGCCGGTCACTGCGCCACCGACGATGACTTCGCGGGCCGTTACGTCGCCAAGGACCGTCGCGCCCTGTCCGATGACCACCAAGTCGGCGCGGCGAATCGTGCCTTCCAGTCGCCCGTCAATGCGCAGCGCGCCATCCGTCTCGACATCGCCAGTGACGGAGATATGCGAGTCGAACGCGGAGAAATTCGTGCTGGGGATCGGCGATGTGTCGCGCTTGCTAAACAGGCTCATTGAGGCGATTTCCGTTATTCGGTCCGGACCATCCCGGGGAAGCCCAACATCGCGTCTGAGAGGCGAATGCGCCAGACTCGAATCAGGGGAAAACAAACGGATGATTACTCTAGTGAATAGGCACTTGGCTCAGTCCACGCGCAAGGGCCTTCCGCTCATTGATGTATCGGCTGACGAGTGACCGATGTTTCGCGCTTGCGGCGTCGCTTACGCTCCCACAAGACGATCGAAGTACGCTTTGCGCATCTTCGAAACCTTCGGTGCCACGACCGCCTGACAGTACGCCTGGTAGGGATTCTTGGTGAAGTAATCCTGGTGGTAGCCCTCGGCCGCATGGAAGGCCGTGTAGGGAACCAACTCGGTGACGACAGGATCGTCCCACACCTTCTCGCGCTCGAGTTCGGCCATGACGTCCTTTGCCGTGGCCTCTTGTTCGGGCGAGTGAAAGAAGATCACCGAGCGGTACTGCGTGCCCACGTCACCACCCTGGCGGTCCTTGGTGGTCGGATCGTGGATGGTGAAGAACGCGCCGAGCAGGTCGCGGTACGAGATGTCGGCCGGGTTGAACGTGATCTGGATGACTTCCGCGTGTCCGGTCACGCCCGCACACACCTGCTCGTACGTCGGATTCGGACGCTGTCCACCAGCATACCCGCTAACGCTCTGGTCCACGCCTTTCAGCTGACGAAACGCCGCGTCAAGGCACCAAAAGCAGCCGCCGCCAAAAGTTGCTGTCTCGTTCATTTGCGTCTCCAAAGCGTGCTTGGTGCTCGGTGCTTCGTCACGAAGCACGAAGCACGAAGCACGAAGCACTACTTGTTCTCCTCAAAGCCCAGTGAGCACGAGTTGATGCAGAACCGCTGGCCCGATGAGCCGGGCCCGTCAGGAAAGACATGGCCGAGGTGGGTGCCGCACTGCTTGCAATGGACTTCGATGCGTCGCATTCCGTACGAGGTGTCCTCGGACGTCTCGATGTTGCCGCCGGGCATCGGCTCCGTGAAACTCGGCCACCCGGTGCCGGAGTCGAACTTCTGGTCCGACGCGAACAGCGGGACACCGCAGCCGACGCACGTGTAGACGCCGTCCTTCTTGTTGTTCCAGTACTCGCCGGTGAACGCGCGCTCAGTGCCCTTTTCGCGGGCAACATGGAACTGCTCGGGCGTGAGCTGCTTGCGCCACTCTGCCTCGGACTTGCTGACCTTGTCTGTCATGACCGAAATCTAGAAAACGTGGCAAGTCCGTTGTGGTGCCGCGACTGACGAAACTAGAACTCGCGGCGCTTCATTTCCTTGAAGAAGGCCGAGCGCTCGATGTCCTGGTCCTCGTCCTGCGCGGGTGGCAGCGTGCTGTCGAACTTTCTGCCGTCGCGTCCCTTGGCGAGTTTCTCGGCTCTTTCGGAGTTCTTCCGGATCAACTTCTGAAGCTGTTTTTCGTCCATCGGTCCTGTGAGTGGATGGTCTCGGGGGCCATTGGAGCCCCCTTCATTATATACGACATCACTTCGACTCGCGTTCGAGGTCGTTCGTTTTCGTGGGGATGACGCGGAAACGGCAGGGACTAGTCGACGTCTCCGGGTTTCTTCTGTTCTGTTTTCAGGACCTTGGAGCCATCGAGCGCCACCTGAACCTCCCACTGCACGTTCTTGCTGTCGGTGAGCAGGACCTCGTAGTACGAAAGCGTTTCTCCCGCCGGCGAAACAGTCGAGACGTCCTCGACGATGTTGTACCTCGCCTTCGGATACGCGCCATTGATGAGCGTGATGACCGCTGCAGGCAAGTCCTTCCTCGAGATCTCGCGCTCGACGAGCGTGAGCTGAGCGCCAGGCGTCGCGGTGACGTCGACCTTTTTGCCATTGAGCCGGATCGTCACTTCGTAGAACGTCTTTCCGTCCTCGGTCTCGCGCGCCGCTTCGAGCAAGGGCGCGCCGGGAAAGCGCTTCATCACCGCGGAGCGGATTGCGGCCGGCAGTTGGTCGACTTTGATCGAGACCTCCTGCGCGGCCCCGATCGTTGGAAACAACAGCAAAATGGCGATGTGTCTCATGGTGAACTCCGGAGGCGTTGGATGTCCTTGAGGATACCTGCGACGAGCGCTTCCGTCACGAGCGCGCCCTTCTCGCGCGTGGCGAGCGTCGGGTCGCCCCAGATACCGGTGGGTGAAAACGTGCCGGGCTGCGTGGAGTCGCGCACGAGGCGACCCTTCGACGGTCGATAATCCTTCACCGCTTTCTTCAGATCCACGGTCGTGGGCGCCATGTACAGCATCATTGATGTCTCGATTTCGTCGGCGTGCGTGCCGCCTTCCTGCTTCGATACCGCCTTCTCGACATCGCGCAGAACAACCGAAAGGTTTGTGAACGTCATCGTGATGCTGTCGACCGTCAGCACAGCGGCCGCCTGGCGCAGGGGGCCGAGCGTGCTCACGCCGGTGTTGAGCACGTAAAACCTTCGGGGTCCGAACGCCGAAAGCTGGCGGCAGATGTCCACGATCATGTCACGCGCAGTTTCGATCGTGAGCGACGTGGACCCCGGATACGCAACGAACGCAGGGTAGTAGCTGTAGTTGATCGTGGGGGCCATCACGACTTCCGCCGAATCCAGCACCCGCCGCTTGAGATACTCGGCCATGATGAAGTCGTTGGACAGTTTGAGGTGCGGGCCGTGTTCCTTGGAGCTGGCGCCGAGCGGAATGACGACGACCGTGCGCCGCGTGAGTGCGCGCTCGGCTTCCAGCCAAGTCAAGTCTTCGAGGAGGATGCCGCGTTGTTGCGCTGAAGCGGGTGCGGCCAGGGTACACACGGTGATGACGACCGCGATGAGGCGTTTCATGGAGCTGATGCCGGTGCTCGGCGGTGACGGGTGGCGTGCTCGTACGCGTACGCAAACTTGATCAACGTGCCCTCGCTCCACGCTCGGCCCTGGATCGTCATGCCGGCTGGCAGCGTGTTGTTGCGCGTGTAGCCCATCGGCACGGTGATGGCGGGCCAGCCCGGCGTTGGCGAAAACACCTGCGAGTTGTCGCCGGCCGGCGTCTGCATGTCGCCGATGAGTCGCGGCGGGTTGCTCCACGTCGGGTAAACGACCGCGTCCAGTTGAAGACGGTCGAGCGCGACCGCGAGCAAGCGCGCGAAATCCTTCCGGAACATTTCCATCTGCGCGCATCCTGGCTGCGAGTCCACGGGGGCGGTCGCGCGGTTCGCAGCCTCGAGCCGCGTCTGCACTGAGGGGTGGAAACGACCCGAGCGAACGATTTCGTCCAGCGTCTTCACCGGTGTTCTGTTGCCAGTGCTGGCGATCCACTTCTCGAGATCGTACTTGAAGCGATTGCAGCCGTCGCGGCGGATGCGACGCAGCGAATCCAATTCCGGCGTCGGCACGGAGTCGATGACGATCGCGCCCTGCGCACGGAGATCCGCGACTGCGCGCATGAAGACGCTGGTGACGCCGGTGTCGAGTGACGAGCGCTCGTACGCTTGGCGCAGGATGCCGATGCGCGCGCCGCGCAGGCCGTCGGCGCGGAGGGAGTCCGCGTAGCGCGGGATTGTTTGTTGACGCGCCGCTTCCGTCACCACATCGTCGGCGTCGTATCCGACCACGACCTGGAAGATTGCGACCGCGTCGGCCACGGTTCGCGTCATGGGCCCGGCGATGTCCGCCGTGTAGCTGAGCGGAGCGACACCGGCGCGGCTCGTGAGCCCCATCGTGGAGCGGATGCCCACGAGCGACTGGTGCGCGGATGGCCCGCGGATCGAGTTGCCGGTGTCGGTGCCGAGTCCGGATTGGCCGAGGTTGGCAGCGACGGAAGCGGCGGTACCGCCGCTGGAGCCCGCGGTCACGCGGTCGAGCGCGTACGGGTTCTTTGTGTAGCCCGGGAGAATTGAGGAGACGGTTTCGAGGGGCGTGAACGCGAACTCCGCCATGTTGGATTTCGCGAGTACGATCGCGCCCGCCTCGCGAATCTTGCGTACCATCGTCGCGTCTTTGTGCGAGACGAATCCCGCGAACGCCAGCGAGCCGTCGGTGGTCGGCAGGTCGAGCGTCTCGAAGTTGTCCTTCACGATCATCGGAATGCAGTGCAGGGGACCGGTGAGTCCCTCGCGCTTGAAGCGGATGTCGAGCGAGTCTGCGGTCTTCGTCGCATCCGGACTGACGACGACGATCGAGTTGATCGCCGGGCCGGTCTTGTCGTAGGCGGCGATGCGCGCGAGATAAGCGTCCACGAGGGCGCGGCAGGTCAGGGTGCCTGATTTGAACCCGGAGTGCACGTTGGCGATGGTGGTCTCGCTGATGCGAAAGCCGCGCGGTTCGGAAACCGTGGCGGCGCTTCTGGCGCAGCCAAGCGCGAGCGTTGTGACAAGCGCAGCGAATGCGACTCTCATGCGCAGAATATGCATCGAGCAAATGAAACTGCCTATCGCGGATGCCGCGAACGTCGCGAATCGTTCAGTGCGGCGTGGGCGTCTTGCGCGCGTTGGCGTAGACGAACCGTTTGAACGTTGGTTGCGGTCCGAAGTGCAAAAGGAGGCCCACTTCGAACTCAGTCGCCTTCAGGTATGTCAGCAACTGATGCGTCTCCGCGTCGCCAATAGCCTTGGTTGCTTTGATCTCGATTAACACAGCATCCCCGACAACCATGTCCAATCGGAAGCGGCCGACCTCAACCCCTTCGTAAACCACGCTGATCGGGATCTCTCGTACTACGCGCATCCCGCGGCGGCCCAATTCAACGGTCATTGCGTTGGCGTAGATGCTTTCGGGGAATCCAAACCCGATCGCGTTGAACACGTCAAAAGAGGTGCCCACAATTCGTTTGGTGAGTTCTGCTTCGAGCACGGACCCTCCCAGCCGTGATCCGATCCGCGTGCATTCGCGGAATCCGCGATAGCAGTAGTACTCTCTTGCTGTCTCCGAGCATCACCGTATTGCCGCGCCGCGAGGCGAAACATTCCCCTCCGCGATGCCGTTTTGTGTGCAAACCAAAGCCGGTCGGCAGGTGTCTACCAACTAGCCGCGCCCGCAGGAATCGCGTTTTTGCCCCCCGTCCGGACCATCCGCGAAAATGTTCAATCTCAAGCTGGCGCTCCGAACCCTCAGAAAGACCCCGTTCATCACGCTCATAGCCGCCTTGTCCCTGGCGCTCGGCATCGGGTCAAACACCGCTATCTACTCGATCTTCGACCAGATGCTGCGGCGCCCGGCCAACGCGCACCGGCCCACCGAGCTCGCGAACCTGGTCGCGGTCGGGCCCAAGCCCGGCTCCACATCGTGCAACATCATCGGCGGGTGCGAAGCGGTGTTCAGCTACCCGATGCTTCGCGACCTGCAGAAGGCGGAGAAGTCGCCATTCAGCGGCGTTGCGGGCCACGTGACATTCGGCGCCAACGTGGTGTTCGAAACGCAGGTCATGAACGCCGGCGGGTTGCTCATTACCGGCTCGTACTTCCCGGTGCTCGGTCTCACAGCCTCGCAGGGCCGACTCATCGGCCCCGCGGACGATGAAACGGTCGAAGGCCACCCGGTTGCGGTCCTGAGCCACACGTTCTGGCAAACGCGACTCGGCGCCGCGCCCGGGGTCGTGGGGAAGACGATAACGATCAACGGGCGCCAGCTGACGGTCATCGGCGTCGCGTCCGTCGGATTCGAAAGCACAACGATGGGCAACCGACCGGCCTTCTACGTACCAATGACCATGCGTCCGGCGCTGGGCATCGGCACGCGCGCTGGCTTGGACAGCCGGCGCAATTACTGGGTGTACCTGTTTGCCCGCCTCAGGCCCGGTGTGTCCATCGAAGAGGCGCGGCCCGCGATTAACGCGATCTACTCACCCATTATCCAGAACGTCGAGGCGCCGCTCCAGATCGGCATGAGTGACGCGACACTCAAACTGTTCCGCGCGAAGCAAATCCGCGTCGAGGATGGCCAACGGGGCCAGAGCAATGTGAGCCGGGACGCCAGCACGCCGATCGCCATCCTGTTCGCGGTCACCGGCATCGTGTTGTTGATCGCCTGCGCCAACATCGCCAACCTCCTGCTCGGTCGGGCAGCCAACCGCGAAATGGAAATGGCGGTTCGCCTGTCACTGGGTGCGACACGCCGTCAGCTGCTGGCGCAGCTGATGACCGAGTCACTGGTGCTTGCAGCGATCGGCGGTGTGCTCAGCTTCGTGTTCGCCCAGTGGACCCTGGGCGGCATCTCCCAACTGCTCCCGGGAGAAATCTCCGAGTCGATGCAATTCCAGCTGCGCTGGTCCGCGGTCGGTTTCGCGGCCCTGATGTCGCTCGTTACCGGCCTTGCCTTCGGCCTGTTCCCGGCGCTGCACAGCACGCGTCCGGACCTCGTGACCGCCATGCGTAACAACTCGGGCAAGTTGTCCGGCGGCCGAGCAGCAGCGCGATTCCGTACGTCGCTTGCCACTGCGCAGGTGGCGCTGTCGATGGCACTGCTGATGACCGCCGGCCTTTTCGTGAAAAGTCTGTGGAACGTCAGCACGCTGGACCTGGGCGTGAAGGTGGACAACGTCGTCACCTTCGAATTGGCCGCGCGCCGGAGCGGGTATGACTCGTTGCGCGCCAAGGCGCTGTACGATCGCGTTGAGGCCGAACTGGCCGCGCTGCCCGGCGTTGACGGCGTGACGTCGGCCACGGTGCCGCTCATGGCAGGGGACAATTGGGGCAATGACGTCTCGGTGGAGGGATTCAGGAAGGACGCTGACACCGATGACAATTCCAACTTCAACGCCATCGGCTCCGATTATTTCAAGACCATCGGTGTTCCGATTCTCGCTGGTCGGGAGTTTACCGCGGCTGACGCCTTCGGCCGGCCCAAAGTCGCCATCGTCAACGAAGCGTTCGCAAAAAAGTTCGGCCTTGGGCGCGACGTGGTCGGGAAGCGCATGGCCACTGGCGACACGTCCATCCTCGACATTGAAATCGTCGGTTTCGTAAAGGACGCGAAATACTCAGAAGTGAAGGACACGATTCCCTCAGTGTTCTTCTCGCCACACCGCCAGGACATGCGGCTGGCCACGCTGAATTTCTACGTGCGCACGCGGGGCGATGTGCCCGTGCTGCTGCGCAGCGTTCCGGAACTTGTCCGTCGACTCGACCCGAACGTGCCAGTTCAGGGTCTCAAGACGATGCCGCAGCAGATCCGCGAGAACGTCTTCATGGATCGCATGATCAGCATCCTCTCGGCAGCGTTCGCGGTGCTCGCGACGATTCTCGCGGCGATCGGGCTCTACGGCGTGTTGGCGTACTCCGTCGCGCAGCGGACGCGCGAGATCGGCGTTCGCATGGCCTTGGGCGCGAGCAGCGGCGCCGTGCGCGCGATGGTGCTGCGGCAGGTTGGCCTGATGGTGGTCATCGGCGGCGTCATCGGCGTCGCCGGAGCGATCGGTCTTGCCAAGGGCGCGGCGTCGATACTGTTCGAAATATCGGGCGCCGACCCGCTCGTCATGACAGCGGCCGTCGTGACGCTGTCGCTGGTCTCGCTGGCGGCGGGCTATGTACCGGCGCGCCGTGCATCGAAGATCGACCCGATGCAGGCGCTCCGATACGAATAGCTACTTGGCGGCTGCGCGCCGCTCCGAGTTGATGAACGCGACGAGGAGCGGAACGTCTGTGGCACGCAGGTCCGGTCGGGGCATCTGACCCTTGCCAGGTGTTGCCGGCTTGATGGACGGGTCGTTGAGGAACTGCGCCAGATACTGGGGCGCGAATCTCTTGTCGGTGAGGTCCGGCCCGACATCGCTCATCTGGCCGCGCAGCTCCACGCTGCCATGCACGTGGCACGTCACGCACGCCTTGGCCGCGAACAGGACGCGTCCGCGGTCGGCGTCGGCCATCGCCACGGTCGTCACGGGCGCAGATGCCAGCGCACGAATCGGTAACAGTTGCCCGGTGCTCTTTCCAAAACCGCTGTTGATGACGACGCGCCACTCGCCGGCTTCCGGCACCGAGAGGTCCGCGCGATACCGTCCGCTACCAACGTTGCGTGCCTTGACGGTGACTTCTCGCTTGCCGGCCGCGGCGACGATTTCGGGTGACAGGTCCGTCAACGGTGACACGCCATGTTGGCGCACAGAGAACGTCAACGTGGTGGGCGTTCCGACCACGAAATAGTCCGGCACGGACTCCACCGAGACCGTGGCATAGCCGCCGAAGCGGGCCGCGGCCATGGTGGCGAGCGAGGCGGCGATGCCGGCCAACAGGAGCGTGGATCTCTTCATTTCAAGCCTCCGTAGATAGTCGGAATATGATGCCAGCCGGCCCTGGTTTGCTTGAACCCCCCGGACAGCGACATTCACGCATGCGCGATACGGCAGAGCTCCAGGCTTGGAAGACCACGCGCCCGGTCCGGCTTCGCGCCGCGCGGGCGTATGCACTGACGTTGCGCATCCTGTTGGGGTACGCGTGGTTGGGCCTCATCAGCCCCATCCTGGGACCGAGCCTCTATGCCAGCAAGCTGGTAGCGCGCCATCGCTCGACGTCCAAGCGGCTGGTCGCAGCCATCCTGCACCTGAAGGGTCTGTTCATCAAAGTCGGTCAGCTCATCAGCATCCTGACCAACATCCTGCCGCCAGAGTTCCGCGAAGAGTTGGAGCAGCTCCAGGACAGCGTGCCGGCGCGACCGCCGCGCGAGGTTACCGCCCGGATCCGGAAGGAGCTCGGAAAAGCGCCCGAGGAGTTGTTCGCCGAATTCAATCCGGTGCCGATCGCCAGCGCGTCGTTGGCGCAGGTGCACGAAGCGCGGCTGCTCGACGGCCGGCGCGTCGCAGTGAAGGTGCAGCACGCGGACATCGAGGAGATCTCGCGACTGGATCTCGAAGTACTCGGTGGAGTGTTGTCGCTGATCCAGCTCTTCGTCCGCATCAAGGGCCTGGAGTCCTACCACGCAGATATCACGCAGCTGATCAGCGAGGAACTGGACTTCACGCAGGAAGCGCGCAACATCGCGACCATTCAGGCGAATTTCGCCGGCAGTACTGAAGTGCACTTGCCCAAAGTGGTTCCGGAGTTCTCGACGACGCGCGTGCTCACGACGGAATTCGTCGTCGGCACCAAGGTCACCGACTTCGACGAACTCAAACGACTCGGCGTCGATCGCGCTGCGCTTGGTCGTCGCATCCTCACCGCGTACTGCCAGATGATGTTCGTGGACGGCGTGTACCACGCCGATCCGCACCCCGGCAACATCATCGTGCATGCCGACGGCAGCATCACGCTTGTCGATTTCGGCGCCGTCGGTCGCCTGGCGCCCAACGTGAAGGCCGGCATCCCGATGTTCTGGAACGGCGTCATCAAGCGCGATCCGGCGATGATATCGGCTGGCCTGCGTCAGGCCGGGTTCTTCTCACGCGATACGGAACTCGGCGAGGACGACGTTGCCGAGCGCGCCATCCAGTACTTCCAGAAGAAGTTCTTCGAGCAGATGACCGTCGAGGGTTTCTCGCTCAAGGACATTCAGGTCGACATGAAGTCCAAGGTCGAGGCGCTGGCGGACCTGAAGAACCTCGACATCTCGTTCCGTGACCTGCAGCGCTCGTTCCAGGTGCCCAAGGAGTGGGTCATCGTCGAGCGTGCATCACTGTTGCTGCTCGGCCTCGGCACGCAGGTCGACCCGGACATGAATCCGATGGCCGTCATCGGGCCGTATCTCCAGGAGTTCGTGTTGGGTGGAAAGGACGCCGACTGGAAAACGCAGCTGACCTCCGCCGCGAAGGAGATGGCGATGTCGGCGCTGGCGATTCCGGATCGCACCAACCGGTTCCTCGAGCGCACCAACCGCGGCGACCTGCAAATCCATGTCGCGGGACTGCGCGAGAGCGCGCTGCTGCTTTACGCCGGCGTGCACCAGATCGTCTTCATGTTCCTCGCGATCGCGACGGGCGCACTCGGCTATGTCCTTCGAGCGCAGGGACAGGCAACGTACGCGATCGCGGCGTGGGCGGCGGCCGGCTTGTTCTTCGCGCTGATGTTGGGTTCGATGTGGCGGGCGCGGACGGTGAGCGTTGGCCTCCGGACCAAGCGACGTCAGTAGCGCCGTTCAATCGCTACGGTCGGCCGATGGTGCGCAGGCGGCCGCGCGCTTCCGCGTTGTTGGAGTCCAGCTGCACAGCCTTGCGGAACGCCGTCACCGCAGCGTTGGTGTCGCCCTGCATCAGGTGGATGTTTCCGCGGAACACGTACATCCCGGACGAATTCGGAAACATGGTCTCGTTGAGGTCGAGCAACGCCAGCGCGTCGTCAGGCTTGCGCGCCTGACCGGTGCGGAACGCGGCGATGTTGAGCGAACCTTCGGCGAAGTTGTACGCGTCCCCGCCGAAATAGCGTTCCCGCAACGCGCGATACGCGCGCATGGCCGAGTCTGCGTTCACCGCGATCGCGGCGTCCGCAACAACGGTGGAGAGCGGAACGGGCCGACTGATGCCGCGATGGCACGTGGCGCAGTTCACCGACAATGCGGGAGTGGCGCGCTGCGGCAGCGAGTCGAGCCGGCGATTCACCTCGGCCGTCAAGCGCATCATTTCGCGCGCGATGAGCTTGGTGCGTTTCTGGTCGCTGGCGAAATCGACTTTGTCGAGTGGCCCGTCTTCGCCAACATGACAAAACACGCAGCGCACGCCGAGCCCGCCGGCGAAGTTGCGCATCTGCCCGATGACTTGCGTTGGCGACGTGCTTTTCGGGATCACCTTCACGTTGACCAGCGAGTCCGGCGGAAACTTGCCGGCCTGCGCGATCAGAAGTGCAGGGAACAGGGTGGCGAGAGCGACAATGGCAGGGCGCATAGCTGACCTGTATGGGGGTGAAGATGTCTCTACGTCGGGTCACGGGTCACGGATTCCGTCTCGTGTAGCGTCCAACAGAGCGGCGCGCGAGCCGGAGCGTCGCATTCGGTACAATCCAATTCTGCGGCACGGCCTTGTTGAATGCGAAGACGGCCGGATCAACCTTGATAAGCGCCTGCTTGGCAATCCCGATCCGCATCCAGGCCATGCCCAGCTGCGGCGACTGCTGCGCAATGCGCGTGTACATCGCGGCCACACCTGGCAAGTCGCCGCGGCGGAACGCGGAGTCGGCGCGAAGGGAATCGGCGTTCACTGCCGCTGCGCCCTGGTTTGCCGAGACCAGCAGTGCGAGACAATGAATGATCGTGGCACTCCAAGAACCACGCCCGAATCTCGAACGTCACACCCCGGTTGCCCGGACTGACCTAGAGCTGGTGCGCCGCCCGCGCCCGGTCCATGTCGGCGGTCGTGAAGGTGGTGAGCCGCACGATCCGGGCCTTGCCGCGGAAATCCGGGGGAACGATCGCGCGCGCTTCGTCCTTCGTATCCACTTCGACGATCAGCCACGCCGAGTGCTCGCCGTCCTTGCAGCCCCAGTCCGCGCGCGCCAGAAAATGCGATCCAGTTCGCAGGAACGCGTCGATGGCGCGATTGCACTCAAGCGTGGTCTTCTCGTGTGATACTTCTATGAGGAATCGTGGCATGGGGGCAAAGCTACCTTTCCCAATGCCTTTTGCAGCGCTCAAACTCCATCCCGGCCTTCTCGCCGGCATCAAAGACCTCGGCTTCACCAACCCGACGCCGATCCAGAACGACGCCATTCCGCCGGCGCTGGAAGGACGCGACCTGATTGCGTGCGCGATGACTGGGAGTGGCAAGACTGCCGCATTCCTCCTGCCGATCATGCATCGTTTGATGGACAAGCCGCGACGCACTACGCGCGCGCTGGTCATTACTCCGACGCGCGAACTCGCCTCGCAAATCCTTGAAGACCTGAACGAGCTTGCCGTCCACACGCCGCTCACCGCTGCATCGGTCTTTGGCGGCGTTGGCATGGGTCCGCAGGAGCACGCGTTCCGTGCCGGTGTGGATGTGATCATCGCCACGCCCGGTCGGTTGCTTGACCACTTCCGCATGCCGTACGCCAAACTCGACAAGGTCGAGTACCTGGTTCTGGACGAGGCCGACCGCATGCTGGACATGGGCTTCCTGCCGGACATCAAACGCGTGCTGAAGCACATCCCCGCAAAGCGGCAAACGCTGTTTTTCAGCGCGACGATGCCGCCGCCGATTCTTCAGCTGTCGCGCGAGCTGTTGCACAATCCCGTGAAGATTAACATCGAGCGGGTGTCGCAGACGGCCACGGGGATCACGCAGGCAGCGTATCCGGTACCGCAGGAACTCAAGTCGCAGTTGCTGCTCGCGATTCTCAAGCGCGATCTCATCAAGGAAGCGCTGGTGTTCACGCGCACCAAGCACCGCGCCAATCGTTTGTGGGAGTTCCTGGACAAGAACGGCGTGAGCGCAAACCGCATCCACGGCAACCGGTCGCAGAACCAGCGCGTGGAAGCGCTCGAGGGGTTCAAGGCCGGCAAGTATCGCATCCTGGTGGCGACCGACATCGCGTCGCGCGGCATCGACGTGGAAGCGCTGGGCCACGTGATCAATTTCGACGTTCCCGTTGCTGCGGAAGACCACGTCCACCGTGTGGGACGCACCGCGCGCGCCGGCCTGACAGGCGAAGCGTTCACGTTCGTGTCGCCGCAGGAAGAGGATGACCTCAAGGCCATCGAGCGTCTCTCGGGCAAGCCGCTGCCGCGTGTGACGCTGCCGGACTTCAACTACACGGCCAAGACCAGCGAGAAGCTCGAAGTGCCGCTCAAGGATCGACTCGCGGCCCATCGCGCCAATCGCCGGAATCAGCGCAGTGGCGGAGGCGGTGGACACCGCGGTGGTGGCGGCGGCCATCGCAAGCACCGCTAACAGCAACAACAACTGACTGAACTACAATTGCGCTGATTTCGCTGATCGCGCGGATTGATCAATCAGCGAAATCCGCGTAATTCGCGGAATTGTCGTTCAGCAGTTGTAGTTGCCATACTAGAGGCATGCACACGCCGCAGTGTGACAAGCCCGGACTGACGCAGCTGCTCTGGCTCACGAAGGTTGGTGAGCCGCCGGGCGACCCGAATCACAACATCGGGTACGACTCCGACGTGATCGAGATCTGCCCGGCCTGCAACGGCGCTACACTGGAAGCCCTGCGCCACGATTGCTTCGATTGGGAAGAGGTGCACGACCAGTACGAGTGGTATGAGTTCGCACCGGAGGACGGTGTTCGCCTTCGCGCAATCGCCGCGACGTGCGATCAGCCCCTCAATCCGTTCTGCGATTGCGCCGCGCACAAATCCCTGCGGACGTCCGCACAGCAACTGCCGCGCTCCAGCTGGGACACGATCTTCGAGCCCGCGCAGCACCGCCACATCGTCACGGTCACCGACGGAGCGAAGCCGAAGCTCACGCTGGTCCGCACGGGGGTCGAACTCGCCAAGCCGCCGGCACCTCCGCCGGATCAGCCCAAGGCACCGGACACGGAAGCCGTCGGCTTCATCTTCCTGGCGTGGCCAGCAGCATTCGCGGCATTCCTGTGGCTCTGGTTCCGCTTTGTGAAGCTGCCCTGGATCGTGGACGCGATCGTGGCGTTTCTCGCAATCCCTGCGACGTTCGTCGTCGCCGGGATGGTTCTCGCAGGAGTGAAAGTCTTGCGCAGTTCAAAAAGAACCAACTGACTGAACTACAATTGCGCGGATTACGCCGATTTCGCTGATTGACCATCCGCGCAATCCGCGCAATCAGCGCAATTGTCGTCCAGCAGTTGTAGTTGCTGTTACTTGAGCCGCTTCAAGTCAGCTTCGGCTGCGATGAACCCGAACGCGGGCCACTGACCTCCCGCCACCACGCGCCTCCACACCTGCGCCGCATGATCGCGCCGCCCGGTGAACTGGTAGTACGCGCCGATGCCGTAGCCCATGGTCGAGAACACCACCGTGCCATCACCGCCGGCCGCGGCCGCCGCGAGCACTGAATCCGCGGGCAGCACTCCTTTGAACACCAGCAACAAGTCACGGTACGAGTCGTTCTCGACCACCTGAGTCTGTGGCGTGATCGGCGACAGCAACGCATTCGCGTCGGCGTCCCGCCCAAGCCGCCGTAGCGCCAGGTAATTCCAGTATAGCGTCGATACGCGACGGTCTTCGTTCTTCGCGGTGGCCATCTCGCGTGCATAGATCGGCAGCGCCTTGGCGTAGTCGCCCTTCAGGTAGTACGCGAGCGCCAGGTGGTAGTCGATGTTGGAATGCAGCGTGCCGATGGGCGTGTTCGCCGGATTCGGCTGACCGTCCGGCTCGACCTGATCCGGCTTGCCAGCGACCAGCTTCGCCGCTTGTTCGAGGTCTGCGATGGCGAGATCCAGTTGACGCGTCGAGATGTACCGGTGCCCGCGGTGGCGCAGCATCCACGGGTTCTGCGGCTGGAGCGCCGCGCCACGCGAGTACACACCGATCGCTTCGCCATAGAAACCCAGATACCCCAGCCGCCGCCCATACCATACAACGGAATCCGGATTGCCGGGTGCGGCCACATAGGCCGCGCGCGCTTCCGCCAACTGGCGTTCGTACCGCGCGCGCGTTTCAGCCGACATCGGTATCGGCCGGTTGACTTCTTCAATCAGCGCCGTTGACGGCGCGCGTTCGCGCTTGAGGCGCGCGGAGACTTGTTCGGCCCCCCGCAATGCACGCAGCACGTTGGTACCCGCAAGCTTCACGAGATCGGCCTCGCTCCAGCCACGGCGCGCCAGCTCCTCGAACAGCAACGGGAATTTCGACACGTCCTCCATTCCCTCGGGCGTCTCACTGATGCCGTCGTAATCGCTGCCGATGCCGACATGGTTCACGCCGGCCACCTCCTTCACGTGGTCGATCATGTCGGCGACGTCGGCGATGGTCGCGCGCGGACGCGGGTGCGCGTTGCGCCAGGCGGTCACCTGCGAAGTGTTCGTGCGGCGACGCACCGAATCGTCGTCCGCCTTCACGGCTTTCGAGATGAAACCCGGCACGAACGTCACCATGACCACGCCGCCGTTCTTCGGCAGGCGCGCGAGGATCGAGTCGGGCACGTTGCGCGCATGATCCACAATCGCGCGCGCCGACGAGTGCGAGAAGATCACCGGCGCCTCGGTCACGTCCAGCGCGTCGCTCATCGACGCTGGGGATACGTGCGACAGGTCCACCAGCATGCCCAGCCGGTTCATTTCGCGAACGACTTCGCGCCCGAACGGCGTGAGTCCGCCGTGCTTCGCGGAATCCAGCGCGGCGTCCGCCCAGTCCAACGTGACGTTGTGCGTCAGCGTCATGTAGCGCGCGCCGAGTTCGTAATACACGCGCAGCAGCGACATCGAGTTCTCGATCGCGTGGCCGCCCTCGAGACCGAGCAGCGACGCCACTTTCCCGCGTGCGATGGCCGCAGGGATTGCCGCCGAGTTGAGCGCCCACTCGAGTTGCTGCGGATACTTGTCGATCATCCGTCGCGCGATGTCGATCTGCTCCAGCTGTACGCGCGCGTATCCCGGCATGGATGCCACCTTGCCCTTGGACTTGTACGCGATGTCGTCCATCTCACCCGGGATGTAGATGGACCAGAACTGCGCGCCCACCTTGCCGGCCCTGAGCCGCGCGAAGTCTGTATGCCCGCGCGTCTTCATGCGCAGATCGTAGGCCTCCACGTCCATCGGCCGCACCGTGTCTTCGCGGATCGTGTACGGCAGGTCGTTATGGCCGTCGACGATGGGCTGCCTGGCCAGTGCGCGCAGGGCGCGGGCGCGCGGCGTGTCAGGAGTCTGGGTCTGGGCGCCGACAACGGACGCGGTGCCAACAACGGCGAGGAGTACCACAATGGATTTGCGCATGGCAGAACTTATCGCGGTATTATCGTTCTGCGCCCACCGCAATGGAGACCGAATGCGCCGCCACCCTGCTCAGTTCCTGCTCGTCGCCCTGCTCTGGCTCACCGGCAGCTCGCTGTTCGCCCAGTCCGCGATGGTGGACACCGCGGCGCGCCGGCGCGCGATGGACAAGCTTTCGTTCCTCGTGGGTGACTGGGGCGGCGAAGCCACCGCGATGGTGGGTCAGGGCCAGCAGCTGCGCATGTGGCAGTCGGAGTGGGTTCGCCCCAAGCTCAAGGGCCAGATCCTCGCCGTCGAAGGCACGGGACGCCGGTTGCTGGCGGGCGGCCCGGCCGACACGCTGTTCAACGCGTGGGCGACCATCGAGTGGACCCCAGAGAAGGGCTATGTCATGCGCTCCACGACCATGGACGGACGCGGCGGCGAGTTCCCGCTCGCGGTGACGGACAGCGGATTCACCTGGGGCTTTGAGGTCCCGGCTGGCGGGAGGGTTCGTTACACGATGCGGCTCACCACTGCGGGCGAATGGAGCGAGTTCGGTGAGTACACGCGCGACGGCTCGCAGTGGTTCCCGGTCATGAGCATGCGCCTCCAGCGCACGCAAGCGCCGCCCCGCCCGTAACCGGCATTACGCGCGCTACGCGCGCGAATACACCACGACCTGCCACACGAACGTTCGCGCGGTGGACGTGAGCGCCAGGCCCTCGCGCTTCAGTGCCGCGTGGATGTCCTTCGGCGAGTGCATGTAGATGCGGAACGATTTCCGGCGCAACGCCATGAACAGGTTGAGCAGTCGAAACCCGAGTCGCAGGAACCACCGGTCCCTCGGGAACGACGCTCCGTAGAACTTCCTGGTCCGCGCGGCCGATGCCTTCACCAAGGCGGGCATGTCCGGATAGCAGCAAATCACGCGGTCCAGTGTGACAACGTCGGCGGCGGCAATCGCCGTCGCCTGCGCCACGAAGTCGCCGAGGACGAACTCGACGCGGTCAGCATGTCCGCGACGTTCCGCTTCCTCGCGCGCCACGCTGATGTAGGAAGACGATGCGTCGGCGTGAACCGCCTTGGCCAAGCCGGCGTCGAGGAGTTCGTGATGGATCGCGCCAACTCCCCCGCCGATGTCCAGCAAGGTCGCGTTCTGCGCGCGCCCGCGCAGCAAGTTGATCAGCGCTTTCGCCGTCGGCTCGGCGCCCTTCCTCCGGTACTTCTTGAGGTCGTGCCTGGCCATGCGCACGTCGAACATCTCATTCAGCGGTTCACAGCAGTTCATACCAGTCCCCGGTCCCCGGTCTCCAGTCCCTGGAAGTCAGTGTAATTCTTCTTCCACCACTCTTCCGCATCCGACTGGCTCCACACGGGGCGCTGACCATGTGGCCGTAAAGGTACGCGCGTTTGCGCGCGTTGGCCTCGGTAGCTTGGTGACGTGAAAACGAAAGCAGTGGTGGTCAATGACAGGATGCAGCGCGGGTACGTCTATCACCGGACGGAGCCGGTGGGCCGCAACTACGACGACGGGTTCGAGCCCGAGTTGTCGCCGCCGGAGCTGCTCGAGATGGGTGTGTTCGGCGGGAAGTACATGACCGATTGTCGGGCCGAGTTTCCGGCGAGCTGGTTCAAGCGCGCGAGGCTCTCGCCGGGTGGACGCGATGCCAAGATGAACTTCTTTGGCGTGAACGCGTCGCAGCCGTTGAGCGTGTGGCGGAAGAACGGCTGGGTGCACCCGGACGACCCGCGCGGCTGGTTCCAGTGATATTGTCGTTACTACATGGGGCGCCGGTCGCTGGACGACGAGCGGCAGATTCGCAGGTGGCGGCAGATCGCCAGGCACGTGGCGCAGGTGCGGCAGGGATGCGAGCCCTGCGATTTGAGTTGTCGTCGCCGGCAGCGTCAGGCGCTCCTGCATTGGGCGTACGACAGCAGACTATTGTAGTGATACCTGAAATGCTATTGTAATAGCAGTACAGCGAGCGTCGGTTTTGTGGCTCGGCAATGGCGCCTCGCACGTTGCCGTCCGAAACTTTAGATGCTATTGTAATAGCATGAGCCAAAGCATTGCAGCAGAAGTGCTTCAGGAGGCGCGCAGGCAAGCTTCGATGTCTCAAAGCGAGCTCGCTGACGCAGCAGGGACTTACCAGTCCGTCGTAGGCCGGATCGAGTCAGGGAAGACCAGTCCGAGCCTGGAAACGCTCGCCCGCATAGTGCGCGCTGCGGGCTTCGAGCTGACGCTTTCGCTCGAGCCAACGGCTGTCGTGGACCCGGTGATCGAGGCCTACAAGCCAGGTGTCGACCAAACGCTGCTCGTCGAAACTCTGCGCATGTCGGTGAACGACCGACTTCAGGCAAACATCAACTTGAACGCGGCATTCGAGACGCTGGATCGCGATCGCGGCGGCCGCCCACCGGAGCGCCGGTAGTGCTGGATCGCCTCCTTGGCGTGCTTCACGCGCACCACGTCGAGTTCATTGTCATCGGCGGAATTGCCGCGCGCGTGCACGGCTCGGCCCGCATCACGCAGGACGTGGACATCGTGTACGGACGATCCGACGCCAACATCGCTCGGCTCGTGAAGGCCTTGGCGCCCCTCAACCCGTACCCACGCGGAGCACCGCCCAATCTGCCCTTCGCTTGGTCAGCGAAGACCGTGAAGGCCGGGCTCAACTACACGCTCACCACCACGCTCGGCGCCATCGACATCCTGGGCGAAGTCATCGGCGGCGGCCGTTACGAAGATCTCGTCGGACATTGCGTCGCCGAGAAACTGTTCGGACATGCGACGCACGTTGTGTCGCTGTCATGGCTCATCCGGCTCAAGCGCGCGGCCGGCCGTGTCCGGGACTTCGAGGCCATCGCCGAACTGGAACTCCTTCAGGAGCTTCAGAAAGAGAAACCTTAGCCAAGTGGGACCGTCCTTATTCCGATCCCTGCGACGATCAAGTACGGCGCACACGCGTGACCCAAATGCAGGGCAGTGGGGTTTCACAAGCATGAAACGCAGTGCTCTCCTCATGCTCGTCGGGGTCCTGTCGTGCGGGCTCTTCACCGGTCCGGACCACGGCGGGCCGCCGGCACAGCTCACCAGCCTGCCGCGAGTCCTCACGGCAGACGAGGTCCGCGTGTCGGACGCGGCGAACCAGTTCGCGTTCACGCTATTCAAGCGGCTCAACGCCCGCGAGCCCGCCAAGAACGTTTTCGTGTCACCGCTGAGCGTGAGTTTCGCGCTCGGCATGACGATGAATGGCGCGAACGGCGCCACGTTCAACGAGATGCGGTCCACGCTTGGCTTCGGATCGGACGAGCTCGCGAACATCAACGCCGGCTACCGCGGGATTCTATCGCTGGAATCCGGCCTGGATCCCTCCACCACGTTTCAGATCGCCAACTCCGTGTGGCATCGCCAGACGCTGCCCGTCTTGCCCACGTTCGTCGAGTCAATGCGCCAAATGTTCGACGCTCAGGTCACGGCAGCGCCGTTCGACGCCAGCACCCTGGGCGCCGTCAACGGCTGGGTGTCGTCGCAAACCGCCGGCAAGATCCCGACGATTCTGGAGGCGATCAGCCCGGACGACGTGATGTTCCTCGTCAACGCGATCTACTTCAAGGGCTCGTGGCGCGATCGGTTTGATCCAGCGAAAACGGTGACGGCGCCGTTCGCTGCGGCGGGCGGCAGCCAGCAGGTGCCCATGATGCGGCGCGCGGACGGCGTGGGGAAACTCCGCTTCGCACAGACTTCAACCGCAACCGTGGGCGAACTGTCCTACGGCAACGGCGCGTTCGTGATGACGATCGTGCTGCCCGTTGGCGATGTGGATGCGTTCGCAGCCACGCTCGACACGGCCTCGTGGCGCGCGCTCATCGCGCCGATGGTCGAGACGGACTTTGCCGTGCACCTGCCGAAGTTCACTCTCGAGTACGAGCGGGAGCTGAAGGACGACCTGAAGGCGCTGGGAATGCAGACGCCCTTCATCCCGGACGGTGCCGACTTCACCGCCATGTCCACGGTTGGCAACAGCCTGTTCATCGCGTTCGTCAAGCACAAGACGTTCGTGGACGTGAATGAAGAGGGCACCGAGGCGGCCGCGGTCACGAACGTCGGCGTCGGAGTGACGAGCCTGCCGCCGTGCCTGTGCGTTGACCGGCCGTTCCTCTTCGCGATCCGCGAGCGTTTCTCGGGCACGATCCTGTTCATGGGCAAGATCGTCCGAATTCCGTAATAGGCGCTACTACAACGGCCGATCACGGAGCACACGGAAGGCACACGGAACACACCGACCGTGCCAAGGGCAGATGAGCGCCCCCACTCCTGAACGAAGTCGTTGTCGTCGTCGTTGTTGCGGCGGTCGGGCCGCCTGCGGTACTCGGCAATTCCACCGGGAGCATTTCACCCGGATGCGTGGGTGCTCTACCAGTCGGAATGCGCATTGGCTACGTCGCGTACATCTCGGTGATGAGTCGTCGCAGCGCAGCCGCTTTCGTCGCGGAGAGTGCGCCGATGCGCTGGCCCAGGCGCGACTTGCTGATCGTGCGGATGTGATCGACCGCTATTTCAGCTGACCGGCCTTCAACTGTGACTGGAAGGCGTCCGCGCCAATTCGGGTGGATGCTGGTGGTGATTGCACAGACCGTCACAATCGGCAGTCGGGCATTGAGTTCATCGAGGCTGACGATGACGACTGGCCGAGTTTTGGCCATCTCCGATCCTTGCGCCGGGTCCAAACGCGCCCAGCGAATTTCGTAGCGCTTCACTTTTTGGGGCGCTTGCGCGACTTGGAGGCTTTGTAAATCGCGGCGGGCTCAGCGACGCGCTTTTGGCGCTTTGTGTCCCACGGAATGCTCTCGAGACCGTCGGACGCGGTGGAGTCCCAATCGCTCCAGTCTTCGGCTTCGGCCGCCATAGCCATCGCGGTGTCGGCCCACGAGAGGCGGGGTGGGGCGCCCTGCGGCCGGAGCAGAATACCGTCGTCACGCTCCTCCATGAGGACCTCGTCGCCGATCTGATAGCGCTGCAGCGTGGTGGCGGGCAGCCGAACGCCGCGGGAATTGCCGATGCGCGACACTTTGAGCTTGACAGGTGGCATGTTATAACGGTAATAACATATGGTTAGCCGTCAAGCTCGCAGTGTGTCACCAACCATTGGAGGATTCCATCATGCATTCCGCCGCAACGACCGATCAGGTCGATGATCTGCGCCAACGTATTCACGAGTTGGAGCTCAAGATGATTTCCGTCTCAGGACAGGAGGCGCGGCACGAGATTTCCGTTTCCGGCCTGGAGCGGCGTCACGAGACATGGCGAGACGCGTTCTTGGACATGCTGGGAGTCATGATGGTCGTCGTCACGTTCCTATTCACGTTTCTCGCTGCGACGCTGCCGCACCGCGGCTGAGGATTGGCTCCCCAACTAACTGCGAAGAGACTGGCCTCGGGGCGAAATCGCGAATGCGACGCTGGAACTGCTTGGCAATTCGTGAGTTAAGTGGGGGGTTGACTGAAACCAGAACGGGTGATTAGGAATAAGTCTGATTCGCCGGGATACCGGATTGGGGCCAGGCCCAAAGGGCCACCTGACGCCCCCCGTTGCCGGATCGAATCGCAGGAGGCGCAACTCGCGAGTCCCCATCACCGGGACGAGTGCGCCAGCCGGTCCGGATGAGAGGCAGCGTCAAACCGATGAGAGCGCCCGCGTGTTGAACGGGTTCGCCACTGCCATCGGGGGGCGTTGCCGCGCGTCCGGATGCAGCGCCGGTCGTGTCAGACGTGAGCACCGCCGCTACCGTGCGGGGGTTCGCGTGTTTTCGCTGATGCAGCCAACTGACGCAAGCGACCGGGCCTTCGATCACGACGTGACGTCCACCGCACGCGGGTGAGTCGTGCGCACTGCCGGGTGACCGGTCCACTGCCTGTGGACGGTAGTCGCGCGCGTGCGGGCGACACTGCCATGTGCGGCGGACGCTGCGTCATCACATGCGGGCGCCTTGCCAGTCGAGCCGGACGACGATTCCGGTGCAGGCGGGTGTGGCGTCCACCACTTCCTTGTAAGGAGGCACCATGTTGGGGCGTCAGACGAAGTTGGTGGAGGCATTTCAGCGCACAGCGGAGTTTGTGAAGACGCATGTGCCGCCGAACGCGAATGCTGGCAGTGGGTCGTACGTGAAGTTGGGGCGGGAGCTGGAACTGGCGGTAGCCGAGTTGGAGCGAGCGGCGAGCGACCAGGCGTTGGGCCGGCGGCTGAGTATGGCCGCGACGCGAACGATGGAAGCGAGCGTGAAGCGGCTGCGCAACCATCATCTCAAGCCGCTGGCGATGATTGCGCGTGCGGTGGCGGAGGATGTGGCCGGGATCTCGAGTGCGGTGCGGATGCCGCGCAGGCGGATTGGTGTGACGCGTCTTTCGGCGGAAGCGCGCGCGATGCGCGGCAGCGCGGCGAGGTATGAGGCGCTGTTCGTGGCGAACGGGCGCGACTCAGCGTTTCTGTCGCAGTTGGATGACGCGATCGAGGCGATGGAGGAGGCGTTCATGGCGCAGGCGCGCGCAGTAGGGCATCAGGTGGGCGCGACAGCGGCCGTGGAGCAGGGGATACGGCGGGCGCGCCGGTTGGTGATGCTGCTGGAGTGTCAGATCGTGACCGGGTACGAGGAGGATGATGTGGCGTTGACGGAGTGGCGGGCGGCGAAGCGGGTAAGGCAGGGAGGAGGGAGGAGGGAGGAGGGAGGAGGGGGAGCGGATGTGGCGAGTGAGGTGGAGGAGATGGTGTTGGAGGCCGGGTCGCCGCCGTTGGCGATCGAGGCGCCGAAGGCGGAGATGTTGATGATCGAGGCGCCGAAGGAGAAGGTGGCGGCGTGAGGGTTGGGGGGGCCGGTGGGCGCGACGTCGCGCCCACCGGCCAGCCCCCGCGCTTCACGACTGGATCTTTCGAACCTCGGCAATGAACTCGCCGAAAGTACTGAGATGACGTTGGGAATCTTTGACGTACACTTGGTGATAACCCTTCGGCACTACGGGCTGGAGCTTGGCTTCCCGCATAGCAACGAGCTGCGGCTGAGATATCGCGGCGTCCATTGTGAGCAGGTGTTTGTGTTCGATTCGAGCGGCTTCCTTCAGGACCTGACGCCACCTTTCCTTCGCGGTGAATTTCGCCGCCAACAATCGCAAGTTGTGCTTTGGGAATCGTTCATCGTGATACGCGGCGCCAGCAGGAAAGAGAAAATCTGGCCTTTCGCTCTTTTCGGTGATTGCCTGCTCCTCGAAAATGAGTTTGTGGGACCGCATGATGGTGGCTGCGTGCAGCTGAAGAGCACCCCCGGCACGCGAGACTCTGGACTGTCGCGTTTTCATCGCGAAATCCCTGAATCCCTGAACGTCTTGCCGGCTGTCCTTAAGGGCGAAGCCCCGTACGAGTCGCCGCTCAATCAGCCCATCTTCCCACAGGCGAAAGAGAGAGGCTTCCGCTTCGATCCAGCGGATCAGTGTTCCGTCAGGGTCACCCGTGGGGTCAACGTCGGGAAAGCGAGCTTGCACTAGTTCCGCGATCACCTTGCCCGTCGGAAGCGCATCGGGGTACTGCTTAGACAATTCCTCGACCATTGCAAGAACGCGTTCACCATCGCCAGCCGAGTCTGGGGCTGGCACTGGAAGAACGAGCTCCTCGAGCATCTCAACACCGAGGGACGTAATTGCTGAGGCATCGTCATAGCGCTGAACTCCGATCGGGCCGTCGGTGACTTCGCCGATTCCAAACAACGCTCGCAGTTGCAATTCCCTGGTGGACCCTGCGGGCGCAAGTGCGACCATCAACGAGTTTGCGACACTCATGGCAACCACCATCAACGCACCTGGGCGCATTCGCGATTGGATTTCGCCAGCTGCGGCCGGGTAGTAGAGCCGCCACTCTGCTGACCGAGTCGGATCGTTCTCTCGGGAGTCGTACCACTTTGCCCAAGCGCTGATAATTACTGTCGGTTCTTCGTCGCTGAGCAAGAAGTAGGTCGCCTTGAACTCCGCAGTATCGTTGCCAAGAAGGTCACGCAGTTTTGCGACACCTTGAAATTCGTGACCGTTTGAGACCTCGGGGTCAACCTCATGAGGGGTCAGTCGCTTGAATGCGACGCCGGTGAACAGCTTGCTGAGGGATCCGAGCCTCATAGCTGAGCCGCCTTGACGGCGGGAGAAAAAGCGGACACATTGTCCGGAATGCGACACACCGAAGAAACACCGGCCCAGAGGGCAGTCGGCGACGCCCTGAGGTACTTCACGCAAGAGGAGTTGGCCGAACTGGTCTGCGTCGACGCGCGAACCGTGCGTCGCTGGCTCGTTGGCGAGACCGCGCCCAAAGAGGGATATCTGAGGCTCATCGAGCATGAACTTGCACGGGATGAGCGTCCACGCCAACCCGCCTTCACTTTCATTGATCTCTTCGCGGGCATTGGTGGGCTACGTCGGGCGTTCGAGGCGCAGAATGGACGATGCGTGTTTACGTCGGAGTGGGACGCAAACGCCTGTCGGACTTACAAGGCGAACTATCCTGACTCTGAGGAGATCAAGGGGGACATCACGAAGATCAATGCGAGCGAGATACCGCCGCACGACGTCCTTCTTGCTGGTTTTCCGTGCCAGCCGTTCAGCCTCGCCGGTGTCTCAAAGAAGAACAGCCTTGGTCGGGCGCATGGGTTCCTGGACAAGACGCAAGGGACGCTGTTCTTCGACATCGTACGGATTCTCAAGGCAAAGCGACCGCGCGCCTTCCTGCTTGAGAATGTCAAGAATCTTCAGAGTCACGATGGCGGGCGAACGTATGAGGTGATCACTGGCGCATTGCGCGAGCTTGGATATCACGTCTTCGATCGCGTTATCAACGCCAGTGCCTGGGTCCCTCAACGGCGGGAGCGTGTGTTCCTTGTCGGGTTCCGGGACGCCGTGTCGTTTGACTTCGACTCGCTCGTCCGCCCGGCGCGCCCGCCGAAGCTGGGAGACATCCTGCACAATGCGGATGAGGTGGCCGAGGAGCCCTATACGATCACAAGTCGAGGTCGGACCGTGGTGAGTCCACGATACACCCTCAGCGACCACCTTTGGCAGTACTTGCAGGACTACGCTGCGAAGCATCGTGCAAAGGGCAACGGCTTCGGTTGCTCGGTATTCCATGGGAACGATGTCGCGCGCACGCTATCGGCTCGATACCACAAGGATGGCAGCGAGATTCTCATCGCCCAGCGGGGCAAGAATCCACGAAGGCTGACTCCTCGCGAGTGCGCCCGATTGATGGGATTTGACTCAAAGGGCCGCAAACCGATGCAGATCCCCGTCTCAGACACTCAGGGCTATCGGCAATTTGGGAATTCCGTCGCGGTGCCAGTGGTCGAGGCTATCGCCAAGGAAATGATTCCGCGTCTCCTTAGCCCGGCGGACTACCCGCCGATGCTCGCGAAGCAGGAAGAGTTGTTCGAGTACGCGAGTGCCTAGAGGTCGCGTGTCTGCGGTTCGCAGCCGGAACATGGCCGCGATCAAACCGAAGGACACAAAGCCCGAGATGCTGGTGCGGAAGGCGCTGCATGCAGCCGGTTTGCGTTACCGCCTGCATCAGAAGGACTTGCCTGGGAAGCCGGACATCGTGCTGCGTAGTCGAAAGGTCGTCGTATTTGTTCACGGCTGCTTCTGGCACCACCACGGGTGCGCCAACTCAGTGTGGCCGCGCGTGCGAAGGGAGTTTTGGCGCGCCAAGATCGGCGCGAACATGACACGTGACCGGGAGACTGCGCGGCGGTTGAGGAATTTGGGTCTGCGAGTGTTCGTGGTATGGGAGTGTCAGGCCACCAATGTGCTTCTGTTGGCCAGCTTGTCAGCCAAATTACGAAGTCTAAGGAGTCACTGAGAGTCTGCGTTGGGTCGGAATGAGGGCACGGTGGCCGTGATGTTCGCGACCGCTGATCCGTCAAGCAGCGGTGCGCTTCAGGCGCGCGCATCAATCCTCGATTCGAAGCGTTGGCCGCGCACGTTTCAACAAGTCCAAAGCCTGACAACGTGGCGCGGATCGCGCTTTGGTCGCAGTTTCCAGCGTTACTAAACGCGAAGAGTTGTCGCGCCAACTTCGTATTTGCCATTTTACGCTTACATACCCGATGAGTACGCCATTCGAAGTCATTCCGTCAGCGCATCGGCTCATCGAGTCCCTTCGGGACATGGGCTACGATTTTGCGCAGGCCGCCGCCGATCTGGTTGACAATTCGGTTGCTGCCAAGGCCACAAAGGTTGCGATCGAAGTCGTCTTTGACGGCGACGACTCTTGCATCCAGATCGCGGATAATGGATCGGGAATGAACCCCGACCAGTTGCGCGAAGCTATGCGCTACGGATCAAAGCGAGCATACCATGAGGAAGACCTTGGGAAGTTCGGACTCGGCTTGAAGACGGCGTCAATGAGTCAGGCGCAGCGGCTCGTTGTTGCGAGCAGGTGGAACCCCGACCGTGCGGACATTGCGGCGTATACGTGGGATCTGGAACACATCAAGCAGACTGACCGCTGGGAAATCCTTGAGGTCGATCGATCCGACCTGCCCGACGGAATCGTGGAGCTGCTGAAAGATGGTCCTGGCACAGTGGTGTACTGGCAGAGACTGGACAGGATCCTCGGCTTCAAGCACCCATACGGCGAGTTTGCGCGAAAGCGACTCTCGCAGATGTGCAGGGATCTTGAGATCCATCTTGGGATGGTTTTCCATCGATTTCTGTCGGGTGAGACTAAGTCGCGACGCATTCGCATGACGGTCAATGGCAACGACGTGATACCGTGGGACCCATTTTGTCGAGGCGAATCCAAGACGACGCCGCTACAGGCGCACTCCTTTGAGGTAGAGTTTGAGGGTACAAAGGGCGCGGTTACGATGGAGCCTTTCGTGCTGCCACATCAAGCCGATTTCAGCTCCCCAGAGGCTTTTCGTGCTGCCGCGGGGCCGGCCGGCTGGAACCAGCAGCAGGGCTTCTACATATACCGCTCAGGGCGCATGATCCAAAGCGGCGGATGGTCACACTTGCGCAAGCCCGACGAACATATGAAGCTGGCCCGAGTGGCCGTGCGCTTCTCCCCGCAACTCGACGCCGCATTCAAGATCAATGTCGCCAAGATGCGCGTTCAGCTCCCAGCGCAGATTCGGGGCGAGATTGAGTCGTTCATCCTTCCGCTGACTAAACTGGCGCGCCAACTATATGACCGCCGGGGTCGCAGCGGCGAAGGCAAGGGCGTTACATCGGGCTCAGTCGGTGATTCTTCAGCGCGGTCCGGTGGTGTAGGTCGGAAAACTGTTGATGAGAGGCTAACTCTTGATGAATGGGCCTCTCGCCTACGACGTGCGGCACGGTCGGCGGAGCGTCCTATTGTCGAACGCGTGCTTGACCGCATGACGAGTCACTAAGAGTCGCATGCCTGACGAACCGTCACTCGACGAACGCCGCACAGCGCTGCTGACAGCGCGGGCGATGGTTGATCTTGGGCATGAACTGGAAGCTGTGTTCGCGGCGGGTTTGATCGCGCGAGAACTTCACGACTTCGTTCGCGGCGAGCTCAGAAGGGATCAGAACATCCTGCTTCGACCCGCTCGTGTAATCACAGGCGACAAAGCTCGACGCGACTGGTTGACGGGCACGGACCGGACTTCTTGGTACTACTGGCCGACCCTGCGTCAGTATTTATTGACATCAAAGCATTGGCCGAACAGCACCGTGCGCTCGATCGACGACAGCTCCGACAAGGTTTTGGGCATGCTGTCGTATCCGACCGAGACAACCTACGACACCCGGGGACTCGTTCTCGGCCACGTGCAAAGCGGCAAGACGGCCAACTTCACTGCGGTGTGTGCCAAGGCAGCGGACGTAGGCTACCGCTTGATAATCGTACTTTCAGGAATCGACAACGGGTTGCGACTGCAAACAAACCTGCGGCTTCAAAAGGAGTTGGTGGGGCTCGCGGCCCCGCACTTGGGCGGCGTCCGGCTCCCTCCGGTGGGGAAGCAGTGGCATGAGTTCACGAGACCAGAGTTGCACGGCGACTTTCAAGCCGGGCTCGTGAACCACGGCGCACTGCAAGGATCGCAGCCAGTTCTGATGGTCGTCAAGAAGAACGGGCCGGTTCTGCGTCGCCTGCTGCGCTGGCTCGACTTGGCACCTGGGGAGATTCTCCGGTCTGTTCCTGCACTGGTAGTGGACGACGAGGCCGATCTCGCAAGTGTCGACACTCGAGGGTCCTACCAGACCGATGACGAGCCACAGGACCCGGACTACGAGCCGCCGTCGGCGATCAACGGACTGATTCGTGAGATGCTCTCAAAGTTCGGGCGGCGAGCATTTGTAGCGTACACCGCAACGCCATTCGCAAACGTTCTCATCCCGCATGACACGAGTGACCCCACCGTCGGGAACGATCTCTACCCGAAGGATTTCATTGTGGACCTTCCGAAGCCTGACGGCTACTTCGGCGCAGAAGAGATCTTTGGCCACTTCGATCCGGTCACGGGTGACTCCGGGGGCGGGCTCGATTGCATTCGAGAGGTGTCCGACGCTGACCTGCTTGCACTCGAGGCAGGGGACATCCCAGCGAGCCTGCCGAACGCTATTGCGGACTTTGTCCTGGCGTCCGCGGCGCGCAGGCATCGCGGCAATGTGGACGAGCCGTGCACAATGCTGGTGCATACGAGTCCGAGCATTGAAGTGCACGGCGTGTTATACCGCCATGTTGGGCGCTTGGCAGCTGAGCTGCGAGACGAGTGGCGTTACCAGCGGCGTCAAGGAATCACGGAACGACTGCGCGATCGCTGGAACACGGAGTTCAGGCCGGTTACCCGAGCATCGCATATGGACCGGGATGCAACCTTCGACGCGATCGAGGACCGGCTCTCCGAGCTTCTCGAGTCGCTCCAAGTGCGAGAGGTGAATAGTCGTACCGGAGCCATCCTGGACTATGAGCGCGAGCCAACTCTCAAAGCGATCGCCGTCGGCGGGAATCGGCTATCTCGAGGACTGACGCTCGACGGTCTGCTGGTGAGCTACTTCGTGAGGCGAAGTGCCACCTACGACACTTTGATGCAGATGGGTCGGTGGTTCGGTTATCGAGGCGGGCACGAAGACCTGACACGGATCTACACAACCCGTGAACTCGCTGGCTGGTTCGCCGACCTCGCGGTCGTCGAAGCGCGTCTTAGAGACGACATAAAAGTGTACGAGGATGAAGGACTAACGCCGTTTGATGTTGGCGTAAGGATTTGGCAGCATCCGGCAATGCAGGTGACCAGTCCGCTAAAGAGGAGATTTGCAACCAACACATTGGTTTCGCAGGACTACTCACTCGAACTCGAACAGACGTTCCGATTCCCCCTAAGTCGGCTTGATGACTTGGCTGCTCAGGCTGAGACGAACATCATGGCTTTGCGCCGGCTCGCTGCGGCCGCTGGAGACATCGATACTGCGGCCTCAGGGCCTGAAGGTCCCGTTTGGCGCAAGGTTTCCGCGGAGACGGTCCTGCAATTCTTGGTGGATTACGTCGTTGACCACCAGGAGCGGAGCCTATCCCTGCCTTTACTTCGCGCCTATATCGAGCGGTGTGCGGCTGATGGTGAACTTGTCCGATGGACTGTGGCCGTGCGAGGGATTGCCCGCCCGAACCGCGAGTTGGGCGTAGCTGACTGGGGCCTTCCGGGAGGCCCGGTGTCGCTCATCAGTCGCTCTCGGCTTGGGTTCCAAGACTCAATCGGAGCACTAGTTGGCCCAGCCGATGAAGGCGTCGGCCTGCCGGGTGACCTCCGGGGACTTGAAGCCCGAAAGGCCCGCGATTCGACTGAGGGCCTACTTCTGTTGTACCCGATCAGCCGTCACTCAGGTCACGATGTGAAGCCAGGAAGCCCACGCAAACCATTGTTCGCCGATCCCAGCGATGCTCGCGCACGTGATCTCCTTGGAATCGCCCTCTCGTTCCCGAAATCCAAGCGGCACCACACTGTTCAAGCATTCCTGCGCGGCACGGCTCCGGACGGACCCGCCGGGACGCCGGAATGGGTTCCTGAAGAATGAGCAGGCTCGATCCCGCGGTATGGTCGCACCTTGAAGGTCGATCGGTTGATGGCGATTCCTTGGTCGCACGGCCGGCGGCAGCAAGTGGCAGTCCGCGACTCCTAGCTGGCGTCGATCGAAGGGGCATGCGCCATTTGTTGGTCCGGATTGACGCGGCTGGTGACGAGGTTGCGGAGTCTCGGCTTCGTGGCCTTTTGGTCCAGACCCGAGACTATATCCTGCCTGATGAGGCCTCAGGGACGTTCATCGACTTGGTATGCCGCGAGCCTAGCGGGCACGGAGCGTTCGACGCCATCGGCTCGGACTTGGCCTTAGCATTGGCCGGTGATGCAATAGGCCCCAAGCGCGCCGTGACGACGGTGCTGGCAAAGTGGCGGCGCTTCTGGAGCGAAGTCCCTGCGACACTACTTACCAATGAAGAACGCTTGGGTCTCTTCGGTGAGATGTGGTTTCTTCGTTTCTGGCTTCTCGAAGCTATTGATGTCGACGATGCGGTGGGGGCTTGGCGCGGCCCGAGGGGCACGCGGCACGATTTCGAGCGATCTCAATACTCCGTCGAGGTGAAGGCAACGCAGGTCCTTGGGAGCTGCGTTCATCGCATCAGTGGCATTGAGCAACTGAGCCCGCCGGAAACCGGGCCGCTGTTCTTCCTGAGCCTTCAAGTGAGGGCTGAAGGAGGCGCGACAAACTCATTGCCAACCCTCGTCAACGTCTGCAGGGAGCGTTTGATTGCGGCGCCTGAGGCGCTGTCCGTCTTCGAGGCGACGCTCGCCGTGGCAGGCTATTCCGATGCGCATGCTCTCGACTACGCCGAGCCCAAGTGGCGAATAGTGGGAGAGCGCCTGTTCAAGGTTGATGAACATTTCCCAAGAATGACTCCCGGGCTTCTAAGTGGTGGAGTACCAGCCGGCGTCAGCCAGATAACGTATGCCATTGATCTGAGCTCCTACTACGATCGCGCAATCGCTCGCACCCCAGTTGACGGCCGGGAGTATCTGCGATAGCGGACGGTTCTCACTCTTTGTCTTGCCGGGACAAACCACACCCTCGAAGGTCGGTCGCTCTACGATTTAGGTGACAGCTCAAGGCGCCCTTAGACGCGCAAACGCCGCACGAGTGAAAAGGGCGTACTCACTGCTGTCGTCTAGGGAACTTTCCAGCGCATCGAGTATAAGCGTGCGCAGGCCTGGGTCTTTGGTCCGCATTGCTTTGTCGTAGGTGTTGGACACGTCAATAATCCGCTCCTGTCTATCTTGGAGAAGTTCAGGTCGGTTGAGGGCAATCTCCCGCCAAGTAATCTCACCTCGTTCGCTCGCACCTCGATGGTGTACCCACGCACCAAGCGCCACCAAGTGTTCAGTTGGGTCCTCGGTGTACGGATTGATGAATGGCGTCGCTGCGTACCACTTATCGAGCTTTGCGTTGTTGCACTTGGCGCAAACAAAACCAAGGTTATCCCAATCAAACTCTAGGTGCAGGAAGGCGGACTTTGGCTGGATGTGCTCAACGTCGCCCCAGTACACTTGCGTCACCCTGCTCTCGCAATACATGCACTTGCCGGCGGAGGCGGCAATCAGGGCCGCCTTGTTGGTTGGGTGCCGGTAATCTCCATGCAACGCCTGCGGATTTGGGCAAGCGGGTCGATTGAGCCTGATCATTTGTCGAACTCATCGACGACTTTGCCTAGTGCAAGAGGCAAATAGTCTGCGAGGCCAATCGCCGATAGGCGCTCGCGCATCGCGCCAAATGTGCGTTCGGTCATGGGTTGCTGCCCGAACTCCAAGACAAAGTTGTTCAGGGCCAATTCGGCCCAGGGCGGGATTGTCGTCGATACTCCAAGCACCTCATCGAGGATCTGGTTTGCGGTGCGAGCCCGGTGAACAAGGTCAAGGCGCTCCGATGTCACGAGTCTGTCGCTACCGTAACGAAGCGCGAACACGTTCGAGTCTCGAACCGAACTGACTACTAGTGGCGAGTGCGTTGTAATGACAAATCGAACGTTCGGAAATGACTTGAGCAGATCGCCAAGCACTCGTCGTTGCATTGTTGGGTGTAAGTGGTTCTCGATCTCATCGACCAAGACCGTGGCTTCCTTGCCGGTGCCGGCCGGGAACATGTACACCTGCCAGGCGAGGTCGATCAGAGCACTCAGGCCTCCGGAGGCGCTGTCAATCATGAAGTCTGTCGTTGAGCACTTCAAAAGCAGGTCGTTATTAATGATCACGAATTTCTTGAACCCAAGAGTCTCCGGCAAAACGTTCCTAAGTACCTCTTGGAATCCCTCATAGAGCTCTAGCCGCTCCGGATCCCCGGGCATATCGGAGTTGCCTCGGCCGAAGAGGCTCCAGTGAATGAGAACTTCCTTGATGTGAAAGCTTGCAGGTTGTCCGCCGCCACCAAAGAAGCGGTTCCTCGTAGAATCCCAAACACGGGAAAACGCTTCGTCGCGCGTGATCTTGTCGGCGGGGAGGTTTACGAGTCTTTCGTATCGGTAGATCGACCGATGGGCTGGGAGGAAAAAGCACGGCACTGCTTCACGACCCGGGATGTCGACTCTATAGGGGGCGCCCTTGACGTCAGGCGCTTTGATCGGAACCTCTCGGCCGCTAGCGTATGTCAGCGATCCAATTGAGTCTGATTCCCTCTGTTCACCACCGAATAGGCGTGATAGAAAGCGTACGATTCCATTCTTGGCGCGCTGTGGGATAGCAAGGGACTGCACATCCCATCCGGAGACATGCATACCCAGCAAGTTGAGCAGCGTCGTCTTCCCGCTCGCGTTGGCACCCGTTACGACTGTCAATCGATCGTGAAACTGGATGTCAACATTGCGGAACTGCTGCCACTCAAAGACGCGCAAACGCCGAAAAGTTGTCATTTGACTCCAGAATCTTGACTCATTTCAGGCCACCACGAGCACCTGCTTCGTGCTGATGCGCGAGGCTACTGCAGCCAAGGCATCGGCCGCGTGCAGGAACGGTGTGCGTGAGGCCGCCAAATCACCCCATGGTGTCGTGGCCCCGTAGCGGGCGGCAACCTCCACGGCCCTCTGGAAGTGCTCAAACCTCGACCCCCAGCACCCGCGCAGTGTCACGTGCTTCCGGTTGATCTGCCAGTGCGGATGGATCTCGACTGAACCGTTGTCGGTGTAGTGGCCGCACACGACCACGCGCCCGCCGTCGCGCACGATGTCCAGGCCTTCGCTCACGGCATCGGGATGGCCGCTGGCTTCGATGACGACGTCAACGCCGCGGCCACGCGTCAGCGCGTGCACCTGGCTCAGCCGCTCCTTCCTCGGAGTCTTGAGTGTCACCGTGCTCGTTGCTCCCATGCGTTTCGCGAAGTCCAGCCGGTCCTGCACACCATCCACTGCCAGGATCTCGCCGGCTCCACTCAAGCTCGCCAGCGCCACGCAACTCTGACCCACCGGACCCACGCCCAGCACGGCCACACTCTCGCCGAGCCGGATGTGCGCGAGGTCTACGGCATGCAACGCCGTCACCAGGCCACAACCACCACCTATGAATGTTTCCGGAGACAGCTCCTTTGGGATGTGAATCATCTTCACACCCGGCTTCATGTAGATGGCCTGGCTCCACCCGCCCAACAGTCCGTCGTTCGCCGAGTAGGTGATGCCGTAGACCTTGCGGCTGGGGCACCGGTTGGGCTGGTTGGCCACCAGACAGTGATAACAATGGTTGCAGGTTTCATGAACATCAAGGAAGGTGACGACGTCGCCCTCCTTGATGGGGTCGCCATCAGGAGTTGTTAATTTCCCGCGCATCTGCGCCACCGCGCCAACGCTCACGTGCCCGGGGATGATGGGGTAGGGCACACCGGCCAGCTTGCCGTGATGCAGGTGCACGTCCGTCCCGCACACTTCGCTGTACATGGTGTGGAGCAGCGCGGCGCCTTGCTCCAGCTCGGGCTCGGGGAACTCACGCAGCTCGATGGGGACGTTGGGGGCGGGCATCACTGCCGCCAGATAGGTCTTCTTGGACTTTGTCATGACCGCTCAAGATGCGGCCAGTACCGGTCCGACAGCAAATTGCACCAAGGCGTGGCCTTTCGGTGACGGTCGAGCCGAGGGTACGTTGTAGTGTGGTGGTTCAGTCAACGCGGAGCCACCGTGCCGGTCACACTCAAACTGTCGAAAAAGTTCTACGAGACGTTTGGTGAGCAGGTCACCAACGAACTCGTGGACGCTTTCAACCAGGTGGACGCTACGTACCGTTCAGACCTGAGGGAGATGAACGAGTCCAACTTCGCGCGATCCGACGCGAGGCAGGCGACTCGTTTTGCCAAATTCGAGCAGCGGTGGGCGCAGTTCGAGGCGAATTGGGACGGTCAGTTCACCAAGTTGGGATCCGACGTTGACGCCCGATTTTCCAAGTTCGAAGTCCAAATGGAGCGGAGCTTCAATGCGCAGTCGCGATTCATGCTCCTGGGCTGGGGCACTGTCTGGGCAACCATCGTCGCCGGGATCTTCGCATTGAAATAGCTGGACAGCGTTGGCCGCGGAGTGGCTAGCGCTTCGTCTCCAGCTCAGCGAGACGCGCCAATCGTCGCCTGACTTCCGCGACCTTGGGCTGAAGTTCCGGCTCGGCGCGCGCCCACAGGTTCACGAAGTTGCGGTAGTGCTCCGCGGCTTTTGAGACGTTGCCCTTGGCCTCATACAGCTCGCCCAGACGTCGCTGCGAGGTACCGAACAAACCTTCGTCGAAGCCCCAACGCAGGTAGTACGGCGCGGTGAGGAAAGCCTCGTAGTATTTGATCGCCGAGTCGGCCATGCCGGCCCGGTCGTACGCGACGCCAAACAATCCGACCATGCAAGACCCGCAGCCGATTGGTCGTCCGTCAAAAGCGGTGTCCAGTCTGGCTGCCAAGCGCAGCGCCTCGCTGAGGTTTTGTTCTGCCGCAGCAATCCAAAACTGCGCGTACTCTCCCGGCGGGCGCCGCACCGGTACGGTGTCGCGACTGAGACTGTCCAACAAGGCGAGGACTTTCCGCCCCAGGTCGGGCCGGTTGGACCTCCCATATAATTGCGCTGCGAAGGCCAGTTGTGCGAGCGAAATGCCGCCTCGACTCGCCGGAGGATGTTTGGCCAACAGCACGTCGAGGCGCCTGACGGCCACGGTAGGCTGATCCCGGCGGATTACGTCGGTGTAAATGGAATTCATTGTGCGATCGATCGCGGAAACCGGCGTGAGCCTGTTGCCGACGGCCTCATCCTGAAACACAAGGCTGTCCCTGAGGCGCATCGCCTGATTTGGGCGCCCACGTTCAGTGTAGAAGCTGGCCAGATAGGAGGCCGCCGCACGCGAGATGGTGCTCCGCGGCATCTTGCTGGCGGCGAGGAGCATTGACTCGGCCTGGTCGTAGTTGCCCTCGAGCAGCGCGATGACTGCGTTGCGGCTCAACAGGGTGGGGTCGCCGTTCGGATACCGAGGCTCCATTTCCCTGATCTGGGCGCGGGCCTCGGCGAACCGGCCCTGAGACACGAGCGCACTGACGAGATTCCCGCCAGGCTGCCGGTTGCCGTCATTGAGCGCAATGCCGCGCCGATAGGCTGCCTCGGCGCGCGCGTATTCTCGCGTGCCCATGAGGTTGTTGCCCAACAGATTGAGGGCCACCGACTGGTCGGGGTCGGCAGCGAGCGATGCCTCGATGAACTGCCGAGCCGAATCACGCACCGGGTTTATGAAGGCACGAATCATGTACCGCTCGGCTTCGGGCAGGCGGTCACCCAAGGTGAGCGCCTTTACCCGAAGCGAATCGCGGTGCGCGACCCGCGTCGCGGACTGCACCCACGCGTTGGCGGCACGGGCGTAGGCGCTGGCGAAGGTGCTATCCATCGCGATCGCCTTTTCGAATGTCCGTGCCGCGTTGACGTAGTCGGCCTGCTGGTAGTGGAGACGCATGCCCTCGGTGAACTCGCGCAGGGCGGGCAGTGACGCCGTAGTCACCTTCATCAGTGGTGGTGACGCGTGCACACTCCGGAGGGACTCACCGATCTTGCCGCGCAAATCGCGCGCCAACTTGTCCACCGCCGGGATGAGATCCGCGGCGTCGCGCGCGGCCGCGCGGAAGCTGGTCAACTCGGCGCCTGTCTTTGCATTGGTAAGGCGCGCGGTGATGATGAAGCCGGTGCCTGCGGACGTGATGTCGCCATGCACGATGGCCCGGTAGCCTTCGCGCTCGGACAAATCGCGCGCCAGTTGAAGCTCCAATCGCTCGGTGGGCTTGCGCTGCATGCGCCCCAAGCCTTCAGCCACGGACGTCGGTGAGGCGAGATGAATGGCGCGCGACTGCGAGAGGCTCTGCCGCAATGCTTCTGATATCACGGTGCCGAGGGCGGAGTCGCTGCTGGGCGAACGGAATTCGCCCACGAGCAGGCGGTCGCTGAACGCCAACTCTCCCTTGCCGAACAGCGAGCCCGCCGGCCCGATGCCCATGGCACGGAGCGTCATGAAGCCGCCCACAACGAGCCCGAATGCGCCGAGGGTGTAGCCGCCGCCGCGCGCGACGCGCGACCAGCTCAGGTGCGGCCCCGCCTTCACCGCGAGCGTGGCCATCGTGCTCGCTTTCACAGTGCCGCCGCCCGGTGTGCGCGGCGGCGTCATGGTGAGCGCGCGCATAGTTGTGCGGTGCGCGTAGCCGGCGAACAACACCACGGGCAGGCCAAGCGCCATGACGACGAGCGCGCCGGGGAACACCCAGTCCGGCAAACCGATGGCGATGATGGCCGCTCTCGCAAGAATCGCGACGGCGACGAACGCGCCCGCGTAAGTCATGAGTGCGCGCTTGAACATCGCCGGGCCGCCGATGAGCACGGACGGCAGGGCAGGCGCGCCGCCACTGGTGACGCTGTCCAGCACTTTCATGAGATCTGTCGCGCGCTGCGGACGCCCGGCGGGATCCTTGGCGAGGCAACGCATGACGAGGTCCGACAAATCTGCCGGCGTGTCTGCGCGCAACTCGGTGACGTTCGTGGGCGTCTCGCTCATTTGCGCCGCGAGCAGGCGCTGCGCGGTCTTGGCGCTGAACGGCGGACGCCCCGATAGCAGTTCATACGCCAGGCAACCGAACGCGTAGATGTCCACGCGGTGGTCTACGTCGTCGTCGCCGGCGGCCTGTTCGGGCGCCATGTACGCGGGTGTACCTATGGAAGCGCCCAACTGCGTGAGCGTCGCGGCGCCGTCGCCGGTGCGCGCAGCCGAGAGCGCTTTGGCGATGCCGAAGTCAGTGACGACCGCCGTGCCGTGCGATAGCAGGACGTTGTCGGGCTTGATGTCGCGGTGCACGATGCCGTGTTCGTGCGCGTAGCTAAGTGCGCGGGCGACATCGCCCAGCACGCGCAGGATTTCCGTAACCGACATCGGGGTGCCCGTCGCGAGCCGCTTGCGCAGCGATTCGCCCTCGACGTACGGCATTGTGTAGTACG
This sequence comes from Gemmatimonadota bacterium, assembly GCA_031401495.1. Taxonomy (GTDB): domain Bacteria; phylum Gemmatimonadota; class Gemmatimonadetes; order Gemmatimonadales; family Gemmatimonadaceae; genus DASPMP01. The sequence goes on from JANNRQ010000090.1 coordinate 53,517, forward strand.
GCAAGCCATGCGAATCGCCCGCCGATAACACTGGCACGATGTTGGCCTGCTGGAGCGACGCGGCCAGCTTGATCTCGCGCAAAAAGCGCTCGGCGCTGATGCCCGCGGCCAGTTCGGGCGCCAGCACCTTCACGACGACTTTGCGACTGAGGCGCGTTTCGTCTGCGACGAAAACGCGGGACATGCCACCGCCACCGAGTTCGCGCTCGATGGTGTAGCTGCCAGTGAGCGTCGATTGAAGCTGTTGCCTGAGGTCGGTCATTTGGTCACGAAGAAGGTAGGACGCGCGCTGGGTCTCGGCCAGCGAGTTCCCAGGGTACCCGGCCGCGGGCAACTGCTGTTGACGCGCAGTATCGGGGTCCTTCGCCGCGCCTGGGTGACCGTCAGGCGGCCGTCACCTCCATCTCCAGCTGCGCCGCCGCCACGGTCATGATGTGGCGCTGGCGCGAGTCACCGAGAAGCTCCCCCGAAGTCCGGGGGAGTCTCGGCCACACTGCTCCAGCTAGAAGGCGTACCGCATGCCGAACTGAATCTGTCGCGGGTCGCCCAAGCCGCTCCGGATCGTGCCGTCGAAGTTGAACAGCAGTGACGCGGCCGACGGATCACGGAAGTTGTCGCGGTTGAGCACGTTGAAGATTTCCACGATCGCTTCGACGTTCTTGCCACCGCTCATGAATGGCCGCGAGAGCCGCAGATCCCAACTGGCGAACGAATTGTCACGCCGGATCGTGTTGCGCTCCAGGATAGTCAAGTTGGGGCAAATGCGGTCCTGCGGAGTCCCGGCTCGAACGCCGGTGCCCACATTGCCGGCGCCGCATTTCTCGGACGTCGGCTGCGCGGAGAGCATCGTGAAGCGGTTGCTGGCGTAGATCTTTCCGGGCAGCCTCTTGAGCAGCCACGCGTTGAAACGGTGACGCTGGTCGCGCTCGCTGTATCCGTACTCGGGGTCCAGGTTGCTGGCTTTGGCGTAGTTGAACTTGAAGGGATCGCGCTCGTTGTCGTCATCCGACTTGTCGACGGACAGCGTGTAGTTCACCTGGTACTGGAAGTCTGGATCAGCCACGCGGGCGAGGCCGAAAGTCACGCCCGAGTACATCGACCTGGCCGAGCTCTCCACGGTGGTGAGCTGCCCGACACCGACCCCGACGGGAAGCCCTGTGCTCCACGGTGAGCCGAAGGACGCATCGTTCCGGTTAACAAAGCGCGTGAGGAAGTCGGTCTTCGCCATCGTGACGTTCACGGACGCCGCGACGCGATCCATGACCTCGCGCTCATACCCGAACGACGCACTCATCGTGCGCGGGTTGCGGAAATCCTTATCGAACACGAAAACGTCGGGCTGGAACGGCGCCCCGACAGCCGCTGGCAGCAGCTGACCGTAGACGGGCGGAGCGCCCAGGATGCCTGTGAGGGCGCTGTTGCGGAACATGGTCTGGCCAATGGACCCGTTGGTGGTGCGGGTGCTGGCCAGGTTGAGCCCCGGGATGCGCGCGTGGTAGATGCCGGCGCTGGCGCGCACGACCTGCTTGGCGTCGCTGTTCACGTCCCACACGATGCCGAGCCGCGGCTGGAACATGGTCATGTCTGACGGGATGTTGCCGTCCGACGGGAAGGTGTGCGTCCCCTGAACGTTGGTGACCACATCGCCTATGAAATCCTTGAAGAACACCGACGACGCCGGTGTAATCGGGTCCGGCTGCATCTGGCCTTCCCACCGCAGTCCGTAGTTCACCGTGAGGTTGGGCTTGGCCTTCCAGGAGTCCTGGAGGAACACCGCCACTTCATGCTGCGGGATGCTCTGCGTGCCGGCATCCTCGACAGATTGACCGATGCCCGATTGTTGTAGGTACAGGAGCACGGGGCCGGTGATGGTCGTGCCGCCCGGGCACGCGCCGGTGGTGTTGGATGTCCCGTTGCTGCACTCGACATAGAGGTTGCCGAGGGTGACGTAGTTCCGGAATCCGGTCACGGAGCTGAAGATGAATCGGCCGTTGGCGAACCCGACAAAGGTCTGGTTGGCCTCGGTGCGGTTGTACTCGACGCCGGCCTTCATAAGGTGGTTACCGCGCACCCATGAAACGTTGTCCAGCACTTGGATGCGCGTGTCGTACGCGCTGATCGGAAGGAAGAACGGCATCCCGAAACGGAAGCCGTTGGCGAAGTCCATGCCCGTATCCGGAAAGCGGCGCGTCGTGCTCGGGAAATTGGGAGCGACGTTATCGCGCGGACGGTCCTCGCGAGAGAACTGGAAGCGGAACTCATTGTCGAACTTGTCGAAGTGCGACGCGAGGCTGCCGTTGATGGCGTTGGAGTAATCATTCTCGACGCCGTTGGAGCTGCGGCCCCAGGTGTCCACGTCGAAGGTGCCATTCTCCTGGCTGGCGTTGGTGAAGTTGTACTTGAGTGAGCCGTTGTGCCGGTCGTTGAAGCGATAGTCCAACTTCACCAGGGCAACCTGAGCGGCGTTGGTGCGCTCGATGGATCCGAAATCAGTCGCGAGTGCGCCGCCGAACGCCGAGGTCAGGAACGTCTTGAGCGAATCGAACGCTGGTTTGCTCGGATCCCCTGGGATGCTGCCCGGCCGGCTGGTCTGTTTGGTCTCGCTGTACGCCTGCTGGTCATAGGCCACGAAGAAGAACGCCTTGTCCTTCTTGAGCGGGCCGCCGAGCGTGAAGCCGAACTGGTGCTGCGAGAAGTCCGGCTCGAGCGTCTGCTTGAGGCCCGATGGAAAAACGTGCTCTGCGTTGGACGCTAGCGCGGAATACTTGCCGAAGTAGTGCATTGAGCCCTTGAGCTCATTGGTACCGCTTTTGGTGATCACGTTGACGAAGCCGCCACCCGAACGCCCAAACTCGGCGTTGGCGCCCTGGGAGACCACCACCATCTCGCGTACCGCGTCGAGATTGAACGTGAACGCGGGGCGCTGGCCGCCGCGCTGTTCGCCGAAGAACGGGTTGTTGAAGTCGGCGCCGTCCACCGAGACGTTGTTATGGATGCCGCGCTGTCCGCCGATGCTGAGGACGTCGCCGTCCGGGCCCTGCGAAATGGCCACGTTGGGCGTCAGCGTTGTGAGGTTGAGGAAGTTGCGGCCGTTGTTCGGCAAGCCACTCACCGTGAGCGCGTCGAGTGCGGTGGAGGACTGCGAACGGGTCGGGTCCACCGTTAATGCGTCTGCGCTGACCACGACGGCCGCCAGCTGGGTCGCCATCCGGGCCATCTGCAGCGGCACCTCGAGCGTTTGCCCGACACTCACCATCAGGTTCGACCGCGTGACGGGTGCGAAGCCCACCGCCCGTGCCGACAACTCGTAGGCGCCGAGGGGCAAGAGCGTGGCGACAAACACGCCACGGTCGCTGGCGGTCACCGTGCGAGAAAAATTGGTCTCGGTGTTGCGCAGTGTGATAGCCGCAGCAACCGGCGCTCCACTTTGGTCGGTCGCGGTACCTCGAATGACGCCGGTGGTGGCCTGAGCCTGAGCTCGAAGGGCGTTCGGCAAGGCCAGTGCGACCACAGCGGCCAGCACGGCCGTTCGCGACAACACCATGTTGCGGAAGTCATGCATGAAGCGGTCTCCGTGAAGGTGGGTTGATCCTAGAGGTACCGTGCGGCTGCCATGCCGAAAGCGCCGAGAAGCAGCAGCCATGCCGACGCGCGCAGGGCAGTTGCCGACTTCGCCTGGAGGGCCTGAATCTCCGGCCCCTTCTGCTCGCGTTCAGGCCCTGACATGAGCGCCTGGGCCTTGAGCATCGCAGGCCGGCCCACGAACACGCCGATCAGAAATGCGATAATGACCGGCACTGAGGTGTAGGCGTACCAACGGCCGGCGCTGTCCCAGAAGTAGTCGGTGAAGAATCCTCCGGACACGAGTTGCATCATGCGGATGCCCACAAGCATCACCACCAAGCCAAGGACCGGCATGATGACAAAGAACTTCCGCTGAACGAGTCCTTGCATGATCGGTCCTGCCGCAGCCGGACCAGCTTGGCGCATGGAAGGCACCACGAAAAAGCTCATGGTGACTATGCCGCCAACCCAGATGACGCCACCGACAATATGGATGAGTCGCAGCAGAGCAATCTCATTGAGCATAGGAATGGGCGTTGAGGGTTCGTGGAGGGTCAGTTGTGGGTCACGCGGCTTGGCCGCCGTCGGCGGTGCAGCAACCCGCCGAGCACGAGATCCAGATCGGGTCCTCGGCACCTTGGAAGAAGGACGCGAGGCCGAACGACGCGGGCGCGGCGTTGGCTTGCGCACATGACCTGAAGTCCGCCCGTGCACCGCGCACAAACGGGTGATTGCACGGCGAAAAGCGGCCTTGCATGAGCGGTGAATGCGTCCGCACGTTGCCCTGGATGCTCATCTGCTCCAGCCGCCACGAGGCGCCGCCCGCGGGGTTTCGAGTGACGATGAGGTAGTACGAGTAGCGGCCGCCCGGGCCGTTGGGCAGCATACCGTACATCGCTTCCGTAGCGTTGCCGCGAACGATGGCGCGGGCCGCGACTACGCCAAACTGCGGCACGGCGTTCGGCGAAATAGAATCTTCGCCAGCGATGGCGTCGATGCGGACATTGGTGCGTGTCGTCTGGCCGCATCCTGGCGCGCCGCGGCAGCCACGCTCTCGATCCTGGCCGCCAACGTAGTTGAGCCCATTCACCAGCGCGAAGAATTCGTCGCCGGTGTACTGCTCGATCGGCTTGGTGAGGTCGCCGGGAAGGGCGCGGCCTTGGGGGGCCGGCATCATTGCTCCGGTTGTGGCCACGATCATCAGAGCCACCGCTACATGCCCCGCGCTTCGGAACTGATTCATTTCACCCTCGTCGATGGAGAGGAACAACTTTCGGCTTTCGGCCTTCAGCGCTACCTACCGGACAGAGCCCGCATCCGGTTGAGCGTCGGGGTAAATGATGCGTCTGCACCGCCCCAAAGGTCCAGCACCGCCGATGCCCAGCGACGCGCGGCGGGACTGTCGTTCCTTGCGATGGCGAGATCGGCGCGCAGGACCATGGCCCTGCCCACTGCGGCGGACTGCGCCTCTTCGCGAACGGCCAACGCGCTCAACGTCGGTAGCGCTTCGAGCACCAGGTCCAGCTGACGCAGTGCGCCGGCGGAATCCCCGGCGGAGGCGCGCAGCCAGGCTTCCTGCACTGTGTGGTCGAGTGCGATGTCGCCCGGGCGGTAGTTGGCGCGCATGACGGCGAGCGAGTCGAGTACCGCGCGCGCGCGCCGGTAGTCCCGCGCGGCGAACGCGCGCTGGGCGCGGTCGAGCGGCGTCACAGGCGCGAGTCCGGCCAGCGCGTTGTTTCGCATGCACGGGAAGGCCAGCGCTGTTGCTCGCGCGACGGCGATGCCGCGGATCTGGTCGCGCCGATTGGGGGCCGAATAGCTGGCGAGCGCGCGATCGAATGCGGCGAGATTGGCCGAAACGGAGTCGTCGCACAGGCCGGGCGCCGCGCGGGTGAAAAAGCGGCTCGCGGCCTCGTTGAGCGGCGGCTGGATTCCGGCCGCGGCGACGCGCGGCGACGTCCAGATGGTCATGAACTGCGCGTTGCGGCCGGGATGACCGGTGAGCGCAGCCAGTCCGGACAGGAACCGTGCGATTTCAGGACTCGGCGCTGCCTCGGTGTGGCGAGCCAGGATGGAATCCGCGAGCCTGCGAGCCAGCGCGAATTCGCTGCGCTTGACGTGGATGCGAACCTGCGCGGCCGCCAGTCGAACGTTCTGCAACGGTGTGGTCGTGAGCGAACGCGCGGTGTGCAACGGAACGCCCACGCCATCGGCGTCGTCGGTGATTTCGCCGCGCCCCTCGCGTGCCAGCATCAGCGCCTCCCACGCATCCGGGCTTCTTGGCGATGCGACTGTCCATTGGCGCCCGAACGCGAGGAGCACCTCACGGTTGCGCCGGAGAGCGTCTTGCCGGGTGGGCGCGATGGTGCGTGCGTCTGACGCCGAGAACACCGCTGCGGGGTACGGAACGAATCCGATGGTGTCGTTGGCGAGTGAAGGGTACGCGTAGAATGTCTGGCGCTGCGGGCCGACGGAGAATCCCATTCGGACGTACTGCACGTCGCTCGGGAGCAGGAGCGTGAGTGCTGCGTACGGAAACGCCGCGTGTGCGTTGGGCTGGAGCGTCACCGCGCGCATGTACGCAGCCGTGGCAGCGTTGTAGCTGGTGTTGAAGCGCCAGCCGGAGGGACTCGCCCGGTCCGGAACGACCGTGGAGTCGTACTGCTGACAGTTGCCCATGCCGTACCACGCGAGCACGTCGAGCGAGTCGCGACGCAATTGCTCCGCGTACGACGCACACGCAGCCTGTGGCTGGTTCCGGCCCAGCAGGACGAGCCCTGATGCGAGCAAGGAATCTCGTCCGCGGAGGCGCGTATTGACGGCGCCGAGTCGCATGGCCGCAATCTTGAACTCTTCACGCTCGATTTGCCGCGACAGCGCGTACGACTCCGCAAGCCAGAACCGGGCGCTCGGGGCTGATGAGTCCGCTTTCACAGCGGCCATGAAGTTCATTTGTGCCGCGGCGATGTCCCACGACTCCAGTGCAAACTGGCCATTCACGAACGGACGGCGCGCTCCGGCGGCAACGTCCGCGCGCATCCGCGCGGGAAAGCGCGTGACTTCGGTGCGGAGCGGGGGCCACGCGAATCCGGCCGTGAGCAGCAGCAGGAGCGCGCCGACGCTGTACGCCAGCTTGTGCCGGCGGATCACATTGATTGCGCGGCGCCGTGCGGACACCCGTTCCGGCGGGCTCTGCAGCGACCACAGCACTTCGTCGATGGCAGTGACGAAGGTGCGAGCGTCGAAGTGGCGCTCCTCGGGTCGCTGGGCGAGACCGTTTGACAACAAACGGTCTACCACCTCGGGCACCTTGGGGCGGATGGCGCGGATCGACGGCGGCTTGTTTCGCTCGGCGATCACCTGTTGGACCGTCGAGCCCGCGTACAGGCGCGTACCGGCAATCATCTCGTAGAGAACGGTCGAGAGCGAATACACGTCGCTTCGTCCGTCGAAGCCGACCGCCGCGTACTGCTCCGGGCTCATGTACGCGGGCGTGCCGACAACGGCGCCGTGCAGCGTGAGGCCGGCGTCCATTTCCTCGATGGCCCGCGCGACGCCGAAGTCAGCGAGGCACGCGGTGCCATGATAGAACATGATGTTCTCGGGCTTCACGTCGCGGTGGACGATTCCGAGGTCGTGCGCGTGCTGGAGTGCGATGCCGATGTCGCGGGCGATCTTGAGCGCGTCCTCGACGGGGAGCGCGGTGTGGGCCTCGAGGCGCTGGCGCAGCGACCCGCCGTCCACGAACGGCATGACGAAATACAAACGGCCATCGCAGATGCCGGAGTCGTACGTGGGCAGGATATGCGGGTGCTGCATGCCCGCGGACACCTGGATCTCGCGGAGGAAGCGGTCGCCGGACGTAGAGCCGAGGTCCGGGTTCAGGACCTTTATGGCGACGAAGCGGTCGTGCTTGAGATCGCGGGCAAGATAGACGTTGGCAGATCCACCGCGCCCGGTTTCGCGAAGCAGTTCATAGTGTTCGCGAAACGAGGCAACGAGCGACTGCGGGAGAGTCTGATCGGCCGCCATCTGGTCTGACATGGAGCGGACGGGGCTGAAAGCGACATCACTGACATCAACCGTTGCTCAGTGAACTTATGGGGCGGGGCAGGGATGCGCGAACTACAAGACCAAGACCCAAGACCCAAGACCCAAGACCCAAGACCCAAGACCCAAGACCCAAGACCCAAGACCCAAGACCCAAGACCCAAGACCCAAGACCCAAATACAAACAACTACCGCCCGATGGAGAGGAGCTCGGAGGCGACCTTTTCCTCGGCGCCCTTGGGCGCAGGCTGGCGAACGACGCGGCTGTGGAGCCCCAGCGAAGGATCGAAGAGAAAACGGAACAACAGGCGAGTCCACGAGGTGTGGTGATGCAGGCCGTCGTACAGTTCCGGAGCCATGCGGCGCAGCTTGGGCAAATGCATCCACGGCACACGCATCAGGTCGTGGTGCTCGTTGTGGTAACCAACGTTGAAGGCCACGACGTTAAGCGGGCCGTAGTACGAAAACGTCTCCTGGCCGCCGGGATGCGTGAGGAAGTGCTCCTGGATCCAACGCGCGCCCACGGGGTGCAGTCCGATGGCCAGGATGCTCGACAGCAGCAGATAGATCAGGCTGGTCCAGCCCCAGGCGTAGAGCACCACAGCGATGAGCGCGGCTTGCACGAAAAAATTCGCGACGTACCAGGCGTCGAAAAGCTTCACGCGATGCAGCAATGGGACGCGCGACATTTGCGCTACGAAGTAGAAGGCGAGCCAGATCATCTTGCGAATGGTGCTGTTGCCGACGAGACGGGCCTCGAGCGGGCTGGGCAGGTCGGCGTCCAGGTCTCCGTCACCCTGATGGTTGTGATGCAGGATGTGGTAGCGACGGAACGCGATGGCTGCGGGAATCACGATCGGCAGGTTCGCCGTGAGCTGAAGCCAGCTGTTCTCCCCCGACTTCTTGAAGACGAGGTTGTGCGTGCACTCGTGGATCAGCGTCCATAGCGCGTGATCAGCAAACGCGCCGACCGCATACGCGACGAGCAGGATGACCCACCACGCTGAGTCGCGCAGGAGCCACGCGACCGCGAGCTGCGCAATGACGATGCCGAATACCGCGAGCGCGGTGATCGGCGCATTGCCAACCAGCTCCTTGGCTTCAGGGTGCCTGGCGAGGAGGAGCTTGGTCCGCTCGAAGTGCGGCTCACGCCCTGTGACCCTGACGAAATCGGACATGCTGAATTGTACTGCAGAAGGGCGAAGAACTTAGTACTTAGAACTTAGAACATTAAGAAACAGCGTTCTAAGTTCTACGTTCTAAGTCCATCACGCGGGTTACCGCTGATCCATCCAAACGTCTTCCACCACGGTCACGCTCTTTGTGTACTCCTTCCCATTCACACTGAGCGTCACCGAGTAGGCTCCCGCCGGTGCGACGCGACGTTGACCGCCACCGCCACCGCCACCGCCGCCGCCACCGCCACAACCACCACCGCCGCCGCCGCCGCCGCCCCCACCGAATCCACCGGCGGCGGCACCACCGGCGCGGGCGTCGCTGCAGAGATCCCAGCGAATCTGGTTGAGTCCGGCGTTCTTGGATCCCGTAATGGTCCGGAACGCGTCGCGCGAACCGACCGGAGTAATCGTGATCTTCACGTCACCAGCGGGCGCGGCCTTGAGGTAGTAGGCGATCGACGATCCGCGCGGGGCATTCTCGCCTTCGAAGTTCTGGCTGCCCGTCACGGACCGGCGCATGCGGATGTCCTGTTTCCACAGGACGGCCTCGCGCGGCGCGAGCAGTGCCGCGTCCATGGCCATCACCGCCGGCGTCAGCTGCTGCAGAGGTGTGATGTCGTCCATGATCCAGACGCTACGACCGTGTGTCGAGAGGATCAGGTCGTTGTCGCGCGGGTGAGCGATGACGTCGTCAATGCGCACCACGGGCAGGTTGGTCATGAACTGTTTGTACGTCTTGCCCTCGTCGAACGAGACGAAGAAGCCGAACTCGGTTCCGACATACAGGAAGTTCTTGTTGCGCCGGTCCTGCCTGACGGTATTGACGTTGCCCATTGCCGGCAGGTTGCCCGAGATCGGCGTCCAGGTCGCGCCGTAATCGCGCGTCATGTAGACGTACGGCTTGAGGTCGTCGTTCCGGTGCGCGTCAAGCGAGACGTACGCAGTGCCGCCATCGAAATGCGACGGCTCCACGCGCGAGACGACCATTTCCTTGGTACCACCCGGAAGATTCTTGCTGACTTCGGTGAACGTCTCACCGCCGTCGCGACTCACCTGGATGTTGCCGTCGTCCGTGCCGGCCCAGATCACACCCGGGATGACGTCGGACTCGCCGATCGCCGTAATTGTGCTGTAGAAGTTGGTGCCGTCGTTCTTGGAGATGATGCATTTGCCGGCGCGCGCGCGACCGCAACTCGGCAGCGAGCCAAGCATTCCGAGTGTGGTGCGCTCGTCGCGGTTGATCTGCTTGGTGAGGTCCGCGCTCATGGACCATGTTGTCCCGCGGTCGCGCGACTTGAAGAAACGATTTCGGCTCGTGTAGATCGTGTTCGGGTCATGCGGTGAGAGCTCAATCGGTGTGTTCCATTGCGAGCGCAAGCGCACGCTAGTGTCGGGCTGCGGGACGATGTTCGAAGCCTGTCCGCCACCGCCACCGCCACCGCCACCGACGCCACCGCCACCGAAGCCAGTCCGCGGGGCGATCGAGACCGTCGTGCCAGTGCGGAGATCGAGCCGGCTCGTGTTTCCTTGTTGCGACTCGCTGTACAAGATGGTCCAGTCGGTCGGGTCGATCTGCGAGTAGAACCCGTCACCGCCTCCTACGCGAAACCAGTCCTGGAGCAGGATTGGTCCGGCGCGCACCGAGCTGGGTCCGCACCAGCTGCCGTTGTCCTGAAATCCGGTGCACACGTAGTACGGGCGACGCATGTCGGCTGAGGCGTGGTACGACTGGCCCAGGGCCCACGTTCGCAGCGAGACCCAGCTGTCGCCGCCGTCGTACGACACGTCGATGGAGCCGTCGTTGCCGTACATGACGTGATTGCTGTTGGCAGGATTGATCCAGATGGCGTGATGGTCCACGTGACCCATGTCCGGCATGGTGCGGAAAGTCTTGGCGCCGTCGGTGGACTTGTACGCCTGTACGCCGGCGGTGTAGACCACGTTCTCGTTGTTCGGATCGACGCGCAGCTGACTGAAGTACATCGGGCGTGCGTTCTGGTTGCTCTGGAACGACCACGTGGTGCCGCCGTCGTTGGAGCGCCAGATGCCCGCGGCCGCCGAATCCGGCGGGAGGTTTTGTCCACCGCCACCACCGCCACCACCGCCACCGCCGCCACCACCGCCACCGCCGCCACCCTGGCCAGCGACGACAGTTGCCGGGAAGTTGTCCGGTGCGACGTCAATCTGGGCGTAGATGACGTTCGGGTTGGACTTGGCGAAGTCGAGCGCGATACGGCCTATGGTGCCGCCGGGGAGACCGCCGCCGGTGACGCGCGTCCAGTTGCGTCCGCCGTTGGTGCTCTTCCATATGCCGGCGCTTGGTGAGCCGGCTGCGAAGCCCCACGCGGTGCGACGGCGTGTGTAGGTCGCCGCGAAGAGGATGTCGGGATTCGTGGGATGAATGACCAGTTCGGTCGCGCCGGTGTTGGCGTCAACCGTCAGGGTGCGGTTCCAGGTTCGTCCGCCGTCCGAGGTCATGTAGACGCCGCGCTCCGGATTGGCGCCGTAGAGGCGGCCGACCGCAGCGACCCACACGATGTTCGGGTTCGTGGGGTGAACAACGACGCGAGCAATGGACTGTGTTTCGCGGAGGCCGATTTGGGTGAACGTCTTGCCGCCGTCCATGGACTTGTACATGCCGTCGCCGAACGACGAGCTCTGACGGTTGTTCGCCTCACCAGTGCCTACATATATGATGTCGGGGTTGGACGGAGCGAGCGCGAGGTCACCGATGGAGTGCGTGCTGTAGGTGTCGAAGATCGGCGTGAACGTCGTGCCGTTGTTGACGGTCTTCCAGATGCCGGCGGTCGCGAAGCCCACGTAGTAGATGGACGGGTTCGTGGGGTGCACCGCGATGTCGTCCACGCGCCCGCCCTGGCCGATCGGGCCGATGGAGCGCCAGCGAAAGCCGCGCAGGAGCGGGTCAGACGCAACGTTGATCGTGGTGGTGTCGCGCTGAGCGGCGGTCGGGTCAGCGGTGATCTCCTGTGCCGAAAGTGCGAACGGCGTCAGGAGCGCGAGGACGGCGGAAGTGCGCATAGGACGGTGGTGGTTGGAGTCGAACGGCAAGCAGCAACTAGGGCAGTAGCTCGAGGGTTGTCGCGCATCTGCGCGCGGCCCGAAATCCCTTCACGTACTTCTGATTTGCCTTGGTCTTGTACTTGAGGGCGTAGGCGCTTGATGCCGCCTCAATCCACTTGGTGCTCGTTACTGGTACGGCCCGAACCGGTACTTCGCTGTCGCCGACGACAATGGCACCGCGGGGATGCTTGCGGAAGGCGCGGTACCAGCCGTCGGGCTCGTCATTCCACGAGCGCACGAACACGCGTCCGTCAATGACTACCACCCATACGTGAATGAACCGGTGGTCGCCGCTTCGGATCTTCATGTAGCCGATCTTCGCGATCGCCGCGGCCCGAGTTCCCGAGAAGCGCTTCATGGAGGCGTGTGTCGCTTGGGCGGAATCCATCGAAGGTTCACAAATGGCTCGGCGCGGGAATGTGTCGCCGAGTTCCGTCGGGCGCCATGCCTCTGGCAGGTCCACGTGGCGCGCGTACTTTCTCGCCGGACACCCGACCTTCACAGGGACGCACGATGCGCAGATACAGCCGCGGTGAATTCCTGACCTTCAGTGCCATCCTCGCTGGCGCCGCGGCGCTGGCCAAGGCACCGTTCGCAAAAGCGGGTGCCCAAGCGCCGTCACTGCCGCGGCTCGCGCCGTTGCCACCCGAGGCACCTGACTTCATCGTCGTGAACGGCCGAGTGCTGACGCAGGATTCCGCGATGGCGCGCGCCCAGGCGTTCGCCGTGAAGGCGGGCCGATTCACAGCGGTTGGCTCAAACGCGGACATCCGTAACCTGGCGACGCGCGACACACGCGTGATGGACGCACAGAACATGACCGTGCTGCCCGGGTTCATGGATTGCCATTGTCATCCGAGCGGCGTGCGCGAGTTGTACGAAGTGAACGCCAACTTGCGCAGCGTGCGCGAAATCCAGGAGGCGCTGCGCAAGAAGCTGGCGACGACGCCACCCGGATTCTGGATCAACGGTTACATGTTCGACGACACCAAGCTGTCGGACGGGTTGCTGACCAAGGCGTCGCTGGACGCGGTCTCGACGAACCATCCGATCGGCGTGCACCATCGCGGCGGTCACACGAGTTTCTACAATTCCAAGGCGTTCGAGCTGGCCGGCATCACGAAGGACACGCCGGATCCGAGTGACGGGCGCTTCTTCAAGGATGCGAACGGCGAACTGAACGGTCGGGTCGCCGAGTTGGCGCGGGGCGCGGTGAACCGCGGTGGCCAGCGAGAGCGCTTCACGCCGGAGCAGGATCGCGAGCGCGCGAAGCAGGGCATGATGCACATCTCGAAGATGTTCGCGGCCACCGGACTCACGACGGTGCACGATGCGGGCGCGGGGGCGGACACCATCCGCGCGTACGAGGATGCGCGTGCGGCGGGCGAGCTGCGGCATCGTGCGTACATGATGATTCGGGGCGCGTATCAGTCGTTGCGCGACGCCGGCGTGTACACCGGTTTCGGTGACGAGTGGATCCGTGTCGGCGGCAGGAAAGTGACAGCGGACGGGTCCGCGTCCGAGCGCACGATGCGGATGAGCACGCCCTATGTCGGCACGACCGACTATGGCATTGCGACCATGACGCAGGCGCAGATCCACGAAGCCGTGGACGACGCGCACCGCAACAACTGGCAGATCGGCGTGCATGCCAACGGCGACGTCACCATCGACATGACGTTGAACGCATTCGAGCGGGCACTGAAGCAGTGGCCGCACCCGGACCGCCGTCATCGTATCGAACACTGCACGCTCGTGACACCGGAGCTGATCCGCCGCATCAAGGTGACTGGCACGGTGCCGACGCCGTTCTGGACGTATGTCTACTACCACGGCGAGAAGTGGGCGGAGTACGGCGAGGAGAAGACGCGCTCGATGTTCGCGCATCGGAGTTTCCTGGACGCGGGCATCATGGTGCCGGGCGCCAGCGACTACGGCCCGGGGCCGTTCGAGCCGCTCATGGCGCTGCAAAGCATGGTGACGCGCACGGACTTCCGCGGGCGAGTGTGGGGCGCGAACCAGAAGGTCACGGTGGACGAGGCGATCCGCATCGCGACCGTGAATGGCGCGTGGGCGAGCTACGAGGAGAAGACGAAAGGGAAGGTCATGGCCGGCATGCTGGCCGACTTCGTCATTCTCGAGAAAGATCCGCACGATGTGGCGCCGGATACGATCAAGGACATCAAGATCGCGCGCACCGTGGCCGGGGGCCGAACTACATACGAAGGCTGACTATTTGCCGATATCCTCGTTCCACAGATCGGGGCGGTTGGCGATGAAGTCGCGCATCAGCTGTTCACAGTCGGCGTCGTCCACGACGTCAATCGTGACGCCCCGCGAGCGAACGTAGTCCTCCGGCCCCCGGAAAGTCCGGTTTTCGCCAATCACGATTCGGCGGATACCATATAGAAGGGCGGTCCCCGAACACATGTCGCACGGCGAGAGCGTGGAGTACAGCGTGGCGCGCCTGTAGTCCGCGGCCTTGAGCCGGCCGGCGTTCTCCAAGCAGTCCATTTCAGCGTGCAGGATCGCGCTGCCTTTCTGGACGCGGCGGTTGTGCCCACGCCCGACAATCTTGCCGTCGATCACGAGGACCGCCCCGATCGGAATGCCGCCCTCGGCGAGTCCGGCGCGCGCCTCGGTGATCGCCGCAGCGAGGAACTCGTGGGCCACTAGTTCTTCTTGGTCGTGATGCGCGCGAGCAGCTGGACGTCGGGGTCCACTTCAACGGACGACACCACACCCGTCACGGGCAGCATGACTTTCGTCTCCGGCTGCGGTGGGATGGTGACGTTGATGGTGCGGCGTTGCCCGTCGGACATCGTGAGCGCCACCCGCAGAGGGAACTCGAAGGCGCCGAAGCGGCGAGCTTGTGTGACGCCGATCTCCAGTGTCTGCGACGCCGAGTCCGGGCTCCAGGTGATATCGAGTTCGGGATAGCCCGGGCGACGCAGCCACTGATCGAAGAACAGGCCGAGTTTGCGTCCCGAGGATTTCTCCAGCGCAGCCTGCAGGTCCGACGTGAGCGCGGTGCCGTGCCTGTGCTTCAGGTAGTAGTCGCGTACGCCGCGAAAAAACGCTGAGTCGCCGATTTGCGCCCGAAGCATGTGCAGAACGAAGCCGCCCTTCTGGTAGCTGTTGGTGTTGAGCAAAGCGTTGAGGTCAGCCACCATGGTGTCGATGACCGGGCGGCTGAGGACCGCGAGTGTGTCGGCCAGGATCGTCTCGCGGATGTTGCGCATCTCGAGCTTGAACGGCGACGCCCCTCGCGAGTGCTCGACGAAGAGCGCGGCGAAGTACGTGGCGAATCCCTCGGACAGCCACACGTGCGGCCATTCGCGGGCGGTCGCCGCATCGCCGAACCACTGGTGCGCGGTCTCATGGGCGATGAGGCTCACGCCCACACCGCCGCGCCGGAACGCGCGATCGGAGTAGAAGATCGCTGTCGCGTTCTCCATGCCCCCATACCGCGTGGATGACTGCAGATGCGACAAGCGGTCATACGGAAAGGGCGCCACGATCGAGCCGATGAACTTCACGATGTCGCCGGCCTGAGCGAAGTTGCCGGGCAGCACGCCCCACTGTTCGGGCGCAACGAACACTGTCTGCCGCACGCACTTCTTGTTCTCTGCGAGGCCGCACGCCGTCTCCCCGAGGTCGCGCGAGATCATCGGTGCGACCGCGATCACCATGAGGTAGGTCGGAATCGGTTTGGCCTGACGGTAGCGATGTGAAGTCACTGCATTCGGCCCACCCTTGTTGACCCACATGTCGAGCGGCGCGCCGTTGGCGATCACGATCCGTCCGCGTTTGCGCGTACTGCGCACGTTCCAGCTGACCGTGGCCTTGTCGCTCGGGTGGTCGACGCTGGGAATCCAGTAGCGCGCGCGGTTAGGCCAATTGTCGCCGAAGTAGGTCCAGCGGCCCGCGCTGTCGCGGCGCGCAATGAGACCGTCCGCCACCGCACCGCCGTAGGTCACGCGGACTTTGAAGCTGCCTTCGGCGCCGGCGGGGAGTGGAACGAGCAGCGTCGAGTCGGTGCGTCCGAACGTGACCAGGCGATCGTCAACCGTGACTTTGGAAACTTTGAGAAGCCTGAGATCGAGGACCAGCGTGTCGACGCGCGCGGTGCGCCTGAACGACACCACGACGTCGCCTTGAATGACGACGCCGGTATCAGGGATTTCGAGCGTGATGGAGTAGTCGGTAACGTCGATGCCGGGTCGGTAGGCAGGCCCGGCCTGCGACGCCACGACGGACGGCAGGGCAACCACGCTCAGCGCAAGCGCACGCACCGCGAAGTGACGCATTAGCATGAAGTTGTCGGTCTGCTTGAGGATTCGGAAGTCACCTGCCTAACTTTCGCGCCCGAAACTATCGGAATATCCCATGGCCACGAAGAAGAGCGCCGCGAAGGCGAAGTCATCAGCGAAGAAGAAGACCGCATCCCGAAAGCCGTCGGCGTCACACGAGCATCGCTCGGTGCAGGCGCATCGGTCGCCGAAGGCGGTGTTCCTCGAGACATTCCAGAAGGAGCACGCGACTACGGCGAAGGTGCTTCGCGCGCTCCCGCCCGGTCAGTCGGAGTTCCGTCCGCACCCGCGGTCGCAGTGCGCCCGTGAATTGGCATTCACGTTCGTCATGGAGCAGAACCTGATCTCGCTCGCTCTTCGCGATCAGTTCAAGCTCGGCGCCGGCGCTCCAAGGGTGCCGACGGACTTCGGCATGATCCTGGACCAGTTCGAGGCTGACTTCAACTCGCTGGTGGGCCTGATCAAGAAATCGCCGGACAAGGCGTTCGATGGCGCGGTTGATTTCCCAACGGGTCCCGGCACGGTGGCTGCGTGGCCGAAGCTGGATTTCATATGGATGATGCTGCACGACCAGATCCACCACCGCGGGCAGTACGCGGTCTACGTGCGGATGGCGGGTGGCAAGGTGCCGTCGATCTACGGGCCGTCTGCCGACGAGCCCTGGTTCTAGCGTCGGGCCGCCACTTCGAGTCGGTCAGCCCTTCTTCGGAACGAGTTGCTCGATGCGCCTGCCGTTGGCGGACGTGGCGATCACGTGAGCGAATCGCTTCTCGCGGGTCTCGGGTCGCTTGCCTTCCATGATCAGGAAGGTGACGACGCGCTGGTACCACGGAGCTTGGGCGGAGAAGAATTTCCATGCGGCCTTGTGCGCCCTGAAGCGTTTGCGGAAGTCGGGGGACAGTCTCCGTGACCGGTTCTCGAATGAGTACGGCGCTCTCTTGCCGCTCCATTTCGCGAATGCGGCCGCGCCCGGCGCCCTCACGCGTTTCTCGGCGAGCAGTTCCTTGTAGCGCTTGATGTTGACGGCGCTCCAGATGCTCTTCGGCCGTCGCGGCGTGAACCGCTGGGTGAACGAGTCTGCGTCGAGCGCGCGGCGGATGCCGTCGATCCAGCCCCAGCACAGTGCTTCGTCAAGCGCTTCGCGGTAGCCAATGCCCAACGATCGCGCGTGGACTTTGTAAAGACGCATCCACAATTCGGACTTGGACGCGTGGTGCTTCGCGAGCCAGGTGCCAAAAGCCTTTTGGGTCTTGAACGCGGTTGGCTTCATCGTTTGACCTCACCTGCACACCGCGACGAGCCCCTCGGCCCAAGGGTTGTTGGGAAGCGACGGAATAAACGGAAATGACCGAAAACAAAACCAATCGAAGATTCCGTCATTTCCGTTCCTTCCGTCATTTCATAACACCCGTAGAGCCGAGGGGCCGTTCGTCGAGGGTCCGAGGGGCTGCTCGGCTAGCGCTTTGTGAACGGAATCGGTGGCGGCCGCAGCGTATCAAATCGCCACGGCTGGGAACCGTTGCGGCTGAGCGGCGTGTTCGCGACGCGCGCGCGCACCATGGTGATCGGCATTGCGCCGCCCTGGAGGATCATGTCGTGGAATTCGCGGTCAGTCATCTTCTGCGAGCCCACGATTTCCTTGTGCAGCGCGCGGAGCTGGAGTCCGCCGAGCATGTAGGCCGCCTGGTACAGCGGCGAGTACTGCCCACCGAATGAGCGGCGCACCTCGCCGTCTGCATTCGCGCGCTCGAAGCCCACGGTGTCCACCAAAAATTGCACCGCCTGCTCCGGCGTCATTTTGCCGAGGTGGAAGTTCAGCGAGAAGATGATCCGGGCGCTGCGATGCATCCTCCAGAACAGCGCGCCGATGCGGTCCTCGGGTGAGACGTGGAAGTCGCCCTTGTCCCACAGGAACATCTCCCAATACAGGGCGTTGCCCTCGCCCCAGAACGGCGTGTTGAACAGCCGGCGGTGCGGGTTGTAGCGTTGCGTCATGAAGCCCTGGAGGTGGTGCCCGGGGTTCAGCTCGTGGAACACGGTCGCGTGCGAGAAGTGCGGGTTGTTGCCGCGCATGCTCATCAGCTTCTCGTCGTCCGACATGTCGACCGTTGGGTACGACACGATGATCGACTGTCCGCCAAGGAAGAACGGCGATACGCGCTGACGGTCGGCGGCCATCATTTCCATGTTCCAGTCTTCCTGCGCGAGCGGCGGTATCGTGACGAAGTCACGCTTGGCGAAGTACTCCTCCGCCTGCTTGGCGAGGTCGCGGATCATGTCCGGCTGCTTGCCCGGCTCAACGTAGGTGTTCTTCACCTTCTCCTGCGCCGCTTTCCAGTTGTCGCCGAAGCCCATGTCGCGCGCGGCCTTCTTCACCTCGCTGAGGCTGAAGGCGTACTCCTTTTCCGCGATCGCGATCAACTCTTCCGGCGTGTACGGGATCATCTCGTAGCGCAGGTCTTCCTTGAGGCCGTCCGCGCCGATCGGGTCGCCGATGATCGGGCCGGTGTTCTGCGCGATGTCCTGCGGCCGCAGGCCGACGACGCGCTCGCGGATGGTGCGCGAGTAACGCGTCATGGCCGAGTCGAGCTTGGTGTACGGATTCTTGTTCCACCACGAGAAGAGCGGATCGTAGCCATCGTAGAACCGATACCAGCCCTGTATCACGCGGCGCAGATTTTCGAGGTCGTCCGCCGCGCGGTTCGCGACTGTGCGTGAGACGCGGGGAGACGCAGGACGAGCGCGCCCGCTGTCGCCGCGCGCAGCCGGTGGCGGCTCGAAGATCGCGCGCAGGCTGTCGACTTGTCTGGCCATGTCCGCGAGCGTGCGCGCCAGCGCGGCATGGTCAATGGTCTTGAGACTGCGGCGCTCATCCTGCAGCGCGAGCATGCGGTCACGGAACGGAATCAGCGGCGCGGTCTCGGCGCGCTGCTTGTCATCGCGCTCCATCAGCGACTGCTGGTGAATCAGGTAGTTGTCGAGCAGGACATAGTCGAGTTTGCCCTCCTGCGAGAGCCTGTCGAAGTCCACGTCCCTGAGCCGCGCGCGCCACGCCGCGTAGAACTCGCGCATGCGCGCGCGCTTGGACGGCGACTCATCGGCATCGTAGCGGCGGTTGAGCGCTTGCTGGTCTGACGCGTAGCGTTCCACCGCGATGGCGAGTTCGCTCGCGGTCTTGGTCACGAGCGTTGCGGCACGCGGTACGGTTTCAAGGCTCACGGCCTTGGGCGCGTCTTGCGCAAGCGCGGTGGGCGCAAACGCGGCGAACAGCGCGAGGGAACGACGGACGATGGCAATCACGGCGTGTTCTCCATCTCGGGTGTGGACGTGCGGTGCTTGTGCCGCCTGAAAGCGACGACCGCGCCGACTGCGCCGGCGACGCCGGGGCCGACGCCGGGAATAATTCGTTCGAGGAAGAAGCTCAGGACGGCGTTCGTGAGAATGACCGTGATGAACGCAGCCAAGGCGACGTAGCCAAGAGTCTTGGCATGAAATGCAATGGTGGACTCGGTCTCGTCCGTCATGGCGCGCCGAACATCCGGAGGTACTCCGCGTCCCACGCGGCGGGGATGCTCTCGCGCGGAGAGTAGGGGCCGGGCTCGTAGCGACGCGACGCGATGCCCAACTGGCTGCGCTCGCAGATGTCCCAGTCCTG
>JANNRQ010000091.1:0-38879 GCA_031401495.1 Gemmatimonadota bacterium
AACCCGGTATCCTGCGCCCGGGGGGGGGTAGGTTGTATCCGCTTTGAGTTGCCGCGCACTTTTTTTTGTATCTCGGGGCGTGGCCTACAACCCCCCCGCGCCTGTCGCCCTGTGGGCGCCCTGCCACCCACGCACCTCCAGAGTCCTGAGGAGGTCCTTCGCTGCGCTCAGGACGACAGGCGTTGGCTCTTCGTTGACGGCGCTGCCGCCCCCGCGCCGGCGCTGGACCCGGACGCCATGAGCGCCGGATCGACGACGCTCTCACTCGGCGCGCCTACAGTGCTCGTGGACCGCTCGATCGGCGCAACGATCCGGCGCATTCCGGCGCTGCGGGCCCTTGTTCCCAAGTGGCTCATCGCTGGCCACGAAGTACGTCGCACGCGATCGGGTGTTCTGCGCGACGGGATGAACGAGATCCGCGGCACCGCCGTGGACGAGACTGTGGAGTTCGGATGATCGCGCGGCTCCTGTACGCGGCGCTGTTCATCGTCGTCCTCCCGGCGCTGCTCGTCGCGTGGGGCGCGCGTCTCGACACGTTGCTCTCGCTCCCCGCGTACGGGTCGCCGGTGATGGGGTGGCCCATCGTCGCTGCCGGCGTCGCACTCATGCTCGCGGCTACTCGCAGCCTTTGGGTGTTGGGCCACGGATTGCCGGCCAGCCCCTTCCCCCCGACGCAGTTCGTGACGCGCGGCATCTACGGAGTCGTCGCGCACCCCATCTACATCGGCGCAATTATCACCGCAGTCGGCGTGTCACTCGCCACCCAGTCCGGCGGTGGCCTCTGGATCGTGACGCCAACGCTCGCGCTCGCAATCGCCGCGTGGGTGATCGGCTTCGAGCGCGACGCAACCATCGCGCGATTCGGTGCGCAACCAGCGCCCCTGCTCTCATTGCCGCACGCCACGAACGACGCGCCGCTCCTACGCGAGCGCTTCGCGTTCATCGGCGTCGTGCTGGCGCCGTGGCTCACCGGGTTCATGGCCATCGAACTGCTCGGCGCCGGCAGCGACGGCATCTCGACCTACATGGCGTGGGACGCGGCACTGCCAGTCATTCCATGGACCGAGTCCATCTACTTCTCGACGTACGTGATCGCGGCCCTGGCACCCTTCATCGTCCGGACGCGACGTCAGTTGCGTGAACTGGGCCTCGACGGGCTCTGGGCGACTGCGATCATCATGCCGCTGTATCTCGCCCTACCGCTCGTCGCGGTCGCCAAGCCCGTTGAGGGCAATGGATTCTGGGAGGAGATGCTCCGCTTCGAGCGCGCCGGAGACGCGCCCACCACCGCGTTCCCGTCGTTTCACATCGTGTGGGCGTGCATCGCAGCGCGCGTGTGGGCGGAGCGTTTCCCGCGTTGGCGCTGGCCGCTGGCGCTCCTCGTCGCCGCCACGGCGATTGCGTGCGTCACCACTGGCATGCACTCGGCGGCCGATATCGTCGCCGGCGGAGTCGCCTACGTCGTCGTGATTCGCCGCACGTCGATTTGGGGCGCGCTGTGCTCCGCGAGTGAGGCCATCGCGAATTCGTGGCGCGAAGCGCGCGTCGGGCCCGTGCGATTGCTGAGTCACGGCGCCTATGCCGCAGCTGGCGCAACGCTTTCGGTCGCGGTTGCGGTGGCCCTCGCTGGCGCCGACCATCTCTGGTGGATTGTCGCCATGGCGCTCGTCGGCGTCGGCGGTGCGGGATTGTGGGCGCAGCTGGTGGAAGGATCGCCACAACTCCTTCGGCCCTACGGCTACTTCGGCTCGGTCGTGGCCATGCCCCTCTTCGCGATCGTGATGACTGCATTCGGTGCCGATGGCTGGCTCGCGCTCGCGGCGCTCACCACCGGCGCCGCGTTCGGGCAGCCCGTGGGGCGGTTGCGGTGCCTCGTGCAGGGCTGCTGCCACGGGCGCGAGGCCATCGGCGTTCCGGGCATTTGCTACACGCACCCGCAGTCGCGCGTCGTCCGCCTCAGCCCGCTCGGCGGCGCGAGCGTTCATCCCACGCCACTCTACTCCATCGTGTGGACGCTGCTCGTGGGCGCGTTGCTACTGAGACTCTGGTCGTTGCATGCGCCCCTTTCGTTCATTGGCGGAGCGTACCTGATCCTCGTTGGGGCAGGTCGTTTCGTGGAAGAGCACTTCCGCGGCGAGCCCCAGACGCGCGTTGTCGGCGGGCTTCGCATGTATCAGTGGCTCGGCATTGTGATGATTGTTGCCGGCGCCGCAGTCGCGTGCATCGCAACACCTAGCGCTCCATCCGCGGCTGGCCTCCACCCCTCGACTATTCTTCCGCTGCTCGGCCTCTTCCTGGCGTGCTACGCGGCATACGGCGTGGATTCCCCCGACTCCTCGCGGCGCTTCTCACGATTGGTGTAGGCAGTACCCTGTACCCTGTACCCTGTACCCTACACCCTAACCCAACACCCTGTACCCTGTTTTATTGGCCGCATGACTCCAGAACGCGCGCAGTCACGCCGGAAGTTCCTAAGCTTCTTGGCCAGCAGCCCCCTCTTCGCGCTCGCCGGCGGAGAACTCGCCGTCGTGGCGCAAATGCTGGAGAAGGGCGCACTGGGCTTTCCGTCACAAGGACAAGACCCCGCGCTGATCACGGCCGTCCAGCAAGCGCTCAGCGTCTTCGACTTCGAGCCTGTGGCCAAGGTCAAGATCCCGCCCGCCCATTGGGCCTATCTCAACACCGGCTCGGACGACGACGGCACGATCCAGGCGAACCGCGACGGATTCGCGCGTTGGGAACTGCGGCCACGCCGCCTGGTGGACGTCCGCAACATCGATCCCGGCGTCAACATCCTCGGCACCTCATGGCCCACCCCCATCGTTCTCAATCCTGTGGGAAGCCAGAAGGCCTTCCACCCGGACGGTGAAATCGCCACAGCGCGCGCCGCCAAGGCAAAGAACCATCTTCAGGTCCTGTCCACGGTCGCGACCACTTCTATAGAAGACGTCAACGCGGCCCGTGGCACGCCTGTCTGGTATCAGCTCTACCACCGTGAGGACTTCAGCCAGACGCGCGAACTGGTGAAGCGGGTCGAGCGCTCCGGCTGCCCCGTGCTCGTCTGGACTGTGGACCTGCTGGGCGGCAGCAATCGCGAGACTCAGACGCGCGGCGCGCAGTCAGACACGCGCACATGCGCCACGTGCCATGCCGGCGGACGTCCGAACCCCGGGGTCGTCGGCATCGACGGCCGCGACAACCGCCGCAAGCCGATGATCGCGAACTTCGGCCCCGCGCAGAATCCGGATCCCGGCACGCCGACATGGGACTACGTCAAGCGCCTCAAGGACATCACAACGATGAAGGTGTTCCTCAAGGGCATCGTCACACGCGAGGACGCGGAACTTGCGATGCAGCATGGCGTGGACGGCTTGTTCGTCTCGAACCACGGCGGTCGCGCCGAGAATAGCTTGCGTGCAACGATTACTTCACTGCCCGAAGTTGCTGCTGGCGTCGCCGGCCGGGCGCCGATCATCCTCGACGGCGGCGTTCGTCGTGGCACTGACATTTTCAAGGCGCTCGCGCTCGGCGCCACAGCAGCCGGCATTGGCCGCCCGTACATCTGGGGACTGGGCTCGTTTGGTCAGGAAGGTGTCGAGACTGTGCTCGCTCTCCTCCGCAAGGAATTCGAGATTGTGATGCGCCAGAACGGAACCATCAGCACCAGAGCGATCACCAGGAATTACGTCGCACCCAAACAGGCGTAGATGAACCTCGCAGCAAAGCCATCGCCGGCGCCACAGCGCCGACAGCTCTCGCGCGCCGCGTTCTACATCCACCTCTGGGTCGGCGTCGTCGTGACGGTCGCGCTCGTCTCGATCTCCATCACGGGCGTCCTGCTCAATCACAAGCGCGGCCTGGGCCTCATGCCGGACGTGCCGCACGAGGCCACCGCCCCGTTTGCGCAGGCGGTCTCGCTGGAGCGCCTCGCGCTCGCTGCACTCGAAGCGGCGCCGCAGTCCGCGAGGGGAGACTGGAAACCCGGCGACCCGCTCGACATCGCCCTCATTGATCGCATGGACGTTCGTCCGCGCAATGGCTACGTGAAGGTGCGGCTGCGCGACAAGGCGTCGATGGAAATGACGGTGGACCTGGCCAGCGCCACAGTGGTTCACACGGGGCGCCGCGGTGACGTATTCCTCGAGAAGCTGCACTCGGGCGAAGTGTTTGGCGGTCAGGCGTTCGTGATTCTCTCGGACATCGCCGCCATCGGCCTCGTGCTCACGCTCATCACCGGCTACTGGCTGTGGCTCGTGCCAAAACTCCGCCGCGGCCCGGCCGAGGAAACGACATGAGCGTCAACATCGTTGCCTTCCTGCTCGGCCTGTTCGGCGTGCCGATCGCGATGCTCATCGTGGCGCATCGCCTGCGCAAACGCGCGCCGCGCGTCCGCAATGCCTTTCTCGGCGCGTTCGCCGGACATTGCGTAGCCGCCGTGCTGGCCGTGACGCTCGGCATGATCCCGCCTGAAGCCTGGGCCCCGGAGGAAGTCAGCCGAGGGTTCATAGGCTTGTGGAGTCTGCTCGCACTGCCGGTCGCGGGCGCCGCAGGAGGTTTCATGCTGAACAAGACCCGCTTCGCGTTCGCCGCAGTTGTCGGACTCGGCACGCTGGCGACGCTCAACGCGCCACCGCTTCCCTCGCGCCAGCAGGCTGCCGCGCTCGTGGGAGTGATCGGCAATTGGTCGACCGTCAATGACGGCGGCCCGGCGCTCAAGGCCGATGGCGCATCGTGGAGTGGAACCACGACCCGGTCGCAGCTGGAGGCTTCGATGAAGCCGTTCTACGCGACCGTGTCGGAACAGATGGTTGCCAACGGCACGGCGCCCGGCGCGTTCCCGCTAGCGGTGTGGAACGGCGTGTCCCACTTCGCGCACGGCACCGTCCGGGTACAGTTCAAGATGCTGGCGGGCAAAGATGATCAAAATGCCGGAATCGTGTTTGGTCTTCAGCCCAGCGGCGAATATCACTACATCCGGTACAACACCAAGGATGGGGACATCGCCGTCTGGCGTTTCGCCAACGGCGATCGCATCCGTATCGCGCATGGCACAGCGGCCAAACCGCTGCCGCTCAATACGTGGCACGAGCTTGTCGTGCGCGTGCAGGGCGCGAAAGTCACCGGGACTGTGAACGGCCTGATCTCGCTGGAGCACCCGCTGGAAACCGCCGTCGCGGGCCGCATTGGCCTGTGGACCAAGCGCGATGCAGTAACGCTCTTCCGAAACTTCCGCGTCGAATAATTCCAATAGGAGCTGACGATGATCGGGTTTCTCGCACTGGCAGTCCCCGCCGCCGTCTGCGCGGCCGGCCTCACCGCGCCGTCCCCGAGCGCAGTCGCGCTCCCGGTGGTCGCGTCCGACTCGCTCAAGGCCGCGTTCGAGGGCGGGCAGCGCTGGACGGACTTCTACCCAGCGGTCAACCGCCGGAAGGACGTGTGGGATCGCGCGTGGACCAACGCGAAGATCCCGGACTCACTCGCAGCGCGCGTACGGAACACGGGCCCGTGGCGCGTCCTCGTGATCACTGAACCCGGCTGTTCCGACTCCGCCAATTCGGTGCCGATCGTCGCGCGGCTCGCCGAGCTCGTGCCGGGTTTGGACTTGCGCCTGATCAACTCAACGGTCGGCAAGCAGTGGATGCAGGCGCACCGCACACCCGACGGTCGCCCCGCGACACCCACGGTTCTCCTGCTGGACGACACGTTCAGCATTCGCGGCTGCTGGGTAGAACAGCCCAAGGCGCTTCAGGATTTCTGGCTGCCCATTATCGCGAGCAAGGAAACGGGTTCGCGATTTGAGGAGAAAATGTCCTGGTACGTGAAGGACGACGGCCGCGAAATCCTTCGTGAGCTGGTTGAGATGCTGGAGGGCGCCAAGAACGAGGCTCCGGTGTGTCGCCGCGGTCCGGCGTAAACGATGCAGAAATCCCGGCTCGAAGCGTTCAGCGATGGCGTGATTGCCATCATCATCACGATCATGGTGCTGGAGCTCAAGGTCCCTCACGGCGACGGCTTGCAAGCGCTGGCCCCGCTCTGGCCAGTGGCCCTGAGTTATGTGATGAGCTTCGTGTATATCGGCATCTATTGGAACAATCACCACCACTTGTTGCACATGATGCGCCATGTCACCGGCGGCATCCTGTGGGCCAACCTGCACCTGCTCTTCTGGTTGTCCCTGGTCCCCTTCGTCACCGGGTGGCTGGGCGAGAACCACTTCGCCGCTATGCCAGCGGCGGTGTACGGTGTGGTCATGCTGATGGCCGCGATTGCGTTCTACACGTTGCAGTTGGTCATTATCGCGTCACAGGGGCCGGACTCCGAACTGCGGAAAGCGGTTGGCCGCGACTGGAAAGGCAAAGGGTCTCTGGTGCTGTACATCCTCGCGATCCTCGTTTCCCGCTGGGCACACGGTGCCTCGATCGCGATCTATGTGCTGGTCGCGTTGCTCTGGTTGGTGCCGGACACGCGAGTTGAGCGCGCTTTGGCGGCCAAGTCGTAGCGGTGGCGCGCGCGGAGCGACCGGGCCAGCCGCGCGCGGCGTAACCACGGCCGGGGTTTAGGGAGCCCGCGGCCTCGCGCCACCGAGGCCAAACGTCATCCCCACGCCGGCGGAGATCGCCGTGCCGTCCTCACCCGGATTTCTCAAGAACGCGACCTCCGGACGGATGGCCCACTTGGAAATGTCGCGGCCAATCGCGAGGCCGATTGTCGCACCCACGAGCAACTCGGCTTCGTTCTGCGCCAGCGGAATCAGCGCCTTGAGCGACGTGTTGAGCTCGGCCCCGCGTCCCAGCGGCGTGGTGAACAGCAGCGTCGGATGCGTCTGGAGCGTGTTGGAAATGTCCAGGCCCTCGGCGATTCCGAACCCGATCGGCACGAACAAGGCGGCGCGGTTCGGCGAAAGCGAGAACTTTGGTCCGAACCCGATCACGTTGAAGCCTTCACCGGGCTCGTCAACGACGACCGAGCGCACGAAGGTGAGGCGAAAGTCGCTGCGCGGGCTCAGCCCCGTTGACACCGAGACGCCGAGGTTGTTGTAGAGCTGCTCGACTTCGCCATTCTCGGCAAACAACGTGCGTGTGAGGTGAGGCGTGATCTCCGCCCTGCCAACGCCCGTCAACCGGGCACCCTGCATCTCGGCGAACGGCGGCATGCAGCCGGAAAGCGTGTTGACAATCACGAGTACCGCGAGGGCCTGCACCGGCCTTGCCATCAATGTCCAACTCCGGACGAGCTCGGGGTTGCGCATGTTCGCTTCTCCGATTGAGGTTCAGCCCAATCTCGGACTGCCGCGACGGCTGCGCCCTACGGATTACTACGTAGGCCTTGGTCGCTCGTACGTAGGCCGCATCGCTTCACCGCGGCGGTCTGGGGCAGCGGGCCACCCTCAGGAAGCGCTCCGCTGGCCGGCGCTGGGCAACTGCGCCAAGTTGGTGAATGTCAACGCGCCGAAGCTTCATCGCCCGCGCGCTGGGAGCCGCCAGCGCGCTGAGTACTGCGCCCCTGCTCGCTGGCCTTAGGGGTCCTGCGTCACGAGTCACCCCGAACTCCACGTCCGGATTCGAGCCGTGGCTCGAGATTGACGCCACCGCGCTCGTTCACAACGCACGCGCCGTCGCGCTGCTCAGTGGCGGCAAGCCGATCATCGCCGTCGTCAAGAACAACGCTTACGGTTTGGGCCTGAGCACGGCCGGCCCGTTGTTCGACGCGATGCGCGAAGTGCAAGCACTGGCCGTGGTCCGCCCCGACGAGGCGCTCACGCTCCGCAAGGCCGGCGTCCGCAAGCCCATCCTGCTCATGGGACCGGCCAGCGAGGAGGAAATGCTCGACCTCGTCCCGCGCGACGTGATCCAGTGCCCGTATCGCGCCGACGCGCCGACGCTGCTGTCTCGCGTCGCCACCAAGCTCAATCGTCCCGTACGCATTCATCTCTACGTGGACACGGGCATGCATCGCATGGGCATTCCGGTCGCCGATGCCCTGCCCTGGATCGAATCATTGAACGCGACCGGCAAGGTCCGCATCGAGGGCGCGTTCACCGAACTCGTCGAGGACGCTGACTTTGATCGCGCGCAGTCCGCACGTCTCCGCGAACTGCAGAGCGCTGCGCGCACCAAAGGCGTCACCATCGGGACGCTGCACGCCGCATCGTCCGATGCGGTCATGCACCAGACCACCGAGTCGTATCTCGACGCCGTGCGGCCGGGCCTGGCGCTCTACGGCGGCTACGTCTCCGAGCGCGCCATGCAGCGCGCCGAACTGCGTCCCGCGTACCGACTCAAAGCGCGCGTCATTCGGCTGGACAAACTCAGCGCCGGCGACGGCGTCAGCTATCACCGCCGTTGGAGTACAGACAAGCCCGCCTGGATCGCGACGCTCGGTGTCGGTCACGTGGATGGCTACCCCAGCGGCGCCATCAAGGGCTGCGAAGTGATGGTGCGGGGTCGCATGTTCCCGGTGATCGGCAGCGTGAGCGCCAGCCACACCGAAATCCTCGTGGGTGACGAACGGGCGATGGAGGTCGGCGACGAGGCCACGCTCGTGGGGCCGGACCACCCGGCGCTGCACCCCAACGAAGTCGCGCGCCGGGCCACGTTCAGCGAGTACAACATGTTCATGCACCTCTCGCCCGGTCTGGCGCGGCGCGTGGTACAGGGCTGAGTATGCCTTTTCGCCGCCGCTCGGACGCGAGCGCGACGCTCGTGGCGATACTGGCAGCACTGGCCACGCTGTCCGCCGCCTGCGCTGGCACGATGCGCGAAGTGCCCGCGCCTCTCAGCTACCCGCACGCCGCCGAGCCCATCGGCACCGTGCGTCAGGTCTACGACGGCGCTCTCACGCCAGAGATGGCGGTCAACACGTTCCGCAACATTGACCGCCTGTTCCCCACCCGCCGCATTCCGCGCTCCACTCGGCCCTTGCCGCTCCCGCCCGCCGCGTCGCCGCTCACCGCGGTCACGTTCACGGACGCCGGCAAGCAGTACACGCTCGAGCAGTTCATGGACCTCAACCGCGTGTCTGCGCTTCTGGTGCTGCACGACGGTCGCGTGGCGCTGGAGCGCTATCGCTACGGCAACACCGAACACACACGCTGGATGTCCATGTCCGTCGCCAAGGCGGTGACGTCCACGCTCATCGGCGCGGCGGTGAAGCAGGGCAAGCTCTCGCTCACCGACCAGGTGGTGAAGCACGTACCAGCCTTGGCTGGCAGCGCGTACGACGGCGTCACGGTGCGCGACGTGCTCATGATGTCCAGCGGTGTGCGCTGGACGGAGACGTACACCAACCCAGCGTCAGACCGGCGCCAGTTGCTCGAGGCGCAGATCTCGCAGGCACCGGGCTCCGCGATGGCGCTCATGAAGCGCCTGCCCCGCGCCGCCGAGCCTGGCACGCGCAACACGTACAGCACCGGCGAGACGCAGGTGGCGTCGGAGATCCTGCGCGGCGCCGTTGGCACCCCAGCGGCGGATTACCTGTATGAGCGAATCTGGAACCGCGTGGGCATGGAGGCGGACGCGTACTGGTGGCTGGACTCGCCCAACGGCGTGGAGATCGGCGGCAGCGGGATTAGTGCCACGCTGCGCGACTACGCCCGGTTCGGGCAGTTTGTACTCAACGACGGCGTCTTGGGCCGCGATTCCATCCTGCCATCAGGCTGGGTCGCGGAGGCGACGAGTCCCAAGACCCTGCGAAGCGGCCAAACGCTCGACTACGGATACCTGTGGTGGCCCGGCACGTCTGCCCAAGCGCGACGGGACCGCGCGTTCGTTGGCGAAGGCATCCACGGCCAATTCCTGTACGTCAATCCAGCCAAACGGGTCGTAGTTGCCCTGTGGAGTGCGCGTCCCAGCCCTACCGGCGGAGTGGCGGTGGACGAGTGGTCATTCTTCCAGGGCATCGTAGACGCGCTCGCCAAGCGCTGAACCGCGTCCACGTGGGGGTTTTCCCGACACGGCGGCCATGCGCGAACGATATGTTGGTGGCCGAATCCCCAACTTCACGGCGGCGCGGCTATGTCTCCCAAAGACAAGAAGGACAAGGAGGACAAGGAGGAGCGGAAGTCCGGCGAGCACACGGTGGAGGATTCCACCGGCGGCGAAGGCAAGCTCAAGAACAAGAAGTATGAGAAGGAACTGGCCCGTCTTCAGAAAGAACTGGTAAAGCTCCAGTTCTGGATTCGCCACAAGGGCCTGCGCGTCGTGGTGATCTTCGAGGGCCGCGACGCGGCCGGAAAGGGCGGCGCCATCAAGCGGGTCGCCGAACCCCTCAATCCGCGCGGCTGCCGCGTCATCGCGCTGGGCACGCCCACGGATCGCGAGAAGACGCAGTGGTACTTCCAGCGCTACGTGGCCCACCTCCCCGCCGCGGGCGAAATCGTGCTGCTCGACCGCAGCTGGTACAACCGTGCGGGCGTCGAGCACGTCATGGGATTCTGCACCAAGGACGAGTACAAGGAATTCCTGCGGTCCTGCCCGGAGTTCGAACACATGCTGGTGCGATCGGGCATCACGCTCATCAAGTACTGGTTCAGCGTCAGCGACGACGAACAGGAACGCCGCTTCCGCGACCGCGCCGATGAAGCCACCAAGCGCTGGAAGATCAGCCCCATGGATCTCGAAGCGCGCAAGCATTGGGTGGAGTTTTCCAAGGCCAAGGACGCGATGTTCGGGGCCACCGACAACAGCGATAGTCCGTGGTGGGTGGTGAACGCCGACGACAAGAAGCGGGCGCGCCTGAACTGCATCTCACACCTGCTGAGTCAGTTCAAGTACAAGGACGTGCTGCCCAAGGACAAGCTCAAGTTCCCGCCGCGGCAGGACGGCGAGTACGAGCGTCCCCCAATGGAAAAGCAGCGCTTCGTGCCGAGCGTGTACTGAGCAGTACCCGGCAAGTCTGCTGACGCCACGTGCTCTGCGCCGCTCCTCTACCGCGAGCGGCGCGGGCCGCTCAGCTCCACGAACCAGTTGTCCACGCGGATGAGCTCCGGCGGCCCCGTCTGTGCCGAGCCGCCGGACCCGAAGACTCGGGCGAACAGGAAGCGACGGTCGTCAGGCGTGATCTCGTACATGCGTCGCGACAAGGTGCTGCTCTGATAATTGCGCGCCGAAAAGAGCACGCGCCGTTCACCCTCCTCGAACGCCGCACCCGTCCGCACGGATACTGACACAAGGCCCTGATTCGCATCGCGGTAAAACAGCTCACGGCCGCTGTGCGCCCACAGCGGCTCCGACCCGCCATTCTTGGAGATTTGCCACTTTCCGTCTTCGACCTTCGGGAACGGCCGGACATAGACCTCGGGCCGGCTCGACTCGTCCGATACGTACGCAATCCACCTGCCATCGCGCGACAGCGACACTTCGCCCTCGTGCGCCTTGCCGTCGGCCACCAGTGGCTTGAGCACGCTGTCGCCGCGCTGCCACAACATGATGTCGCGTGTCCCGGGAGTACCCACCCGCACGATCCAACGATTCGTGTCGGTGGTGGCGACGACCTCCGCAACAAGCCGGGGGTGATCCAGCCACAGCTGGTCGGCGCCGGTGCCGTCAGCTCGGCGCACACGGATGTCCTGATTCCCCGCACCGCTCGGCGCGACTGAGGTGTACACCACGTTGCGACCATCCAGCGTCCAGCGCGGCTTTTCGTTGTCGCCGCCGAAAGTGAGTCGCGTGTTCGGGCCTTTGTCCAATTGCTTGACGTAGATGTCGGACTTGCCGCCGGCTTGAATAGAGAGTGCAAGGCGTCGCCCATCAGGCGACAGCGCCGTCGTGAAGTTGGAGGAGCCCGAAAACGCCCAACCACTGTCCACCGGCGTCGCCCTGCCGTCGCGGCCAACCCAAACCAGCTCCGTCAGAATCGCGGACCCCATCGAGCCTCCCGGCTCGTAGAGCAGCAACCCGCTGGGCGACAGCGCCAGTTCAGTACCAAATGGCGTGGTCCGTACGCCATCCAGTACCGGCACAGGCGCCGAGACGAAAGACATCTTCTTCAGGTCGAACGGGGCCGCAAATACGCCGCCGTCGCGGCGCGCGAATACCACGTGCCCCGTGCTCGAGTGCCATCCCTTGATGATCTCGTCGCCCAGCACATGCGGGGCGCCGGACATGAAGTCCAGCGCGACGAGTTGCGTCGTAGCACAGCTCCCTGTGCAGGCCCCAATCAACACACCGCGCTTGCCCGGGAGCGCCGAGAGGCTCACCACGCCGCGTCCCAGCGAATCGTAGCGAGGCCACATGCGCTTTGGGCCACCGTCCTGATTCACCGTCCGAAGCGCGAAGTTGCCATCGTTGTACGCCACCGTGCCGTCGTCCAGCCATGCAATCGCCGGAAGCCCCATGTTCATGGAATCGGCGATCGTCGTCGCGGAACCACCCAGCCGCGGCACTTTCTTGAGCTTGGCTTCGGCCGCGAACGCGATCCACTCGCCGTCCGGCGAAAACACGGGGCCAAGCGCACCAGCCGTGCCGGTGAGCGCCCTCGGCTCCAACTGGTCACGCTCCTTGATCCAGAGCTGGGTTGTGCCGCCCGTTGTGTCCACAAACGCCATGGCGCCATCGCGCGCGATCGCCAGACCAAAGCTGACCGCGCCCTGCAACACCGGCCGGCTTTTCCACAGGAGTGTTCGCTGGCGCGTGACCAGGGAGGGTTCGGCGCGCGACCAACCGTAAATGCCAAATGCGGCGGCAAGCACAAACAGCGCCCAGGGTGCAGTCCGCAGCACGCGCTGGCGCGTG
The DNA here is from genome assembly GCA_031401495.1 of Gemmatimonadota bacterium. Taxonomy (GTDB): domain Bacteria; phylum Gemmatimonadota; class Gemmatimonadetes; order Gemmatimonadales; family Gemmatimonadaceae; genus DASPMP01. The sequence goes on from JANNRQ010000091.1 coordinate 12,732, forward strand.
GTCGCGGTCGCCGACGCCGCCGGCCTCGCCCGCGTACCCAGCGATGTGAAGTCCGACTTGCCAAGCGCTTCAGCGAACTGCGCGGCCGAGTTGAAGCGGTCTGCCGGCAGTTTTTGCAAAGCCACACGCACCGCGTCCGCCACATTGGACGGAATCGTCTTGCGCTGGAGCGTGAGCGACCGCGGCTCGTCCGTCAGCACGCGCGCGAAGATTGCCTGTGCCGTGGCGCCCACGAACGGCGGCTCGGCGGTGAGCATCTCGTACAGCACACAGCCCAGCGCGTAGATGTCCGCCTTGGGCGTGATCTCGCGTTCGCCCATCGCTTGTTCGGGCGACATGTAGTGCGGCGTGCCGAGCGACATCCCGGTCTCGGTCATGCGCGAGTTGCCCTCGGTCTTCGAAGCCGCGAGCGCGATGCCAAAGTCGGCGACCATCGCGTGCCCGCCGTGCAGCAGGATGTTTTCCGGCTTGATGTCGCGGTGCACGATGCCCTGTTTGTGCGCGTACTCCAGCGCGTCCAACACTTCGCGCGCGATGCGAACCGCCTCGTCCACCGGGAGCTGGTGCTCGCGCTTGATGCGGTCGCGGAGTGTTTCGCCCTCCACGTAGGGCATCACGTAGAACACAGTGCCGTCCGCCTCGCCCGAGTCGAAGAGCGACAGTATGTGCGGGTGTTGGAGATTCGCCGTCGTCTTGATCTCGGTCAGGAACCGTGCCGCGCCGAGGATCGCGCTTAGCTCGGGCCGCAGCACCTTGAGCGCGACCTTGCGATCGTGCCGCACGTCGTGCGCCAGGTACACCGTCGCCATGCCGCCGGCGCCCAATTCCCTTTCAACGGTATAGCGGCCGGCCAGCGAGGCGTTCAGGGAACCGAGGTTGGCCGTCATTTCGCGGTGCCGGTTGCCGCGGGCGACAACAACTGCTGCCAGTGCAGCATGGCTACCATGTTCGACCGCGACGCGTCCACGGCATTGCTGCGCAGCAGAACCACGAGGTCGCCATTGGGAAATATGTCATACGTGCCAAGCGACGGACCGCGCGCCGAAGGCGGGCGCACGACGAAGTTCTTTTCGGCAAACGAGAACAGCGTGTCCTGCTTCGTGGCCTGAAATCCGCTACGCTCGTCCACGTGCGCTGCCAGCAGGTAGTTGTTCGAGATGTAGTACAGCACCTTGCCGTCGCGCGACCACATTGGCTCGATGCCATGCGCTACGGACACCGGCACCTTCGGGCCGGGGCCGGGCACGGGCAGGACGTAGAGTTGATAGGTGCTCGACTCATTGGACGTGTACGCCACCCAGCGGCCGTTGGGCGAAATGCGCGGCGACAACTCGCTGGCAGGCGACGACACAAGCGCGTACTGGCTGTCGGCCTTGGCCATCGGTGAGAGCCACACGTCCTGACGGAGAAGACCCTGGGTCCCGGCGCGAACCCGGATATACGCCATGCTACCGCGCGCTGGTCCGAGCGACAGACTGTTGGCAGTGCCGCCTCCGCGGAGTCCGCGCGGTAGCTGAAACACCGTCGGGTCGGCGCTGCCGTCCCACGGCCGCATCAGGAACCGCCCCTGTGCCGCATTCTCGCGGTACACGAGGCGTCGGTTGTCCAGCCATTCCGGAAACTGGCTCACCGCATCGCGCGTGATCGGAGACAGGTTGACCGTGGCGATCCCGAATATCCACACGTCGGTGCGGGCCGAGCCTTCTCGCACCGTCAGCGCAATGCGCGACGCGTCCGGTGACACACGCGGCGAGAAGAACTCCCCCTTCTGCGAACTGATGACCTTAACCGTCCCCTTGGGGTCCACGATGGCAATCGCCACGCGCGAATTCCCCGCCGTCGCGGAGACGCCGGCTTTCTCGCTGTACAGCAGCGTGCCGCCGCGCGAGACGGCAACGTCCGCAGCGCCCGTCGTGTCCACGTGCATGCCGTCTCCGATGACCTTCTTGGCGCCAGACAGCGCGCGCTTGCGCAGGCTGAACGGCGCGGCCCACAGCGCTCCGCCCGCCGAGGAATACACAATGTGCCCCGGCTCGGCGTACCGAGCGCCGGTACCAACAATGTTCAGGTCCGTGACCGTACCGTCCGTCAGCGACACAACGCCGATGTGGCTGGAGTCCGGGACTGGTCCGTCACGCACAATGGTGATCAGCGCGTGTTTCCCGCCCGGCAACACATCAGGCCAGCCAAACCTGCGCTGGCCAAGCGCCGAGTCGGGCCGCGCGACCAACTCCGGCGATCCGCCACCGGCGGGAATACGCCACAACACGCCGCGCTTGGCGAACACGATCTGGTCGCCGTCGCCCCAGCTGTGCTGGCCGTCGGTCGAGTCGGCCAATGGCAATGCCGCTCCACCGTCAGCCGGCACCTTTCTCAGCTTGCCGTCGGAAACAAAGAGCAACCAATCTCCGGTCGGCGAATAAACCGGCGATGTCGCACCGTTTGTGCCGAAGAGCGAGCCGAAGGAAACGCCGGTCAGCTTTCGCGAGAACAGGCGCGTTGGCTGGTTGTTGAACGACGCGACGATGGCGAGCCGCGATCCATCTGGAGAAAGCGCGACGGCGCGCCCCAAGCCCGGCATCGAGATGCTGTCCGGCACCCGGATGCCAAAACGCTGGAGTGGCGCCGGCGGCGTCCGCGTCATCATCGTGACCGCGACGGCGCCCAGTACAGCAGCGCTCCCGAGCCACACCGTCCAAGCCGACCCGACCACGGCGGCTCGCGCCACGGGCTGCGCCATGACGCGGCCCAGCGCGGACGGTTGGTACGTTGGCGCGAGGATCAGCGCGTGCGGCGCCGCCTGCGACTGCCGCGCGTCGACCACCGGGCCCACGCCAAGCGCGCGTGCAAACTCCGCTGCGGTGGCGAACCGGTCCGCGGGCAGCTTGGACAACGCCCGGGCGACCGCTGCGTCCATATGAGCCGGAACCAGCTCGCGCATGATGCGCACGCTGGATGGCTTGTCCATGATGACTTTGGCGATCACGGCCTGGATCGAGTTGCCCGTGTGCGGCGGGGCACCCGTGAGCATCTCGTACAGCACCGCGCCCAGCGAGTAGATGTCCGATCGCGCATCCAACTCGCGGTCGCCGGTAGCCTGCTCCGGGCTCATGTACTGCGGGGTTCCCAACGAAAGTCCCATCTGCGTCAGCCGCTCGCCGCCCGCGTTCGACACTGCCAGCGCGATACCGAAGTCCATGACCACGGGCTGGCCTTCGTGCAGGAGGATGTTCTCGGGCTTCAAATCGCGGTGCACCACGCCGTGGCGATGGGCGTAGTCCAGCGCGCCGGCGATACCCACCGTGATGTGGAGCGCCTCCTCCACCGGAAGCTGCCCCTCGCGCTTGAGCCGGTCGCGCAAGGTCTGACCTTCCACAAACGGCATGACATAGAAGAGCAGAGATCCGCCGTCAGCAGCGGCGCGCTTCACTTCGCCGGAATCGAACAGCGGCAGCAGGTTGGGATGCTGGAGGTTGGCCGTGACCTGGATCTCCGTGAGGAAACGCTCAGGACCCAGCGCGGCGCCCAGATCCGGCTTCAGCACCTTGAGCGCCACCCTGCGGTTGTGCTTGATGTCGCGCGCGAGATAGACCGTGGCCATGCCGCCGGCGCCGATCTCCTTCTCAACCACATATCGTCCCGCCAGGGCGACGCTCAATTGCTCGGCGGTGCGTACGGCGAAATCGGATTCAGTCATGGTCGCGGTGCCTCAGCGGGGCCTCAGCGGGGCTGAACAACGGTGCGCTCGGGGGTGAGCCAGTTCACAATCGCGATGATCTTGGACCGGAGCTCGGTCTGCCCGGCTGCCAGCGGCGTGACGCCAACGGTGGGCGGACGCCCGATTGCTGAATTCGCGATCGCCGAACCGGCAAGTAACGCCTGGCCCGCCGGGGGCGCGGCGAACGTCGTGTAGACGAGGTCGCCCGTTGGGAGAATGTCAGTGGTCCAGCGCGCATCCGCATTCGAAAACCCGGTGCCAGGCCCTGGGCGTGCAAAGCTCAGGTCGTTCCCGGTGACTTTGAATTGCGGCGCTGGAGTGATCCGTGCCCCAAAGAACGGCGAGCCTGCGGGACCCGCGAAGTAGAACACCGTCTTTCCGTCGTTTGCCCAGATCGGCGTGTTGCCAATTGGCAGCGCCACCGGAAATACCGCGCCCGGCCCGGGCACAGCCCGCACGTAGATGACCGCCTGGCTAACGGTACCCGTCCCGGATGTGCTGGGAAGTTCGTGCGCGGCATAGGCCATCCAATTGCCATCGGGCGAAAACCGCGGCATGCGCTCGCGGATACCAGTGGCAGCAAATGGTTTTGCGGCCGCCGGCGAGTCAATCGGCGCGAGATAGATATCCGAGTTCGTCATGATGTTGTCGCCCACACCGGAGTCACCGCGCACGATTGCGATGTACTTGCCGCCGGCCCTGGGGTACTCCACCGACTCCGCGCCATCGAGCGCTTCGATGCGCTTGGGTGGCTCGCTTTCGTCCCAGGGCTGTGAGTAAAACGCGCGCACCGGCTTGCCCTCCGGGTCCGTAACGCGGAAGATGATTCGCTTGCCATCGGGGGACCACACGGGGCGCGTGCTCTTGCCGTCCCGCGTCAGTCGCCGCGTCTGCCCGGTGGCAAACGTGAACACGTGGATGTCCTCGCGGTTGTTGGCCGCCGAGTCCCGGATGGTCAGCGCCAGCATGGAACCGTCCGGCGACGCCCGCATGTCCTGGTAGCTCACTGCGGGCACCTGGAGCCACTGGGCGTTCTGCATGCCTTCGCTGCGCAGGATGATGTAGCGGCGGCCCGAGCCAAAGCCCCCGCCGCCGCCACCCGTCATCAAATACGGCCCGCCGTCGGTGTACATGATCAGCCCCGCGTCCGACACGGCCAGGTCCGTGAAACCTCGGCTTTCGTCAATGTTCGCAAAGCCGCGGACGCTCAGGTCCTTGGCGATAGAGCGCGCCTCGCCGGTGAACTCGCCTTTCTTCACGTCGAAGGGTCGCGCGTACAGCGCCCCGTCATGCCGCACGAACAGCACGTGCCCGCTCGCGTACTGCGGGGTGAAGCCACGAACGTCGAGATCAGTGACGACGCCATCGGCGATGTTCAACACGCCGAGGAACTGGGAGTCAATCGGCGAGCTGCGGCCGCGCACGATGGTCAGCAGGGCCTTCTTGCCACCTGGCAGGAAGTGCGGCCAGCCGAAAGCGAATTGCCCACGCGCCGTGTCGGGCCGGAACTTGGCGCGCTCGGCGCTGCCCGAGTCGGATATCAGCACCAGGTGGTCGCTGCGCCTGAAGATCACCTGACCTCCATCGCCCCAACTTGCCTGGGCGTGCGGCCATGCGGAGTCGGCGATCTGCACCGGTGCACCGCCCTCGATTGGCAGCTTCATCAAGCGCGTTACGAGTGCGGGGTTGCCGCCGGCATCGCCAAGCCAATACAGGATATGCTTGCCTTCCGGCGAAAAGGTCGGACTGCGCCCCGAATCGCTTCCCGGAATAATGTCAAGGTGCAATTCGCCGGTGCGGCGGGTGAGCAGCGGTCCCGGCCACAGGGGCCCGAAATAGAACACCGCGCGTGTCCCATCACGCGACAGCGCCATTTGGCGGTACTGCGTTCCCGTAAGATCCAATGAGTCTGGCAGCTCGACTTCGAAGCGGGCCTGAGGATCGGGTTCGGTCTTGAGCATCTCGCGTGCGCCCAGTGCGCCACCGGCGGCGGCCACAACGAACAGCGCGGCTGCCACGCGCGCCGCGCGACGCGACACGATTGGTGGCGGCGCGACGGGCATGATGGGCAGCTGCCGCACCTCGCTCGCGAAGTACACCTCGCTCTGCGTGTTCGACAGCACCGCCGAGCGGTGGCTCGTGAGCGCAGACACGAAGTCCGCGGCGGTGGCGTACCGGTCCGCCGGCAGCTTGGCCAGCGCGCGCATCACCGCGTCTTCCAACGCCTGCGGAACGGTGTCACGCTGGGCCCGGAGACTCTCCGGCCTGTCCGTGATCACCTTGGCCATGATGGACTGGATGCTCGAGCCCACGTGCGGCGGCTGGCCGGCGAGCAACTCGTACGTCACCGCGCCCAGCGAGTAGATGTCCGAGCGGGCATCAATCGGCCGGTCGCCGGTGGCCTGCTCCGGACTCATGTACTGCGGCGTGCCCAACGAAATGCCGGCTTGTGTCACGCGTGCGCCACCGGCGTTGGACACGGCCAGCGCGATACCAAAGTCCATGACGAGCGGTTCACGCTCGTGCATCAGAATGTTTTCGGGTTTCAAGTCCCGATGGATCACCCCGTGCCGGTGCGCGTAGTCCAAGGCGCTGCCGATGGCGCTGGCGATGTGGAGCGCGTCGTCAATCGAAAGCTGGTGCTCGCGCTGCAAACGAACGCGCAGGCTCTCGCCCTCCACAAACGGCATCACATAGAAGAGCAGCCCGCCCGCGTCGCCCGAGTCGAACAGGGGCAGCAGGTGCGGGTGGTGCAGGTTGGCCGTGACCTCGATCTCGGAGAGGAACCGCTCGCGCCCCACGACGGCCGCGAGTTCCGTGCTCAATACCTTGAGCGCGACGTGGCGGTTGTGCTTGAGATCCTTGGCCAGGTACACGGTGGCCATGCCACCCTGCCCCACCTCCCGCTCGATCTCATACCGGCCAGTCAGGGCCGCGTTCAGTTTTGCCGGATCGTGCATCGTCGCACTGGGGCGGGAGGAACCGAAAAGTTAGGGCTCGCTGGCATTCCGTGCCAACGTGTGCTCGGCCTGAACCGTGCTCGGCGCGCTTCGCGCGATCACGGTCGATTACCGCACGCCAGACGCGTCAGGCGAGGAACCGGCGCATCGCCACCAGCCGCAGTCCGGGAATCCGCCGAAAGTCGCGCGCATTGAGCGTGGCCAGCGCGTACCCGCGCGCCAGCGCGGTGGCCCCGATGATCAGGTCATGCGCGCCGATCACGGACCCCTTGCGCGCCAGCCCGGCCCAGAGCTCCGCGTGCCGCCGCGCCTCCGCCAGCCCGAAGTCAATGACCGGCACGAAATCCAGCAGAGCCTCCACAAATGCAAATCGGCGGGCTCTTGTGCCGGGGTCGCCGGCACGATGGCATCCATGCAGCAGCTCGGACGCCGTGATGGACGACATGCCGACAGCCTCATCTTTGAAGTTTGCCAACAGCGGCTCGATCGCCACGATGCGGCGCTCGGCCCCGATGACGACGGACGTGTCGAGGATTACTCCCACGGCGCCGCGGGAAGGGGCGCCGTTTTCCTGGCGCGCCGCAGGTCTGCTTCCAACTCCCCCGCTTCTTCGACCGTGAGATGAGGAAGGTTGTTCCACCGGTTCGCCAAATCTTCTGCCGTGACGACGCGCGCCTCAGCGGCCGGAGACCCCGCGATGACGTAGCGGGCAACGGCCTCACGCACCACATGCGACTTGGGAGTCCGTGACTCCCTCGCCATGCGAGCCAGTGCGCGGGCCAATACCTCGGGCAGGCGCAACGTAAGGTGTGCGTCCTTCATGTGCTACAACGTAGTACGAATGTGCTACATCCTCAACCCAACGCGTCAGCCCTACCGCGGACGACGCGTGGCGCGCAGCTCGGAGAACCAATTGTCCACGCGCACCAGATTCGGCCGCCTAAGAACGAGGCCGACAGCCCCTTCCGCAAGTTGGCCGGGCGAACCCTACGGTACGAGGAGCGTGAAGCCCCGGTTCGCGGGCACCGCATTCGTCGCCGTCCCCGCGTAGATGGCGTACGTCCCGGGACTCGGCGCCGTGAAGATAATCTTGGCGTTGGTGCCGCCGCCGGAGTTGTCGTCCGTGGCGACCCACGTCGCACTTGGGCCATAGAGTCCGAGAAACGCATCGAAATTCGGCGACTGCATCTCGATCGTGACCTGCTCGCCCGCCCACAGGAAAATCTCGGTGCGCAACGCGTTGTACGGCGCGTTGGCGAACGCACTCGTGGTCAGCACGTTCAGCGATGCGTTGATCCCTTTGGCGACCACCGCGGTGGCGCCCGTCGTGAGGTCCGGATTCAGGGTTGACGAAAGTGTGTAGGATCCCGAGATGGCCTGGCTGGAGCTGGTGGCGCCAACGTAGTGCGTGCCCGGAGGCAAGATCAGCCGCACAATCGCTGGAGACCCACCGGCGCTGCGGAGGTGCCGCGTCGCCGTCGCCGTGCGGATCGTCGGAGAGTACGACGCGCTCAGCGTCACTTCGGCCACCGTAGTTTGGGCGAGCGTGACGCGGTACGCGTCCAGATAGTAGTACAGGTAGGGCGGACCGATGTCGTAGTAGTTCTTGCAGTCGGAACTGCTCAGGGTGCCGTTGATCGACGCGCCGAGCGTATAGTCGGTGATGCCGGAGCAAACGCTCATGGCGGTGGACGCGATCATGAACGTCGCGGCCGGCACGCCGGGCACCGATGCGGTGATCGTGTTGTTGCCCGGCGTCGGCCCCGCGCGGAATCCCGCCGATGAGGTGAAAGGCACTGTGGCGCTGGTCATGACGGTGACTGAGGCCGCCTCGACGGGCGGCGTAATCGTGCGGACGAGGCCGTCGCCGGCAGTGACCGTCCACGTGACGCTCACGTTCGGCACCGGGATCCCGTGTTCGTCCAGCACCTTCACCGACGGGCTGATGCTCGCGGTCGTCGTCGCGGGAACCGCCGCGCCACTGCCATCTCCGGGGTCGAGGCTCCTGGGCGCACCTGGATTCGCCGCGTAGACGCGGAACTGCGCTGACGGCAGCAAGGCCGCCGACGCCAACGCGACGTAGGTGCCGAGGGTTGACCCGACCTTGAAGTACGCGGACGCCGTGCCGCCGGCACCGGTGTTCATCGTGATTGACGGCGTGAACGGTCCGATGAATGTGGTGGCGAGTCCGGCGCCGGGGTCAATCGTATTGAACGTCACGGCCACGCCGGACAAACCGCTGTTCGCGCCGTTGGAGACTTTCACGACGATCGTCTGGGTGGCCGCCGGCTGGACCCACACACTGTCGCCAAACGTTGGCGCGATGGTCACCGGCTTGGTCGGGTCGTATGTCACCGACGCCGTGAACACGACGGACTGGCCGCCCGCATTGGCGGTGACCGTGTGAGTTCCGGTCGACGCGGGCACGGTCCAGCTCGTCGTCGCGTCGCCCGAAGTGTTCGTTCTCGTGGAGTTCGTGGTGATCGTTCCGCCGTTTGTCGACACTGAAAACGTGGCCGGCAGGTTCGCCAAAGCGCTGCCGCCGCTGATCGCGCGAATCGTGACCGTGCGCACCTCCCCGCCATTGGCGGAAAAGCTCTGCGCCGTCTGCGCGGACAGCGCTGCGGTTGCGACGCTGTTTAGGCTGAAGTTGACCGACGTGTTCGCGCCCGTCGCCGAGGCGAGTTGCGCCCTGATGGTCGCTGCCCCTGCGGCAGTCGGCGTGAAGGTGCCGGTCGCGACGCCCAGCGCGCTCGAAAGCACCTTGGTGCTGCTGAGCGTGCCGGTCCCACTCGTGACGGCGAACGTGACGACGGTGTTGAACGCGAGATTGTTGTTGGCGTCCGTCGCAACGACAGACAACGTCACTGCGGACGGCAGGACCGACGCGAGCGGCGTCACTGTCACCGGGTCGAGCTTGGCCGCCGGCGCAGAGGCGAGTGCCGTGAACGTCGCTGACGGGAGAGTCCCCACCGTCGCGAAGAGTTGGTTGGTGCCCCCGAACGATGCCAGCGTCCAACTGGTGGAAGCACGGCCGTTCCCATCGGTCGTGACGCTGGCGGGTGACGCGCTGCCGCTGCCGCTCGTGCTGAAGGCGACGGCAGTGCCCGGCACGGGCGCACCCGTTGAGGTCCTGACCTCGACCGTGGGTGAGACCGGAACGGCAGTACTGATCAAGGCGACTTGAGAATCGCCGCTGATTTTGACGAGCGCCGCCGGGACCAGATTCTGCTGTGGTGCACCAGGCGGATTCTCACTGCATGCCACTAAGCACGCAACCAACAGAAGTAGAACCCGCATGCTCTCATACTGTCGTTCGATAAGCGGCGCGGCAACCGAAGAATTGTTACGAAATTACCGGGACAGCGAGCAGTGCGGACTACTTTGGCGAGATGCGTAGTATGCGACCGTCGCCGGCGTCCGTCGTCACGTAGATCAGGCCGTCCGGCCCTTGCTGCACGTCGCGGATGCGCTCGCCGAGGCCGTGGCGCTCTTCAGCCACAACCTTTCCGCCGGCCATCGTGAGCCGAACAAGGGATGCCGTGCCCAGCGACCCGGCCAGAATGCTTCCCTTCCAGCCCGGGAAGCGCGTGCCCGTGTACAGGGCGAGCCCGCCCGGAGCGATGACCGGATCCCAGTAATACACCGGCTGCTCCATGCCGTCTTTCGCGGTGCCTTCACCAATGCTGGCGCCGCTGTAGTCGCGTCCGTACGTGATGACGGGCCAGCCGTAGTTCTTCCCGGCGTCGGGATGGTTCAGCTCGTCGCCGCCGCGGGCGCCGTGCTCGATGGTCCAGAGCTGATCGGTTTCGGGATCGATGAAGGCGCCCTGAAGGTTGCGGTGTCCGTACGACCAGATCTCCGGGCGCGCGCCGGCGCGACCGACGAACGGATTGTCGTTCGGCACGGTGCCGTCCGGATTGAGACGCACGATCTTGCCAATCAGGACGGACAGGTCCTGCGCGCGGTCGCGCTGGCTGAAGCGGTCGCCTTGCGTGATGAACATCTTGCCGTCGCGCGCGAACACGATGCGCGAACCGAAGTGTCCGCCGCCGCGCACTTTCGGCTCCTGCCGGTAGATCACGGTCACGTTGTCCAGCCCCGTGGCGCCCACGCGTGCGCGGGCGACGGACGTGCCAGCGGTGCCGTCGTCGCCCGGCTCGGAGTACGACAGGTAGATGATGTTGTTGGTGGCGAACTGCGGGTCGAGCGTGATGTCCAGCAGGCCACCCTGCCCCGACGCGGCGACCGCAGGAACTCCCGTGAGCGGCGCCGAGAGCGTGCCGTCCAACTCCACCCAGCGCAGGCGGCCCGGGCGTTCCGTGACCAGCATCCGGCCGCTGGGCGTTATGGCGAGTCCCCATGGGTTCGCGAGTCCGCTCGCGAGCGTCTCGACCGTGAGCGAGTTCGAGAGCGTCGCCGGCGTCGGCGACTTCTGTCCGGCGATTTGAGGGGACTGCGCCCCGCAAGCTGCGCAGGCGAGGAGGAGCAGTGCGGCTGAGAGTTTCATCACGGTTCTCTGTCCGGGGTTCGGTCCGAATGTGACACCACGCGGGGACGTAACGCTTACGCAAGTTACGCGCTGGCGGTCACTTAATCCGAGAGGCAATTTGGCGATGACGCGGCGATGACGCCCGCTGGTACCATCTAGGCACGCGGAACGAGCCTGAGGAATTGCTCGGTGATTGAACTGAACACGCTTGGCGACGCCACTATCAGGATTGGCCAACGCGAGATACGACCAACATCGCCGGCCGTTTTTGCGGCGTTGCTGTATCTCGGCGTCGAGCGTGGGCGAAAAGTGCCTCGGACCGCGTTGCAGGAGTTGCTGTTTCCGGCAACGGACGAGCGAAGCGGGGCGCACTCGTTGCGCCAGCTCCTGTACAAGCTGAGGCAGCTCGGCGCTTCCATTCAGGCCGAGGGTGATGTCGTGTGGCTTGCGGCCGAGGACGTGTCGGATGACTACTCGGCCCCTGTCCACGCGGATGGGAATGGGACCAGTGACGGTCATTCGACGGGGCCATTCCTATACGGCTACGCACCGCGGCTCTCGCCGGCGTTCAATGAATGGCTGGAGGCGCAGCGGGCGGCGGTGGAGGTCAATCGCCGACGTGCGCTCATCAAGCTGATGCTGGGGCGCCGCGATGCGGCCGATTGGCCTGGCGTCGAGCGCTTCGCGCAGGAAGTCCTGACCAGCGACCCGTTCAACGAGGAGGCGACGCTCGCGTTGGCCGAGTCGACGGCACTGGCCGGGTCAAAGTCCGAGGCGATCCGGATCCTGGAGCGCTATGAGAGCGAGACCGGACGCGCGGATCTCAAGCTGCCCGCGCAGGTCTTGCGCCGCAGGATCTCGGAGCGCCTTCCCGATCGCCGTCGTCGCGCGCTGGACACGCCCTTTGTCGGCCGCGAAGCCGAAGCGCAGGCGATGCGCGAGGCGATCGTGCAACTGCGTGCCGGTCAGGGCGGCTCAATCGTGATTTCGGGTGAGCCCGGTATCGGCAAAACGCGGTTGATCGAGGAGACCACGGCGCTCGCGCTGCTCGAGGGCGTGAACGTGCACGTCGTGAGGTGTCAGCCGCACTACGTGAACCGGCCGATGGGCGTGTTTATCGAGTGGGTTCCGATCCTCATGGAGTCCAGGGGCGCTCTCGGGGTTGATCCGAGCACGCTTCGGCAACTCAAGCTTCTCACTAGACACCAGGACGACCCATTGGGTAGGCCGTCGGAGGCAACGGACGATGCTACTCGCTCCGGTATCCTGATCGCCGCAATTCGGGAGCTTGTCGACGCCGTGGCATCCGAGGCGCCGATCATGTTGGCCGTCGAGGACGCTCATTGGGCAGACCAAACCTCGCTGAGAGAACTTTGCGTTCTCCTCGACCGACGAGGGAATCGGGCGCTGCAGGTGGTTTTCACTGCTCGTGTTATCGACAGCCTGGCTGTGGCGGGTGTTGCACCGGACGTGGCGAGAATTATCCGCCTGAAGCCGCTAGCAGACGGCCCGATGCGCGCGTTGAGTCGGCATCTCGTTCCGTTCGCGCCGGCCATTGAGCCGGCAGGTGACGTGGTTGATTGGATTGCGAGGACTGCCTCGGGCAACCCGTTCTACCTGCAAGCCCTTTGCGCTCACTTCGAGGAAACTCGCCAACCGTTCTCGGTGCCACCTAGCATTAGAGTTGCGACGATCAGCAGGATCGAACAACAACCGCCAGAATCTCGCCGATTCCTCGAATTCGCTGCGCTTCTGGATCGGCACGCCACCCTGGCCGCGCTTAGATCACTCACAGACCTCACGCCCTCGGCGTTCCTTCGCACGGTCCAGTCGCTGGAGGAGGGTGGGTTTTTAAGAACCAATGGCGTGGCAGCGCGCCCAAGCCACGACTTTATCCGCGAGTGCGCGCTCGATTTGGTTCCACCGATCACTAGGCAACTGCTTCACGCCAGTGTCGCTGAGCATCTTGAAAAGCAGTACTCAGTTACTGAAGACACCTCTCTTCTGTGGGATTGCACTGACCATTGGACGCTTAGCGGCGATTCGGCAAAGGCGTTTCAGTTCCTGCTCCGGTGCGCTCAACATGTCGGCGACATTGGCCATGCAGCACAAGCCGTTGAACTTCTGTCGCGCGCCAAACGCCTCAGCCTTCCTCCGCGAGATCGTCGCCTCCTTGCTGAGCAGACGTCGCGCATGGCAAAAGCCGCTAGGCAATGGAACTTGGTGCTCGAGGCCGAGGCGGAGCTCCAGTCGTCGGCCCCGGGCGGAGGCCATCAACACTCTGACTCGGAGTTAAGGGCGATCGAAGGCCGTTGGGCTCTCTCCTTGGCGAACTCTGGGCTCGCCACCCTTTTGTCCTGCGCCCGCGCGGCCAGTGCTCCGGCTGGCCACCGTGTGACAGCGGCGTACCTAGCGGTCAGGATCGCGCATGACAGCGGTGACATCCCATTGGCGCACGATGCCTACGCAGCAGTCGCAATGATCGATCGATCATCGCCAATTGCCGAGGAGTTTGACCTGCTCGAACTCGTCTATCACACGAGCTTCGGGGACACCGACAAAGCGATCCGACGCGCCAACAGCATTTACTCGGAGCTTGGAGCTCTGGACGTCGCTACTCAGCTGCGTCGGGCGCGAAACTTGGGCGTCGCGTTCTGTTTCCTCGGCTCGCCGGCGAAGTCGTTCGCGATTCTCGCGCACTACTTCGAAATCGCTAGTCGATTGGGGTTAGTGCATTGGCAGTTTGACCTAACCACTTGCTGCTATCACGCACTATTGGTTGAGGACAGGGTTGATGAGGCGGCCAAGTGGTTTGACGTGGGTGAAAGCATCAGGAATCAGAACAGATGGATCACACCGGGTCTGCTAGCCGCGCACATACTGGCCGGAACCGAGATAGCAATTCTTCAGGGCCGGCGCAGCTCGGCAGAGAGACTTTTCGCCGAGCTGCGCGCCTTGGACGTCGGGATGTCGGTGCGCGCCAGAATCAATGTTGGAGAGATGGCAGTGCGAATCGCGCAGCTCGATCCAGATTCTCAGTGCAGTGACGATGTTATCGCCGACCTCAAAGAGGCACTTCGCATAGGCATTCCGCTCATGTGCGCTGACGGTGTGGTAGTAGCACTTGCGGAGGCTCTCAGAAGAAGGGGCCGTCACGCAGAGGTGTCGTTAGCCCTCGCGGACTACCTCGCCTCGCGTCGAAAGCACACTCACCTACCGAAGCGACTGCTGCTCCTTGCAGTGCAGCACGGCTTTAGTCCTGACACTCTTGAACCGCCCGCTACCAACGGGTAGCTCGACGCGGGGTCCAGGTAAGCACGACGACCTTGGGAGTGCACCTCCGGCGAGATACTGGCGCGCGCGCATAGCGCAGAAAACGCGCCAAGATCACTGTCAGCTTGCGACCGCTTCCTTGTCGTCATGTAGCCGGAGTGGGGGGCGCTCCCATCCGCTGGAGTCGCCGGCGGTAAACAACAGGGCCCACTGCGGACTACTTAACAGCTTGTCAGCGATAGCGGGATCGAACTGCTTAGCCCGACAACGGACCACCTCAGCCCTTACTTGTTCCTCGCTCAGGCCGGCTCGATACGGCCTATCGGTGGTCATCGCATCAATGGTATCTGCAAAGCGAATGATCCTTGAAGAAACGGGAATCAGCTCGCCTGCGAGTCCATCTGGATATCCCGTACCATCCCAGTTTTCGTGGTGATGCCGAATTGGTCCGACGACGTCACGAAGCCGTGACATCGTGCCAACGAGATTCGCACCATCGATTGGGTGTGACTGAATGATTGCCCACTCCTCTGGACTCAGACGCTCCGATTTCGCGAGAATCGGTCCGTACTTCTCGTAGATCTTCCCCACGTCGTGCAAGAGTGCAGCGCGACTAACTGATCCGACTTCGCGCTCGCTCAACCCAAGCGCCCTAGCAATAAGCGTTGAAAAGTGCTGCACCCTGCGAGAGTGACCCGACGTGTACGGGTCACGCGCTTCCATCGACTTCACCATCAGCTCAAGCAATTCTTCATTGGTTCGCTCAAGCTCTAGGTTGATCTTGTGGACCTGACGCAATCCGAGAATCGGCACCCAGCAAGTCGCGGCCGCCAACGCTCCAAATCGGGCGAAGACCCAAGCGAAGACGAAGATGAGCGGTAGCGAGAGTAAGTCGAGCCACAAGGTGGCGAGCTGGTTTGTCCGCCATACCTGACCCATTGGCACGGACTTGGCTATAGAAATCACGCCGCTCACAAGAAGGCCGCTAATCAGATACGCTAGTCCGAAACCAGCGAGCGCAGCGGTTCCTGTCGCCGCCGTCGCCGCAAGAAGAGTCGAGTCCCGCAACTCAAGCAGGCTGGTACCATCGAACCGGCGAAAAACCAGAATGGCAACAGCCAAGACCAAGACATGCTGAGCTGAGTTGAACAGCGTCTTCAGAATGTCTTTCTTGGCCATCAGGTCAGCCAAAGCACGAATGGCCGCGATGACTACGAGCGACGCCCACGTCGGCGCCACCAGCACAGTGGCGAAATAGGGGATGAAGGCGATCGATCCCGTCGATGACAGGGGCTGTGACACTGCCAAAGCTTCTGCCACCATCGCCAGCACGGCCATCAGCCCAATGGCCGCTAATCCAGCGGGGGTGGTCGCCGGCTCAAGAGCGTATACCGCGACAACGCCGGCGCTCGCTGCAGCGACCGTGGCATACACGTAGGACTCGACGCGAACTCGCATAAGTAGGCGAACCTGACCCCCAACCTCACTACGCCCAACTGCTGAAGCCTGTGAAGGCAAACTGACAGAAGGCTGCGAGGAAACTCATTATGCGTCACCCCCCTTTTGCACTTAGTCACGCTGTCGCGTGCTAGCCGCTGAGGTTGGCTCCGCTCAACTACCGGTTCGTTCTTGGGTCCTCCGCTCGAATTCGCTCATTACGAGGGAGGGGGTCGGTCCGTTTTTTTGGTTTCGGTTTGTGTGTGTGCCTGGACTGCGGTGGGAACTGCCACTATCTCGCAAAGGCACGGCTCCGTGCCTCTCGCGGGCACAACGCCCTACACAATCACCTGCAATCCAGTATCGGTCGCTGAACCCAATCCCTATATGACGACCGAGGGCTACCTGGAGTAATCCACCCAGCGATTCGTCGCGTCCAGCACTGCCAGCACCGCACTCTGCTCCGGGCTGTCCTTCACTTCCGCGCTCCCGGTCAGCAATGCGCTCTCGCGGCCCATCTTGGCGGTGATGCCCACGAACACAAACTGGCGGTCGAATGCTTCGATCTGGCGACACCCTTCCAACGCCAGGACCCGCACACCGCCTTCTGACAGCGAAATCGCGCCCAACGCGGCGCGGCAGGCCAACTCGATCCGCTGACGCTCGTTCTCCACGCCCTCGGACTCACCGACAAATGTCTCGTCGCCCTTCTTGAGCGTGACCCGGCACGCCACTCCGCGCGTGCGCGACCGCCGCACTTCCACATCCTCGAAGTACAGGCGCCGTTTGGGCTCCACTGCCGCGGGCACGTTCACCGGCGTGGCCACGCTGCGGAATTCGTCCGATCGACGCATGCTTGCCTCACTCGTCGTCGCCACGCTGATCTTCTTGTGACTGACCCGCATGCCCAAGTGCGCCAGCAGCGCGCTCTCCACGTTCCGCACCGTCGCCTTGGGCAGCACATCCGTCGTCGTCAGCAAGTGGATCTCATCCACCGCGCCGCTGGGGCCCGCGACGATACGCGCACTCACCACGCCCGGCAACGTCGCCAGCAACTCCTCGGCGCGCTGAATGGGCAACACCGTCCCCGCTATGGCGGACTTGTCACCACTGGACGGATTATTCGCTGGGAGAGACAACGGCGGCTCTCGAGCTTTTTGAATTGTGAGTGGGGCGCGGTCTGACTGCTCGGTCGGCGTCGACCAGCGCAACGGTGGGACCAGAAGGTCCGACGCCAATATGCGTGGTGACGTGCTACCGAACAAGAACTCTCGTACACAATCCGACGCCTAAACGCCGCATTGGTAACGTCCTACATCGTGCGCGCGCTCAACATCTGACGGCACGATCCGATACTTATCAATTCGCGCCGCCGACGTCGTCCGGCAGGTGGTAGTCCTTGATCTTCCGGTACAGCGTGCGCTCGCCAATGCCGAGCATCGCCGCCGTCTTCCGGCGGTTGCCACGCGTCTCGCGCAGCGCCGCCTCGATCACGCGACGCTCCACGTCCGCCATGGAAGTGCCGGGCTGCACCACCACCGCATTGTCCGGCGCGTGATTTCTGGGCGTGATTGCCGCCGCGCCGCGCACCACGGGCCGGCCGGCCTCGGACGGCAGCACCTCTCCGATGAACTGGCCATCGCCCGGACCGCCCCCGTCCCACGCGCCGGCGTCGCCGCCGCTCACCACCTGGCGCTTCAACTCGTCCACCTGGAGCCGCAGATCCAGCAACGAACGCAGGATGAACTCCAGCTCCCGGCCATCGCGGGCCGCTGCGGCGTGTGCGCCCGCACCCGGCACAGGCACCGGCAGCCAACGCGCCGAGCCGCCGTCGCGGATCTGCCGCGGCAAGTCCTCCGGCGTGATTTCGCGCCCCGGCGCCAGCACCACCATGCTCTCCACCAGGTTCCGCAACTCCCGTACGTTGCCGGGCCACGGATAGTCCATGAGCATTTGCATCGCCTGGGCGCTCACGCCATGAAACGCGCGGTCATGCTCTTTCGAGTAGTCGTCGATGAACTTGCGGACCAGGTGCGGCACGTCCCGCGGCCGCTCCCGGAGCGGCGGCAGGTAGATGTACAGGACGTTCAACCGGTAGAAGAGATCAGACCGGAACGTGCCCTCCTCCACGTGCAAGCGCAGCGGGCGATTAGTGGCCGCGATGACACGCACATTGACGTGGATCGGCTGCGTGCCACCGACGCGCAGGAACTCCCGCTCCTCCAGCACGCGCAGCAGCTTCACCTGCGTTGACATCGGGATCTCGCCGATCTCGTCCAAGAAGAGCGTGCCCGTGTCCGCCAACTCGAACCGGCCGATGCGCCGTTCGGCGGCGCCGGTGAAGGCGCCTTTCTCGTGGCCGAAGAGTTCGCTCTCGAGCAACGTGTCCGGCAACGCACCGACGCTGACGCCGATGAACGGCTTGTTCTTGCGGGCCGAGAGCCGGTGCAGGCCGCGCGCAACAAGCTCCTTGCCCGTACCACTCTCGCCCTCGACGAGGACGGTGCTGGAGACCGGAGCCATTTGTTCGATCTTCACCAACACTTCGCGGAGTGCTTCGCTCTCGCCGATGAGCCCGGTCTCGAGCTGGAGTTTGCGGCGCTCGATCAAGCGCTTCACGACCGCGACGAGTTCGTCCGTCTCGACGGGCTTGGTGTACAGCTCGGCGTAGCCGGCGGCGCGCAGCTTGGCGATGTGCGCGTCGTCAGACACCTCGGTCAGGCCGATGGTCGCCGCCCCACCCCACATCTGGTCGCTGACAATCGCCGCGACATGCGGGTCGGTGAGTGACCCGGTAACCACCATCAGGTCTGGTTTGGTTCGCGATACCGTCGCGCGCACGTCGTCCAGGGGCGACACAACTTCGGTCTTGAATCCCTCTTTCTCGAGGGCGGCGTTGAGCCGGACGGCAGGCTCCACGTCGTGGAGAGTGATTAGAACAGCGGCCATCCCCTAATATGCCGAAATGGCAGAAGAATCGGCAGGTGCATTCGGTTGTGGCCCGTTGACCAGCGCACGCTAGTCTTCCGGTCTACCCCCTGACGCCCCAACTCCACCGTGCCCCTCGCTGTCGAGTTTCAGGAACCCGCCCGATTCACGATCCGGGCGTCCGGCGAGGTGACCATGTCGCAGATCGAAGCGATGGCCGCCGAAGTCCTCGCGCACCCGGGCCTCGCGGGCGGCACGGACATGATCATTGAGGCCGACGAGGTCGAGCGGGTGCCTCCGACGAAAGACCTTCGCGCGGTCGCGGACATGATGGTGCCGATGCTGGACCGGGGGCTTGGCGCGCTTGCCATCGTGAGCACGAAGCCGTTCGTCTACGGAGTGGCGCGCGTCTTTGCAGTCTTTGCTGAATCCGTGGGATTCACGGTCAACGCATTTCGCGAGCCCGACGATGCAAGCCGTTGGCTGGCGGACCGGCGCATCAAACCTGGTGCTCGCGTCCGCTGACGCTGGCCAAGTCCCCGGCTTCCTAGCGCTTCCCTGAATTGATTCGCGCGAGCAGCGCCACGACGCGCCGCTCGATGTCGTCTCGCACCGCGGCCAGCTCCGCGTCATTCATGTGCTTCGGGTCGGCGAGCTCCCAGTCTTCGCGGCTTCTTGCCGGAATCCACGGACATGCGTCGCCGCAACCCATGGTCACCACGAATTCGTATTGGCCCTGGGGCACTTCCGTCAGCGACTTGGACGTGTGCGTCGACAGATCGTAGCCCTTCTCGCGCATCGTGGCGATCGCACGCGGATTGACCACTCCCGATGGCTTCGATCCTGCACTGAACGACTCGACCTGCGTGGCGCCGTGCAGCTTGGCGAACGCGTCGGCCATCTGGCTGCGATTGGAATTCTCGACGCACACAAACAGCACCCGCGGAAGCGGAGCAGTCATGGCGCGCCGTGATCGCCAACCTCGCCTCGGAGCACGGCGACGGCATGCTCGACGATCGGTTCCAGTGCGGCGAGGGCGTCCTTCACGGCGCCGGGCGACCCCGGCAGGTTCACAACCAGCGTGCGATTGCGCGTGCCACTGATGCCGCGCGACAGCACCGCCTTGGGCACGCGCGCGACAGCGCTGGCGCGCAGGAACTCGGCGATGCCGGGCGCTTCGCGCTCGATCACCACGCGTGTCGCTTCCGGAGTGAGATCGGTGGGCGACAGTCCGGTGCCGCCCGTTGTGAGCACCAGGTCGGCGCGGTCGTCGTCGCACCACCGGGTCAGTGCCCGCACGATGGCGTTCACGTCGTCGGAAACCATTTCGCGTGCCGAGAGCGTGAACTTTCGGGACGCTGCCCACTCTGCGATCGCGTCGCCCGAAGTGTCCTTCCGTTTGCCTGCGGCTCCCAGGGTCGAAACGGTGAGTATGGCGACTCTCATCGGGCCTGATCCTGAATCCGCCAGGGCTACTTGTGCGACGCGTTCTTGTAGAACGGTGCCTTCACGACGGTGGCGGTCGCTCGCTTCCCCCGCACCTCGAATTCGAACTTGGCGCCTTCCTTCGCTCCCGCCGCGGGCAGGTACGCCGACCCGATGGGAATATTCAGTGAGGGGCTCATGGTGCCACTGCACACCGTGAAGCTCTGCTTCCCCTCATAGAACACGGGGTAGCCGTGCCGCGCGATGGACCGGCCGTCGTCCACCGTGAAGAACACCAACTTCACCTTGAGTCCGTCGGCTTTCTGTTTGACGAGCACGTCCTTCCCGACGAAATCGCCTTTGTTGATCTTCGTGAGCCACGCAAGATTCGCTTCGAGCGGTGTGACTTCGTCGCTGATGTCGTTGCCATAGAGCGCCATGCCCATCTCCAGGCGCAGCGTGTCCCGCGCGCCCAGTCCGCACGGCGTCACCGTGCCGGTGCTGATGAGCAGATCCCATAGCGGCTTCGCGAATCTCGGATCGAAGTACAGCTCAAAGCCGTCCTCGCCGGTGTAGCCGGTGCGGGAGATCAGGCAGTGCATGCCCTTCACATGGCCCCATGAGTGCCAGTAGTAGCCGATCTTCGAGAGATCGATATCGGCGAACGGCTGGAGGATGGACTCGGCCTTGGGCCCCTGAAGCGCGAGCAGACAGATCTCGTCGCTGATGTCGCCGATCGTGACGCCAAATCGCCCCGCGTACTTCGTGATGTGCTCTAGGTCTTTCTCCTTGTTGGACGCGTTCACGACCATGACAATGCGGTCCGCCATCTTGTAGACCAGACAGTCGTCCACAATCGTGCCGTTCTCGTACAGGATCGTGGAGTAGTGCACCTGGCCGTCGGCCAAGGCCTTCACGTCGTTCGTGGTCACGTAGTTCACGAAATCCACGCGCTTGTCACCGTAGATGACGAACTCGCCCATGTGCGACACGTCGAACAGGCCGCAGCCTTCGCGAACCGCCTTGTGCTCGACCGTGATCCCGCCCGGGTAATTCACCGGCATCTCGTAGCCCGCGAACGGAACGATCTTGGCGCCGAGCGCCTTGTGGACGTCGTACAACGCGGTGCGCTTGGGCGCGCCCGCCGCAGTCTCGATTGTCATGGCGGGGAAAGTTAGACCGGTGTCTTCGGGGCTGCGCCAGGCGCCCGCGTCGAAACCCGCGCAGCCCACACGAAGAGCAGCGAGGCAGCCGCGAGTGACACTCCAGCAGTGATCGTCCCAATGAGCGTGCCGCTCTCCGAGAACGTTGGATCGCTGTACGCGAACGAGGCGACGGTTCCCGTGTACGTCAGGCTCACCGCCCACGCGACGATGACCGTCAGCACCCACGGCCGACGGCGCCAGATCCCGATGGCCCCGAGCAATCCGAGAATGCCCCACAGGGCATTGCCCACCTGCACCGTCTCCTGGAGGACTGTCTCCCCGGTGCCAAGCTCATTGAACGCGTTCGAGAGGCCGGCCAGCGGCGAGAGCGCCAGGAACACGATCGCGACCCACCGGCCAACCTGCTTCACCACTGCTGCGGTTCCCGGCCTACCGCTTCGTCCGTCTGCCGCGGGGCAGGGTGTCCTGGAACGCCATGTTCTCGCCGATGTAGGTGAAGCGCAAGCCACCGCTCTGCTCCACCGCGGCGATCGCAGCCTTCTTGGACGTGATGTCGGCGTTGATGAACACCTTGCGGTTCAAGAGCGACTGGTCTTGGACGAGAATGTCGAGCCCGTACCAGCGCTTGAGCTGCGGCAGGGCGTCGCGCAGGTCCTTGCCCAGGATGCTCGCCTTTCCGTCCACCCAAGTACTGGCCTCCGCGACCTCCTCGGACGTCGGCACTTCCATCGTTCCGGCACTATCGATCTTGATCGCCGACCCTTCTGGAAGGTTGCGGGTGTTCTCGCCGGCACGAACGTCGATCGGGCCACGTTTGGCGTGCACAATGACCACGTTGTCGTCCTTGAAGCGGCGCACGGTAAAGCTCGAGGTCTCCTTTGCCTGAATCACGACGTTGCTCGAACGCACCTCGAACGCCTGCTGCAACACCTGGGCAGGGGTGCGCGTGACGTCGAAATTGGCTGTGCCTTCGATCTTCACCGCGCGCAGTTCGATGCCGAACATCTTCGGCACCGTGAGCTTCGACTCGGGTCCGAGGAGCACGACGGTGCTGTCGTCCAAGCCGATCTTGGCCATTTGGCCGTAGCTCGACTCGATCGGGCGCACGTCCTGCGCGGCGAGCGCGTGCTGGATGGCGCGATCCGCGCCGGCCGAGTCCACGTAGAAATAGATGCCGAGGGCGATCGACACACCGACCACGCCAATGGCAGCCACCGGCTTCCAGTTGAATTTCTCCTTGCCGAGGTTGGCCATGTGCTCGGCCGCCTCGTGTCGCGCGGAGGACGCACGCTTGCGATATGCCTCGGGAGTTCCACCCTGGAGCGTGTGGCTCAGGCGATCCCAGGCTTCATCGATGGACATCTCCGCGTGCTCATGCTCTTTGTGCTCGCCGCCCTTCGCGTCCATGCGATGGGCGCTGGCGCGTCGGCTCTGCTCGCGGGCCGCCTGATGCTGGATGTTGGCGCCGAGGAACGCATCGAGTTCCTCTTGCGAGTGAAACCGCGAACGGTCGGTCCAGGCAAGGTGGAACACCTTGGACACGACGCGCGGCGCCGCCCCCAATGAGTCTTCTCCCAGACGCTTCTTCGCATCTTCAACCCAACGATTGTAGCCGGCGCGGAACAGGCGCTCGAGCTCCTGTTCGTTGGTGATGAGCTGGCTGGACGAAGGAGTTCCCGACATGGCGAGTGATTCCGTTTGAGTGATTGGGACGACTGCAGATTCCTCGGTCGCTACGCTTCCTCGGAATGACAGGATCCAGCGCTCCCTAAAATGCTCAATTCCGGCGACAAGCGCGACTGTGGCAAACCGCTGGCGGTCGCCCGCCGGCGCGCCGCCGGATACATTGGCACGGCAAGCCCAAAACTACATAATGACCCGATCCCAGCGCCTGGCAGGCGCGATCGAGCGCTCGATGAGCGGCCCCATGTGGCACGGCCCGTCATTGGCGGACCTGCTGGGGGACGTTGCGGCAGCGCAGGCATCCGCCCGCCCCGTCCGGACCGGCCATTCCATATGGGAGCTCACGCTCCATATGGCATCGTGGGTGGAAATCGTCCGCAGCCGCCTTGCGCCGACAGAACCGCCCTCGCCCACCGACGCGATGGACTGGCCGCCCATTCAAGATTCGTCCGCTGAGGCGTGGCGCGCGGCGGTCCAGCGGCTCAAGGACGCGCACCTGGACCTGGCCAGCGATGTCGCCGAACTGAGCGACGACGCACTCAAAGGGCTGGTGCCCGGCAAGGATCACTCCGTCGTAGCGATGATTCACGGCATCATTGAACACGACGCATACCACGGTGGTCAGATCGCCGTGCTCAAACGGGCTTTGGAGGCCTGACATCATGCAGCGCATCGCAGTCGCACTCGCATTGGCAGCCACGACGGCGGCAAGCCTCGCCGCCCAAGGCGGCGGAACCCTCGACGCGGTTGCCCGAGCAATGGGGGGCAAGGAGAAAATCCTCGCCGTTCGCACTCTCGTCATGGATGGGGTGGGCGACAACTTCAACTTCGGGCAGAATCTCACGCCGTCGGCCGATCTGCCGCGCTTCGAGGTCGACCACCACCGCCGCAGCATCGACTTCGTCGGCAAGCGCTGGCTCGTTGACCAGATGCGCACACCCCGGTTCACCACGGGCAATGTCATGCCGCAGCGCCAGCGGCTTGGCTTCGACGGCGTGGCGTTCAACATCGGCACCGACGGCGCGTTCACACGTGTCGGCGGACAGGGAGCCGCGGATCGCGCCAACGAGTTTATGCACCATCCCGTCGCGTTCCTTCAGGCGGCATGGGCCCCGGGCTCGGAAGTCACCGAAGAAGCACCGCGAGGACAGCAGCGGCTGATTCGACTCAACATGGCAGGCAACACGTTCGCGATCCTGGTGGACCCGGTGACGAGCCTCCCCACGCGGATTCAGAAGACCACGTACAACGCACTGCTCGGCGACGTGACCCTCGAAACCGAGCTTGGCGACTGGCGCGACGCGGACGGCCTCAAGCTTCCGATGCGCTTCACCCAGAGACTCAATGAGCGCTGGACCCTGAGCGACCTGCGGCTCGCGAAGGCGACCGTGAACGCCGACGTGGCCGACTTTGGTGTGCCTGCCGAATTACGCTCACCGGCAGGGCCGCCGGCCGCGCCCGTAGTGAACGTGGAGGAAATCGCGCCGGGCGTGTGGTATCTCAATGGCGGGTCGCACCACAGTGTCGCGATCGAGCAGCAGCGGTCCATCGTCCTCGTCGAGGCGCCGCAAAGCGAGGAACGCACGCTGGCCGTCATTGACAAGGCCCGCACGCTGGTGCCCGGCAAGCCGGTGGATGTCGTCATCAATACGCACCACCACTTCGACCACTCCGGCGGCGTGCGGGCGGCGATCTCGCAGGGCCTCACGATCCTGACCCACGAGGGGAACCGCGATTTCTACGAACGCTCCGTGTTCCCGGGGCGGCACACCATTGGGACGGACGCACAGGCACGCAATCCCAAGCCGCTCCGTCTGATGGCGTTGGGCGACACGTACGTTCGACGCGACAGCACGCGCACCATCGAGGTCTATCAGATCATCGGCAGCCCGCACTCCGGCAGCATGCTGGTCGTGTATCTGCCCGCCGAACGCATCCTGATTCAGGCCGACCTGTACAATCCGCCGGCGGCCAACATCACCACGCCCGTGGCCTTCCCGTTTCTGGCGAACCTGCTGGAAAACATCCAGCGGCGCGGACTGCAAGTGGATCGCGTCGCCGGAATCCATGGACGCATCATGCCGTTCAGTGCGCTGCAGGCCGCGGCGAAGGCACCCTAGCTACTATTGTCATCCCGAGCGCAGCGAGGGATCTGCAGTTGGAGTTGCAGATTCCTCGCTGCGCTCGGAATGACACGACCTAACGGAGAACAACACCAATGGCTGTAAAGCTCGAGAAATCGATCAAGCGTGAGCTGGAACTGGAAGGACGCGCCTACACGATCACCATCGCGCCTGAAGGCGTGAAGGTCGTCGAGAAGGGCAAGCGCAAGGGCCGCGAAATTTCGTGGCGCGCGATTATTTCCGGTGACGCGCAGCTCGCCGAAGAACTGAAGATGTCCCTCGACGCCCTGAACGCTTAACACTCGGACGCAGTTCCAGCGTCAACTGCGTCCGCTCCGGCGGCGCCTGCGCCAGTTGGCGCAGTTGGTGCAAGTAGCGCAAGACACGCAGGGGTGCCCGCAGGCTTCCGCTGCGTGCGCGACGGAAATACTCCAGTTCGTCAACAACCGCGCGCGGAAGGTGCGACGAGAAACGCAGGCGCAGCAGCTTGTCCAGCTCCTGCCGGTCGCGATCCAGGCACGCCTGCGAAAGACGTTCGAGGTACTTCAGGAACGCCTCGCTGGGACGCTCCCAGTCCAACGATCCGACCAGGCGCAGCGTCATGCGGCCGCCTCCCCGACGATGCCCGGCAGACGATTGCGCTGCTTCATGCCTTCCGCCCAGAGATCCCCGACCTTTTTGACGCGCTTCACGAGGTTCTCGATCGTGAAGTCCAGCGGGCTCAGGTCATCCGTGAGCTCTTTCCACTTGAGCGGCGTGGAGGCTGACGCGTACGTCTCCGCGCGTGCCGAGTAGACGCTCGCCACCGTCTTGCCGCGGATGTTCTGGAGGTAGTCGACGTACACCGCATCCGGCGCGCGCGGCTTAACAGCCCGCAAAACCCTGGGATCCATCGGAAGCCGCGCGTTAAACATACGCGCGACCAACACGGCCAGCACCCCCC
>JANNRQ010000092.1:0-17779 GCA_031401495.1 Gemmatimonadota bacterium
TGTTTCGCTCCGTGGAATCATCGTACCCGGCAGCGTCCGCCGTTCGACCCACATTCCAAGCGATCGCGGCCTCCACTGCCCGTCACTCCCGAAGCGTCGTACCTTGCCGCTGGCGCGCTACATGCATACTATACATTCGAATCAAACCGCTGATACATGTATGGCCAAAACGCCGCGTCGCATTCGTGAACCTGTCCAGGCGTACCTGGACGAACCCGACACCACGCTTCTCGAAGAGCTGTCGGCGCGCACGGACCTGTCCAAGGCTGAGTTGATTCGCCGAGGCATCCGACGCCTGGCGCAGGACTTGTCATCGGCCGGCAAGCCGTTCGCCGGCCTGAGCGCTCTGTCGGGCGCCCTGGACTCGGCACTGAACGTCCCATCGGACCTCGCCGCCCGTCACGACGACTATCTCTATGGTCCTGAACAAAAAGTTGCCCCCAAGCGTCGCCGTTGATACCGGCGCATTGCTGGCGCTGGCCAGCAGGCGCGACCAATACCATGCGCGGGCGCGGACAATCGCCGAGCGAATCGCGGCAGATGGCGTCCGCCTCGTGGGGCATGCACTAGTTCTTGGCGAACTGCACGGGCATCTCTTGCGGCGCGCAGATCCGGCGACGGCGCGCCGGTCGGTGGATGCCCTGCTCCATGACAGCGCCTTCCAATGGCTGGACGTCGGCAGCGTGCTCATGCGTCGAGCAATGTCCGGCTGGATCGAGCGGTTTGCCGACCAGCGGTTTTCACTGACAGACGCCGTCACTTTCGAGATCATGCGTCAGGCGAAAATGACGCATGCGTTCGCGTTCGACTCAGACTTTACAACCGCCGGGTTCGCGCTCCTGTAGAGCCTACGGAGCTTTCTCGTCCAGCGTCCGGCCATTGCGTGACACCACGCGGCCGTCGATGGCCACCTCCTCCCCGACCAACGCAGCGTTCGAGAGCATCCACGTTCCGTCGCGCTTGATCCAACGGTCCAGGCGACGATGCTCCACTGTGCGCACGCGCTGCTCGTTGGCAGGCCCGTATCGGCCGGTCCCGTCC
Organism: Gemmatimonadota bacterium; assembly: GCA_031401495.1. Lineage (GTDB taxonomy): Bacteria > Gemmatimonadota > Gemmatimonadetes > Gemmatimonadales > Gemmatimonadaceae > DASPMP01. The sequence goes on from JANNRQ010000092.1 coordinate 1,042, forward strand.
ACGAACTTGTACGACATGATGAGCGTCGCGAAGGCTTCCGCGGTGTCGACACGCACAAGCGCGCGATCGACCGTAGCGGTGTTCTTCCGATCCGTAAAAGGCGACGGCGTGGTACTCGGCGGCTGCGCGGCCGCCCGATCGATCTGTTCCTTCGTCACGACCGGCGGGCGATAGCCAGCGGTCGACCAGTAGACGTACGTGATGTCCTGGCCGCCGTGCTTCACGAACCAATTGTTGAGGCCCGCAGGTGATGCGTCAAGCATCGTGGCCAGCTCCGCGTAATGGCCGCGGAGTGTCGCCTCCACCGCGTCGCTCGGAGCGTCGGCAACCGTGGAGCATTCGATGCGGCGATACGCGGACACCAGCGGCTGGCGACGTCCAGCGCGATCACCCTCAACGCGCGCCACGAGCGAGTCCGCACCCTTCTTGTGATAGCTGATGCGCTGTGGGAAGTCGTGCGCCGGATTGAGAAACACCACCGAGTCGCCCGTCGTGCCCACGGCCTTGAACTCCGTACGTGCCTGGCCTGATGGATGCGCGTCGTACACGAGCGTATCGCCAATGGCGTAGATGCGTAGGCGCTCGCCTTCGGTTTCTCTACCCGTTGCGACCGCGATCGTGCGGCTGCCGCCCTTGAGCTCGGCGCCGCGTGACTGCCACCGCTCCACGACCCGGCGAGTTGGCGACGCTGATTCCCAGCACGCAGCCAGCCAGCGGACCGACTCCACCCGGGCCTGTGCGACGAGTACAGTGGGCGACAGCGACGCGGCGGCGACGGCGGCGATTAGTGAATTGCGCATGAAATCCCGGACTCCATTGCTCGGTGAGTGCGGGATTCTACGGCGGGCCGGCAATCTGCGCTTGGAAAAACGCGACAACACCTACCTCGAGATGAACAGCTCCGCGAGGCCGGGAACCTGGGCAAATACCTGCGTCGGCGAACGCAGCGCAAACTCGCGCGAGTCGCGCACCAAGTGGGCCTGGTCGTGGTAATCGCATCGCATCGCAATCTCGGACCACGTGGGGGGCGGCTCGCGGCGTGACATGACAAGTGCGCGTTGAAAGCGGCCGAGCCGCATCAGCAATTTGGGACCAAAGCCGAAATAGTCGTGAAAGATTCGCTGCACTCGGCGCACGTTCAGGCCGGACCATTCGGCCATGCCCTGAACCGACTGCGCGCCGCGACCGTTCAGGGCGTAGTCCACCAGCGTGTCCACTTCGCCCGGCAACGCAGCCGCGCCCCGCACCGTTTCGGTCAGAACCTCCGCAAGGTCGTCTCCGGAGAGCCGAGCGCCGAGAGCCGACAGCCCGGTCGCAAACGCGGGCGCAAGTGTGTCGATGGCCCACGACCGTTCGCTGAGCGTGCTCGCCGACACGTCGAGCAACGTCGAGGCCGCGCCTGGCTGAATGCGGATACCCCACATGTCCACGTCACCGTGCAGCTGAACGACCGTCGGAGCGAACGCTCGCCCCACTGCCATGAACTTGGGCTGCGCGATGCTACGCCCGTCGCGGGTTGCGATCGCCGGCTCACCGAAGTTCAGAACCAGTTCGACACACCCGTCCGGAACGATGGGCTCCGGCTCGCCCGGCGGCGACGGGCCGCGTAGCCGCCATACGACGCGCACGTGGCGTGCGAGGTGGCCGGGTACCGCGATCTCCGTGTATTCGAGGGTCTGCGTCAAGGCGGGTATCGGTGCGGAGCAACCAAGCCGGGGTTTCAGATGACTATATAGATGCGGGACCTCAGAATCCGCTTTCAACCTTACGCCCTACATGACTCGTCGACTCCTGATCCTGACCGTTCTGAGCGCACTTTTCATTGCGCCTGCCGCCAGTGCCCAGACCGCCATGTTCCGCGGCGGCCCCGAGCACTTGGGCGTGTACCAGTCGGTCGCGCCGACGCTGGAATCACTGGCTTGGAAGTTCAAGACCAACGGCCGCGTGATCTCGTCGCCTGCCGTGATGCAGGACGCAGTGTACGTCGGCAGCACGGACGGTTCCCTCTATGCCGTGAACCGCGCAGATGGAACGCGGCGCTGGAAGTTCGACACGCGCGGGGCAATCGCGTCATCGCCGGCTGTGGCGAACGGCGTGGTCTACATCGTGAGCGGCGACGGGAACTTCTACGCGGTTGACGCTGCCACGGGCAAGGAACGCTGGAAGTTTGGCACCAAGGGCGAACGTCGATTCACCGCGCCGGGCATTCACGGCGCCGATCCGCGTACCGAGCGCATGCCGGATCCCTTCGACGTGTTCCTCTCGTCGCCGACAGTGTCCGACGGCGTCGTGTACTTCGGCAGCGGCGACCAGAGCGTGTACGCGCTGGACGCAACCACCGGCGCGCTGCGCTGGCAATTCGCCACGGGCGACGTGGTGCACGCGTCGCCGGCGGTTTCTGATGGCGTGGTCTACATCGGCAGCTGGGACAGGAACCTCTACGCTCTCGACGCTGCCACCGGCCGCGAGAAGTGGAAGTACACCACCGGCAACGACACCGTCATCTACAACCAGATCGGCATCGCCAGTTCGGCGGCGATCTCCGGCGGCACCGTGTTCGTGGGCGGGCGCGACGGCAAGTTCCACGCGGTGGACGCCCGCACCGGCGCGATGAAGTGGATCGTGAACAACCGCGGCGGATGGACCATCGCGTCGCCCGCGGTGCAGAACGGCATCGTGTACTTCCCCACCAGCGACGGCACGCGCTTCAAGGCCATCGACGCAGCCGCGGGCGCACCCAAGTTCGACCTCCAGACGCTGGCCGTGTCGTTCTCGTCGCCCGCGCTGGCCGGCGGCGTTGCGTTCTTCGGAACATCCGATGGCTATCTCAACGCGGTTGGACTCAGCGACGGCAAGCTGCGCCGCCGATTCCAAACCGACGGCTCCAAGGCCAACGGGGCCCGCTACACCGACTCCACGGGTCGCATGCAAACGCGCACGATGTATCCTGACCAGACGCTCGACGGCATGATGATCGGAATGCGCACGATGATGACCCTGGGCTCCGTGCTGTCATCGCCGGTGGTTGCTGACGGTGTCGTCTACTTCGGGAGCACCGACGGACACCTGTACGCCGTGAAGTGAGCCGCACGCGCGACCCTGATCATTGACCGCCGCCTCATGGTAGGAGCAGGCCAGCCAGCGTGGTGCCGGACCAAAACAGAAACATCCATTTGAGGAGGTCGGCACGGAGGTCCGCCAATTGCGTTCGCTGGTCTGCGAACCCCTTGTCCATCTTCGCCTCGGTTTCCGCAAACCGCCGATCCACGGCGGCGAGTCGTTGCTCCCACTTGGTATCGGACTGGGCAAAGCGCCGCTCGAACCTGACCTCGATCTGAGCACAGCGCTGCTCGAACTTGGCGTCGGCCTGCGCAAAACGTTGCTCCGCCTTGGCGTCGAAACGCGCAAAGTTCAGCTCGTTCAACTCCCTGAGTTCAGCCTTGTACGTCGCGTCCACGGCATTGAACAAGTCTACGAGCTCGTTGACTGCTTGCTCGCCCAAGCGCTCGTAGAAATGCTTGGACTACCTGGCTGTGATGGGCATGGCGTCTCCATGTGGGTGGACGCCGATACATTAGATAATACTCTCGGCGGGCCATCATCGAAAGGCCTCAGTACGCATCAAATCGCCGCGACGTGGGTCGTCTACGCGTCGGCGGTGGTGTCGGCGAACGCCGAGTAGATAACGCCTTGATAGTTGGACGGCCTGCTCTCGGCGACCGTGAACTTTCCGAGCCCGGCCGCTTTGGCGAGCGCTGGCAGCGCTGCGATCGGGATCGGATACGGCAGCCACCGATCCGTCGCGCGCTTGTCGTACTCGATCAGCACCACTCGGCCGTTCGGTCGCAGCAGTTTAACCAAACGGCCGAGCACGACGGCCTGGTCTTTCACGAAGTGGAGCGCGTTCGCGAGGAGGATCCCATCCAGTGGCGGCAAGGCCACTGTCTTCGCGAAGTCACCCTTCGTCACGCTGACGTTTGGCAGCTCGCGCGCGAGGACCTCCAGCTCATCCACAGTGCCCGAGTCCACGTCCACAGCGTGGATGCGACTGTCTGGCCCGAGTACAGACGCGAGCGCGCGCGTGAACGTGCCACGCCCCGCACCGAGGTCAGCCCACGCGCCTTCCTTACCAGTGACCGCGCTACGGATCAGCGCAATGGCGTCGTCCAGTTGCATCTACGAATCAGGGAGCTTTCGCGCGCTCCCTGGCCGCAACGCGAATCGCGTCGGCGGGTCCCTCACCGAGCGCCTTGGACATATAGCGCTGCGCCTCGGAGATGCGCTCCACCTCGACGGCGATGACGTCCACCGATTGTTGGAGGCGCTCGAGGCGGCCGACGTCTCCTGCGCTCAGCGCGGTATTGGCAGACCGCGGCCGACGGAAAAACTGCATTGCCATCACGAGAATGATGGTGAGGCCAACCACGATGGCGATCGCCACACGTTCCGAGCCTGAATCGAAGCGGCCGCGAATCGGCGGCGGCAACGTGACTACTGTGGTGCCGCCCTGGGCCTGGGCGTTTGGAGCGACGACCATCTGCGCATCAGCCATGGCTTTGCTGGCCGCTTCATCAACCGCGGCCATCTGCTTGATGACCTGTGTGGTGCGGTCGGCCACGGCCTTGATCTGCGCCTGCAACTGTTGTTGCCCCGCAACGTCGGCATTGCGGAGTTGTTGCGTGAGCAAGTCCCGCTGGATGGTGAGCGAGGTGAGCTGCGAGCTCAGCTCACTTCGCTGCTGGTCAAACGACCGCAACGAATTGGCAGGTCGCGCCTGCCCCGGGTTCTGGGCGGCGTAAGGAGCGAATGTCTCGTGCATGTCAGGCGCTACGTGTGTGGTTGGGCGTTGTTTCAAGCTAGCGCCGGTCGCAAAACATCGTCGCGGCTGCACTGGATTGACACGAGCCGCGCGCCCATGGTACTACTCGGCATCACCAAGGAGTTACCATGACGAGCATGGGCACGTTTCGAGTCGACGTAGAGGTGGAGAATCCGGGCCGCCCGGGCCAGCGCAAGCTGTTCCGCAACGTTCTCGTGGACACTGGCGCGGAGTACTCGGTGTTCCCGGCCAGCGCACTCGTCGAGTTGGGAATCGACGCATTCAAGGAAGTTCGATTTCGACAAGCGGACGGCACTTCGTTCACACGAAGTATCGTTGGCCCTGCGCGCATCCATGTCGCGGGTACTTCGACCCACGATGACGTGGTGCTCGGCGCGGACACCGACCTGATTCTGCTTGGAGCGCGGACGCTCGAAGGACTCAACTTCCGCATTGATCCCATCCTCAAGCAACTGGTGGACGCCGGCCCCGTGCCGCTGGCGTCGGTCGCTTAGTACCGTTGCGCGTGGAAACATGCACGCTCACGACCCTCTTCCTTCTCGCGCTTTCGGCAGGTCGAGCGGCGTCGCAACTACCAACCAGTCAGTACCAATTGTGGGAAGTGCGTCAGCTTTCGTCCCACAATTCGTACGACTTCGACGACGCCAAAGGGAACCTCCAGCTGCAGCTCAGCAGCGGCGTTCGCTCCTTTGAGTTCGACATTCACCACCGCGGTGCTGGCCATTCCCAGTGGAGCGTCTACCACACTTCGGGCAGCGGTGATTTCTGCTCGAGCCTCGACCAGTGCTTGGATCAACTCATACGGTGGCACCGCGCGAACGATCACGACGTGATAACGCTGTGGCTTCAGGTCGCGATGCCGACCGAAAGCGGATGGAAGTCCGGGGGACACAGGCCGGTGGACCTCGACGAAGCCCTGCACAGAAAACTGGGCGACCTCATCTACAAGCCATCGCAGCTGTGGGATCGCTGCCCGTCCGCGGTAACTCTGCGTAACGCCGTCGAGCGTTGCGGATGGCCAACGGTGCAGGACCTGCGGAACAAGTTCATCGTCGTCCTGCATGGCGATAATAAACACCTGACCGAGTATCTGCAGGACGTCAACGGCCAGAAGTCCTGCTTCGTTGCTCCCGAGGGTATAGATCGCATCGATCGTGTGGACCGCTGGCCCAATGCGGTCTTCTTCAACCTGGAAATCGCTCACTCGCGAATAGCGTATGATCTGTTCCAGACGCACCTCATCTTCCGCGCGTGGAAGGCCAGGAATAGCCGCGACTGGACGCGCGCGATAGCCGACCGAGTTCACCACATCGCCACGGACAGAGTCAATCGTTGGCAGCTCACGCCGAGAATCACGGACCGAAAGGCGTCATTCCAGCCCATCGTCCCCAGATAGACGGCTTCGATGTGCCTTGGAAAACAAAACGGGCGCCTTTCGGCGCCCGTTTGGGATCAGGACGCGGTGACTGTCACCCGCACTCACTAAACCCGCAGACGTGGCACTTCACGCAGCCCTCGGCGTACTCGAGTTGGCTGGAGCAATCCGGGCAAGTGCCCATGAAGCTCTCGCCGCTGTCGTGCGCGTTGCCCATCGGCTGCTGGCCACCGATCGGACGCGTCATGACCGGCACGGCCTTGGCCATCGGCGGCTCGTCGGCTGACGGAGCGCCCGGGGCGCGGAACTCGGACGTGTTGAACACTTCCTGCTGCACGCCCTGCACCTTGTCCCTCCACCACTCATCCAGCGCGATGCCGATCGCGTCCGGCACGCTGAGGACCTTGTTGGGGCCGAGTCCAACTGCGCGGTCGGAACTGATGCCACGCATCTGTCGGATCACGCGGTCGAGCGGAATGTCGCTACGGAGCGCCAGTGAGATAAGACGTCCCATGGCTTCGGCATCGGCCATCACCGGGCCGCCGGCCTTGCCGAGGTTGATGAAGACTTCGAACGCCTGACCCTTGTCGTCTTCGTTGATGCTGATGAACGCGACGCCGAGCGGCGTTTCCTTGCGGATGGTGGTGCCGCGCAGCTTGTTCGGACGCGAACGGGTCTGGCGGCGCTGGAGATTCTCCGCCTCCGATTCGTACAGCTTCTGCTTCATCTGCACGAGCTCGGCGTCCTTCTCCGCCAGCGTGCCGGTCAGTTCAGCAACGCGCTCCTTCTCGGCGCGGCTGCCCATGGCGTCGCCACTGCGCGCTGCGGCTGCATCAGCCGTTGCGCCCGTGGACAACACCTGGTTGTCGCGCGAGCCGTCACGGTACACCGTGACGCCCTTGCACTTCATCTCGAAAGCCAGCTCGTAGATGGCGCGCACGTCTTCAACCGTGGCGGCGTGCGAGAAGTTGGTCGTCTTGGAAATGGCCGAGTCGCAGTGCTGCTGGAACGCGGCCTGCATGCGGATGTGCCACTCGGGCGCGATCTCGTTGGCGGTGACAAACACGCGCTGCCACTTGGCTGGGATCTCGGGGTGCTTCACGCTGCCGGTGCCGGCGATGCGCTCCATCAATTCTTCCGAGTACCACCCTTCTGACTTCGCGATGTTGACGAAGTCCTCGTTGACGTCCGGCATCCGCACGCCCGCCTGATTGCGCATGAACGCAACGGCGAACAACGGTTCCAGGCCACTGCTGCAGCCAGCGATGATCGAGATAGTGCCGGTTGGTGCGACCGTAGTGACGTTGCAGTTACGCAACTTCGTCATAGGTCTTATGCGCTTTCCGTCGGCATCCTTCGCCGCTTTCTTGTCTGGGCCCCATATCGACTGTTCCCATTCGGGGAACGTGCCACGCTCGGACGCGAGGCGAACCGACTCGATCTTCGACTCGTCGTCGAGGAACTTCATGACCTTGCGGCCGAACTCCACGCCTTCCGGCGTGTCGTACGCAATGCCGAGCCGAATCAGGGCGTCGGCAAAACCCATGACGCCGAGCCCGATGCGACGGATCCGCTTCGACAGGTCATCGATCTGCTTCAACGGATACTTGTTGACGTCGATGATGTTGTCGAGAAAGTGCGTCGTGAGGTGGATGTCGCGACGGAACGCTTCCCAGTTGAGCTCGCCGCCCTTCACGTAGTGGCCGACGTTGATCGAGCCCAGGTTGCAGACGTCGTAGGGGAGCAGCGGCTGCTCACCGCACGGGTTGGTCGCTTCGTAGTCGCCGAGGTGCGGGACCGGGTTGTACCGGTTGGCCTCGTCTATATAGAAGACACCCGGCTCACCGGTGCGCCATGCGCCGACGATCATCTTGTCCCACACCATCTGTGCGTCGAGCTGGCCGACAACAGCCTTGGTCTTGGGCTCTATGAGATCGTATGACGACTTATTCCTGACCGCCTCCATGAACTTCTCGGTGATGGCCACCGAGATGTTGAAGTTCGTGATCTGCGTGAGGTCTTCTTTGCACGTGATGAACTGCATGACGTCCGGGTGATCCACGCGCAGGATGCCCATGTTGGCGCCGCGACGTGTACCGCCCTGCTTCACCGCGTCCGTAGACGCGTCGTACAGCTTCATGAACGAGACGGGACCCGACGCGACACCGGTGGTGGAACGCACCATGGAACCGGACGGACGCAAACGCGAAAAACCAAACCCCGTGCCGCCACCCGACTGATGGATGAGCGCCATCGCGGACAGCGTGTCGTAGATGCCGTCGGAACCGTTGGCGAGCGCGTCGGCGACCGGCAGCACGAAGCACGCCGAGAGCTGACCCAGGGGACGGCCGGCATTCATGAGCGTCGGCGAGTTCGGAATGAACCGGCGCTGCGTCATGAGGTAGTAGAACTGCTCCGCCACTTCATTCACCGCACCTTCGCTGGCGCCGTAGCGCTTGTCTGCATCAGCGACGACCGTGGCAACACGCCAGAAAAGATCTTCCGGCTGCTCCACCGCCTGGCCCTTTTCGTTCTTGATGAGGTAGCGCTTCTCGAGAACCGTGCGCGCGTTCTGCGTGAGCGTTACGGGGCCGGTGGGGGGATTGATTGGCAGTGACATGATCTCTCGTTCTTCGTTCGTGGGTGCTTTGGACCGCGGGGGATTGCCCACAGCGGAGGCCTTGGCCGTTGTGGGTGGGCGCGAATGCTACCGGGACTCGTGAAACCGCGCCAGTCGTCCCCTAAGCTGCTGTAATATAAACAGTTGCAGTGCGTACATCACGAACATGCGTGCGACCCATCACAAGTGCACGACTGAATGGTTACGTATTGCTACCAATAGACTTACACGCCATTCGTGCTTGGTGCTTCGTGTTTCGTGGTACGTAAGTGTTTGGGGCATGAGAACTTACGACGAAGCACGAAGCGCGAAGCACCGTGAACGACGAGTTGAGAACATTCCCTCCACACGTGTTGAGTCGTGTGGACTTGCTCGCTCACACGGGGGCCAAACGAGCCCCGATGTAGCTTGATACACGACCGATACGTCTATCGAATGGCGGAGATCCTCGCCGCGAACGACCTTGGTCCCCCTCCGTAAATGACTACCACGCAGAAGCCGGGCCCCGACGCCCACGGCCCGCAGCGACCCAGCCTCGCCGCGAAATCACTCGGCTTCACGCCTCAGCTTGGTCCGTATTTCAATCGTGAGCTGAGCTGGCTGGAGTTCAACGCACGCGTCCTGCACGAAGCCACGGACGAACGCACGCCGCTCCTCGAGCGCGTGAAGTTCCTGTCGATTTTCAGCAGCAATCTCGACGAGTTCATCATGGTGCGCGTCGCCGGCTTGAAGAGACAGCAGGCCGCCGGCGTCATCCTTCCGTCACCCGACGGCCTCACGCCGACGCAGCAGCTGGACACGACGTGGACGCGCATCGTCGCCCTGCTCGAAACGCAGCAGGCCTGTCTGGCGGACCTACTTGACCAGCTTGGCGAGCACGACGTGCGCCTGGCCGACATCGAGAATCTCTCGCCGGCGGAATTCGGCGCGCTGGACGAGTACTTCGAGCGCGAGGTCTTCCCCGTCCTCACGCCGCTGGCGTTGGATCCGGGACATCCCTTCCCGTACATCTCGAATCTCTCGCTCTCGCTGGCGGTGCGGCTGCGCGATCCGCAGACCGGCGACGAGCACCTCGCGCGCGTAAAGGTGCCCAAGAGCTTGCCGCGCTGGGTGCCGGTGAGCGGCCGCCCGACGCACTTCGTTCCGCTCGAGCAGGTCATTGGCGCCAATCTCAGCGCGCTTTTCAGCGGCTACGACGTGGCCAGCTATCACGTCTTCCGGCTGACGCGCTACTCCGACCTCGAGATCCCCGACGCGGAGGAGCCTGAGGATCTGCTCGCAACCATTGAAGAGCAGGTCTTCCAGCGCCGCTTTGGCGAAGTGGTTCGCATCGAAGTCGAGACCGGAATGCCGGAAGACATGCGCGCGCTGCTTCTTGACGAACTTCGCGGCGAAGGCGCCGGCAACTCCCGGCTCGCCGAGCGTGACGTCGTTGACGCCGGGCCGCTGCTGGACCTGGGCGACTTGATGGCGTTCGCCAACCTCGACTTGCCGGCGCTCAAGCCCGCGCCGTACCAACCGAGCGTTCCCGCCGAATTGCGCGACCCGAGCCGCTCGATCTTCGACGTCATCAGGGACGGCGACGTTCTGGTGCACCATCCGTTCGATTCGTTCAGCGCCAGCGTCGAGCGGTTCCTCGACGAGGCCGCAGACGACGACAACGTGCTGGCCATCAAGATGACGCTGTACCGCACCAGCGGTGATTCGGCCATCGTCGATTCGTTGATCCGCGCGGCTCAGCGCGGCAAGCAGGTGGCGGTACTCGTCGAGCTCAAGGCGCGATTTGACGAGGCCAACAACATCACGTGGGCGCGGACGTTGGAAGACTACGGCATCCACGTGGCCTACGGTTCGGCCGCGCTCAAGATCCACGCCAAGCTGGCGCTCGTGGTGCGGCGCGAGCCTGACGGCGTCCGCCGCTACGTGCACCTCGGCAGCGGCAACTACAACTCGCGCACCGCCCGTCTGTACACGGACATCGGACTGCTGACGTGCAGCCCGTCCATCGGCGCAGACGTGAGCGACCTGTTCAATTCGCTCACTGGGTACGCGCGGCAACGCATCTACAGAAAGCTCATCGTGGCGCCGGAGTTCCTGCGTCCGCGCTTCATCGAGCTGATCGCGCGTGAAGCAGAGCACGCCCGCGCCGGAAAGCGCGCCCAGATCGTGGCGAAGATGAACGCGCTGGTAGACCCTGCTGTGGTCGACGCCCTGTACACGGCCAGTCAGGCGGGCGTGAAGATCGACTTGCTGGTGCGCGGCATCTGTTGCTTGAGACCCCAGGTGCCCGGCTTGTCGGAAAACATCCGTGTGCTCAGCATCGTGGGTCGCTTTCTGGAGCACTCGCGCATCTACTACTTCGCCAACGACGGCAAGCCGGAGTTCTACCTCGGCTCAGCGGACTGGATGCCGCGCAACTTCGACCGCCGCGTCGAAGTCGTGGTGCCGGTGGAGAAGCCCGCCCTCCACGAGCGAATCAGCGCCTTACTGGCGATGTACCTGAGTGACAATCGGCAGGTGTGGGAACTGCGCTCGGATGGACGCTGGCTCCAGCGCATGCCGTCCGGTGTCGCGCGACCCAGCCACGAAATGCTGTTGGCGAATTCGTGGGGAATCGTGGAAGGCGCTGTTGGCCCGGGCCTCTGGTCAGAAGACTGATCGCGCTTGCGGCGCTAATCCGCAGGCGATGTTCGCGTATTCTGGCGACACCGAGTCGTACGTCACCGACCGCAGGTTGAGCGCCATGAAACCGAACGGCATGTGTGCCTTGAGTCGCAGGAGCACTTTCGACGAATCGTCGGTCAGATAGACCTCCGGCCGCGACCGCTCACGGAACACGGATGACGTCGAGATCCGCGGCGCAACAACCACGGCGTCGAACACGCCTGCGGGAACCTCGACGCGCTCGCGACGCGCGACCGCAATGGTCACCGGATTCGCCTCCGGCCAGAAATACCTCGGCGACTCGTAGATGCGGCCGGCCTCGAGTCGCTGATGGCGCACCAGGAATATCATCGACGCGTCGTCGAACGGCGCAGTGACGCTGGGCATTTCAACGCCGCCCGACGTCATGGTGCCCTTCTCGGGATGGAAATCGAACTCGCGCACGAACGACTCGCGTCCCTGATGCAGGTGCTGCACGAACCGCAGCGCGTACATCGAATCTGGGTCCACCCAACTGTCGATTCGGTTGTCCACGCGGAAGAGGGGAATCCCGCCCTGGATGCGGATGGAGATGTGCCACACGAGTTTGCCGCGCAGTGTGTCGGCGGTGGTCGTGGCGACGGCGGACCCGATGCGCACCGGGCCGTATTTCGCCGTGTAGGTGGCGCGCTCACCCACGCGCACCGGACAACCGTTCAGGCCTGGCGTAGCGCTTGGTGAACGCGTCGCCGGTCCGGTCCACAAGTGCGTCGCGGCGACCAGCGCGACTGCGAAACCGGCTTTCGAGCTGTCCCCGATCAACGCGAGCCGGCGACGGCCAGGGGCGGCTCGGATGTCGCTGTGCGATTCCGATCCTCGTTCTCATCGAACGAGAGCGATCCGCCGAGCCGAAAGGCGCCGGTAGGCCGAGTGGCCATCCAGTAGCGCTTGAGTTCTCCCATGACCGTCAGTGAGCCGGAGCCGAGTTGCCACGAATCCTGGACGCTGACGCACAGCACCTTGACGGCTGCCGGAAGAGCCTGGCACGCTGCGAGGAGGGCCGCGCGCGACGCCACGGTGATTTGCCGGACCAGATACAAGGTTGCCGCCGATCCCGCGACTTCCATTTGATAGATGCTGATGTCCTTCACGACACACCGTCCGTTTCGGGCACGGTACGTTGGCGCCGCCACGCCACTATGCCGCGACGCGTGGGTAACGTCTTGGCTAGGGCGTCGCGAAGGGCGCTGGGAGGACCGCGGGCATGTTGGAGTCGGCGGCTCCGCCGATTCCCAACTGACCGGATCCATTGGCGCCCCAGCAGCGGATCTGATTGTCTTTCATGCCGCAGGTGCTGCTGCCGCCGGTCGCGATCGCTGTGAAGGTGAGTCCGCCCGACACCGCGACCGGACTCAATTGCATGGTGTTGGATCCGTTGCCGACCTGACCCCAGAGGTTGAAACCCCAACAGTACGGAACGCCGCTCTCCGTGAGCGCGCACGTATGCGAAGTGCCACCCTGAAGCGATAGGGTTCCGGTGAGGCCATCGCCGAACCCCGGAGCCGCCGCGATGTAGCTGAATCGTTGAGACGTGAGCACGGCTGTCGGCACTGGCCGCTGGGTCGTGGTGCCGTCGCCCAACTGACCGCCGACGTTGGCGCCCCAGCAAAACGCTTGGTGCGCGGTGGTGATACCGCACGAGTACCGCCCGCTCAGCGCCAGCTGCACGAATGTGAGTCCACCGAGCACCGGCGCGGGCAGACGATGCGCCGCCGACACCGTGTCGACGCTGCCCAGCCCGAGCTGTCCGGCGCTGTTGTCGCCCCAGCAGTACGCGGCACCGGAGGTCGCGATGCCGCACGCGTGCAGCCATCCGGCGACGACCGACTTGAACGTGACTCCGCCGCCGATCGCCATCGGCGTCGTACCCACGTTTGACGCGATCGTGACGGTGCCGACCGGGGTCGCGGTGTTGCCGATTTCGCCGCGCTGGTTGGAGCCCCAGCAATAGCCAGTGCCCGCGGCGGAAACTCCGCACGCAGAGAGCTGTGAAACGGTGACCGCAGACCAGAGGATCCCACCAGAGACCGGTACTGGAGCGCTGAACGTACCGGGCGCGAAGATGCCATTACCGAGCGCACCGGCCTCGGCGCGCCCCCAGCAGGTGGCCGCGGTGCCGACGAGTCCGCACATGTGGTCGTTGCCATTGCCGCGCGAGAGAGCGTCCAGCGCGGGCACGGTGGTGAGGTACGGAACATTGCTGCCGGCCTGCGGCGTCTCGCCGCCGAACTGCCAGCGGTGGTTCACCCCCCAGCAATAGACCGCCTTGGTGGCGGAGGTGGCGCAGTAGCCGGGACCGGCGGCAACGGAAATCCGGTTCGCCAGCGCGAGGAACGACGTCTCCACCGCCACCGAAACACCGGAACCGTTGTTGCTCGTATCCGCATCGGCGACAGTTGCATCGTGCTCGACGAGCGGCCCGATGAAGTACGTCCCGGCAGCCAGGTTGTCCGGCAGCGCTGCCTCGATCGCGATTGTCGGCGTGGTGTCGCCGACGCCGAGCGCAGGAACGGAAAGATCAGCGCCGACCTGCTGGTCCGTGGCTGTAATCGTTGCGTCAGGGGAAAACCGGATGCTGACGGTCGTGACCGGCGCGTCGTCCGGACCATCGTTCTTCACCGAGAAGTGCAGCACGACATGATCCAGCGAATGAAACGGGCCGGCGGACGCGGTCACGTTTTGCACGGCGTGGTCCACGAAGACCGAGGGCGCGACCGGATCCTTCTCCGTGTCGCACGCCACAGTGACTGCCGCCACGGCACATACCGCGAAGCGCGTTGGGTTCCGCACGAGCGTGATGTCTACTCCGCGGACGATTCTGAGCTCAAGGTGGCGCCATCGGGCGCGACGATTTCTACGGGTCGTCCGGCGACGCGGGCGAGCAGTTCCGACTTGCGGTGCCCGCCCCACACCTCGAGCCGAAGGTTGGCGTTGGCCCGGGATGGCTCCGGCGTGATGCGCAGCGCGCGCTGGAGCCAACGCACCTTGAAACTCGCGACCGCGCTTACATGGCCACGATCGAAGCCGTCCGCCACCCGCAGGATTGCGGACAGCCGCTTCACGCGCGACCGGAGCGACTTGTTCAGGCCCGCGTACTCCGGATGATCCTTGTTCGGTTCCGCACCACGATGGTACCGCGCCACGTTGGCGATGAGCACCTGCTCTTCCGGCGAAACGCCAAGCAAGTCGGCGTGCAGGATGAGGTGATACGAGTGCTTGTGGTGCCGGTCGTAGTTGATGTGGTAGCCGATGTCATGCAGTAGCGCCGCATCGGCGAGAATGCGGCGATCATCGTCGCCAAGCCCAAGGCGCTCTCCGACGGCGTCGAAGAGCTGTAGCGCGAGTGTCTGCACCTGGAGCGAGTGCTTCTTCTCGAAATGGCAGCGGTCCGCGAGTTCCCGCACGGAGCGGTCGCGCGCTTCGCCTGGGTCCGCGACACTCGGCGTCACCCGGGCGGCCTCGAGCAACAGGCCTTCGCGAATGCCGTAGCGCGAGACGATGACTTCGCGCGCATCCACACGCGCCAACACTTCAGCAACGGCAGCGACCCCGGCGACGATGATGTCCGCGCGATCCGGATTGATGCCGGGCGTGAGGCGGCGTTCTTCCTCGCTCATCTCGGTGAGCTGGTCGAGGATGTGCTCGACGTCCATGCGCGAAATGGCGGTCTCGTGCAGCGACACCGGGTTGAACGCGCCTTTCCGGTGGAGGTAGATGCCGGCGAGGTTGGTGAACGTGCCGCCGGACCCGATCACCCGCGCGCCGCGCCAATCGCGCCCCGAAATGATGGGCTTGATGGCCTTGCGGACCGTCTTGCGCAGCTTGCGCATCCGCTTCGGCGAGGACTGGTCCAGGTACCGCTCGGTAAGACGGATAGCGCCGAGGGGCAGCGACGTGAGCCGGTCCACTACGCCCTCCGCCGCCAGCGCGAGCTCCAGCGAGCCACCACCGATGTCGAGCACGACCGTGCGGCCCTCGCCGAGATCGAAGTGGGCCAGTGCGCTGCGGAACATGAGGCGCGCTTCATCGTCACCGCTCACGATGCGGAGCTTGATGCCGGTCGCCTGCTTCACGCGCGCGAGGAACAGTTCGGCGTTCTCCGCATCGCGGACGGCACTCGTCGCAACGGCCTCGATGCGATTGGCGCCGAGCTGCTTGGCCAGCGTCACCATGCGCTGCATGCCGTCCACGGCCAGATCCATGGACTCGGTGCTCAGCGCTTTGGTTGTTTCCATGCCGCGGCCGAGTCGTGGATGCGCCTTCATTTCGTCGATGACATCCATCGACCCGTCGGGCCGGACGTCCGCAACGATCATGCGGATCGAATTCGATCCGACGTCGATGGCGGCAATTCGCCGTCCGGAGGATGCTGGATGCGGGGTCGTCATTCGCTTGTACAAGGTATAGGAATCGCTGTCACTGACCACCCCAAGTCATGCAATGCCACACGCTTGTGCTGCGATAGTGACAGAGTCGGTAAGAAGTGTTCGTAGGTCGTTGACGGAGACCGGATTGCGTTCGGTTCATCCTCCTAGAGGAATGCCGATGCAGCGACCACCGGAGATACGCCGAGCAATCATCGTGGTGCTTGATGGATTGAGACCCGATGCGATCGACGCCTTCAACCTGACGCACATCCGCCGCCTGATGCAGCTGGGCGCATCGACGCTTGGCGGCCAGACTGTCTCACCGAGCCTCACCTGGCCCGCGATCACCTCGATGCTGACAGGGCTCGAGCCGGACACACACGGGATCCTCGCGGACTCCGTCCACATCCCGAAGCCGAAAACGAAACTCAATCCACTGCCGGCCCTGCTGAAACGCGCGGGATATCCGACGTCGGCCTTCGTAAGCGAAATTCCCCTGGTCTACCGTCCGATTGCCGGCAAGCTCGCGAGCGACGTGGGATTCGACGACACGCATTTTCGTGGCAAGAGTGCCATGGAAGTGCTGTTCGCCGCGCGCCCTGCACTGTGGAAGCAGCGCCGCGGGCTCATCTTCATGCACTGGGCTGATGCGGACGCAACCGGCCACAACTTCGGCTGGATGTCAAAGGAGTACGGTGACGCCTGCCGGCGGCTCGACGAAGCGCTCGGCGGCCTCGTGCTGACCTTTGAGCTACTGCGCGACCCGGGCACGTTGCTCGTTGCGCTGGCCGACCACGGCGGTGGCGGAATCGTCCCGAATCATCATGTCGGTG
>JANNRQ010000093.1:0-26606 GCA_031401495.1 Gemmatimonadota bacterium
CGCAGCTGAGCCTATGGTCGAGTACGGAATTCTTTGAGAGAGGAGAGAGGAGTGAGGAGCGAGGAGTCCTGCCACTCACCCCTGCTCCCCTCTCCTCGCTCCTCGCTCCTCCCTCTCATTGGGATGACCAGCTCATAGGTCTCAGTGACGGGGCGCAAACCCGGCCACGCCTGAGAAGCGCCACCGCCGCCGCCGCACGCGAAGGGGTCCGCGCCGGCATGACCGTCACCGAGGCGCGCGCGCTGTGCGCCAAGCTCGAAGTGCTGCCGTGGGATGACACCGCCGTGACCGACGCCATCACCGCGACCACAGCGCAGCTGGTGAGCGCGAGTCCGCAGGTGTCGCCCGTTGCCGGCGTGCCGGGCATGTGGTGGATCGGCGCGACCGGCTTGCCCGACCCGGAACCCACGATCGCGAAACGGCTGCTGCGCGTCGCGAGAGCCTGGCATCCGCACGCACGCATCGCCATCGCCGACAGCTGCGTCGCCGCGCGCGCCGCCACGTGGGCCGGCGCCTCGTTCGGTGTCGACGCCGCGGATGCTGCCGACGCGGACACGCGCACGCTGGTCCGCATCATCCCCTCCGGCGATGACGCTGGCTACCTCGCGCCCGCGCCGCTCTCGCTATTGCCGATGGATTCCGAGATGCGTGACGCACTGCGCTCGCTCGGCATTCGCACCGTCGGCGGCTTCGCCGACCTGGACGCCGGCGACGTGGAACAACGCTGGGGCGACGACGGGCTCTCCGCGTGGCGCCTGGCGCACGGCGACGACCCGCGGCGCCCGGTGCTGGCGCGCATGAATGAAGCGCCGCACGTCGAGATGGAACTCACCACGCCGGCCAGCGACATGGAGCCGGTGCTCTTCCTCGTGCGCCCCGCCGTCGAGCGACTGGTGACGCAGCTGGTATCCGAATCGCGCGCGGTCGCCGCACTCTCCATCACGCTGACGCTGGACGACGCGCGCGGCGCGCTGCCCACCGCGCAGGCCCACACCGTGACGCGCGAGATCCGTATGCCGCGCCCACTCGCCCGCCCCGCGCCGCTCTTCGAGCGTTGCCGGGGCCTGCTCTCGCGCTGGGAATTGTCAGCGCCGGTGACTGCGGTGCGGCTCACCATCGTGATGACGTCGCCGCTGACTGGCGAGCAAGGCAACCTGCTGGACACGAGCTGGAAGGACCCGGGCGCAGCAGACGCAGCACTCGCCCGGGTACGCGCAGAACTGGGAAGCGATGTGGTCGTGAAGCCGAATGCGCGGGATGGATACACACCGGAGCGGAGCGGAGCATGGAATGATGAACTACAACTGCAGACCCATGACCCAAGACCCAAGACCCAAGACCTCAGTAACCCAAACTTGGGTCTTGGGTCTCGGGTCTTGGGTCTCGGGTCTGCAGTTGCAGTTATCAGCTCGTTGAGACTCTTGGAAAAACCCGAGCAGATCGAAGTCGAGCGTCGGGATCGCCCCAGCCGTGTTCGCTGGCGCGGCAAGCGCATCGACATTTCCCGCGCCATGGGACCGGAGCGCTTGTCCGGCGACTGGTGGAATTCCGGCTTCTCCCGCGACTACTGGCGCTGCGAGGCGGACTCGGGCGAGTTGCTGCTGTACCACGATGCCGCGGGCTGGTGGCTTCAGGGTTGGTATGACTGACGACGACCGAACATCGGACATCGGACATCGGACATCGAACTACGTAGAACTCCACTGCCATTCCGCGTTTTCCCTGCTCGATGGCGCCGCCCTTCCGGAGAAACTCGTCGAGCGCGCTGTCGAGCTCGGCTACCCTGCCCTCGCGCTCACCGATCACGACGACCTCGGCGGCGCGGTGCGGTTCGGAGAATCCGCCGCGGCTGCCGGACTCAAGGCGATCATCGGCGCCGAACTGACGCTCGACATTGGCGACGCCGGGCAATCGCACATCATCCTGTTGTCGGAGAACCGCGAAGGGTACGGCAACCTGTCGACGCTGATCACGCACGCGCGCGCCACGAAATCGCGCGGCGACCCGAGCGTGGACCTCGAGACGCTGTCGCGTCACACGAAAGGATTGTTCGCGCTCACCGGCTGTCCGCGCGGGCACGTGCCATCGTTAGCAGCCATAGGAGACGTCGACGGCGCCTGCGACGCCACCGCCACGCTGCTCGACATGTTCGACCGCCGCGTCGCCATCGAGTGCTGGGATCACGGCCTCCCCGAGGAACGCGAGACATCCCGGGCGCTGATCTCCGTCGCGCGCGCGCTCGACATCCCCTGGGTCGTCACCAACAATGTCCATTATGCCCGGGCGCGCGACCGCGCGGTGCACGATGTGCTCAACTGCCTCAAGCGGCAGCGCACGCTGGACGACATGGGCACGCGGTTGCGTCCCAACGGCGAGTGGTACCTCAAGAGCGACGCGCAGATGCTGCGCCGCTGGCAGCACGCGCCCGAGGGCATTCGCAACACGCTGGCAATCGCCGAGCGATGCGCATTCACGATGAAGGACATCAAGCCCACCCTGCCGCACTTTCCACTGCCGCCGGGTGTGAGCGCCGACGAATACCTCGGGCGGCTGGTGGCACAGGGGGCGGGCGAACGCTGGGGCGCCGA
This sequence comes from Gemmatimonadota bacterium, assembly GCA_031401495.1. Taxonomy (GTDB): domain Bacteria; phylum Gemmatimonadota; class Gemmatimonadetes; order Gemmatimonadales; family Gemmatimonadaceae; genus DASPMP01. Next base: position 2,589 of record JANNRQ010000093.1, read on the forward strand.
ACGCGACGAGAAGCATCGCCGTCAGCTCCGTCACGAGCTGGACCTGATCCGGAAACTGGGCCTCGCCGGATTCTTCCTCATCGTGTGGGACATCGTCCGCTTCGCCCGGCGGCGCGGCATCCTGTGCCAGGGGCGCGGGTCCGCCGCCAACTCCGCGGTCTGCTTTTGCCTCGGCATCACCTCGGTGGACCCCATCAAGCTCAATCTGCTGTTCGAGCGGTTCCTGAGCGAGGAACGCACCGAGGCGCCGGACATCGACGTGGACTTCGCGCATGAAGAACGCGAGCACGTCATCCAGTACGTGTACGAGAAGTACGGACGCGACCACGCAGCGATGGTCTGCGAACAGATCACGTGGAAAAGCCGCAGCGCGGTACGCGATGCCGCCAGAGTACTCGGGTTTTCAGTGCAACAAGCTGACCGTATTGCGACGTTGGCCGATCGACACTCAGCCCGAGAGACGGCGGCCGCACTTCGAGGAGAGGAGACTGTTCCCGCACCAGCCGCCAAACGCTCGACGCGAATGGACGACGGCTGGGAAGCTCCGCTCACGAAACCACAACAAATCGGCGCCGCGGGCGCCGCCGAGCACGTGAGGCCACCGAAGGCGGCCGAGATCGGCGGCGTAGCCGCCGCCGAGAACAACTTGTTGGAACTCGCAGGCATCGACAAAGCGGATAGGCGGGTTGAACTGCTAGCCGACTTGGTCGATGGGCTACACCAGTTGCCAAGACACCGGTCAATCCATGTGGGCGGCTTCGTCCTCACCAGGGAACCGCTCGCGACCGTCGTGCCGGTCGAGCCGGCGTCCATGAAAGACCGCACCGTGATCCAGTGGGAGAAAGACGATCTCGACCCGGCCGGGCTCGTGAAGATCGACCTCCTGGGCCTCGGCATGCTCACCATGATCCAGAAGTGCATCACATACGTGCGGCAGACGCGCGGCATCACCGTGGACCTCGCCAAGCTCGACATGAGCGACCAGGCCGTCTACGACGACATCTGCAAGGCCGACACGATTGGCGTCTTCCAGATCGAGAGTCGCGCGCAGATGAACACCCTGCCGCGACTCAAGCCGCGGAAGTTCTACGACCTCGTTGTCGAAGTCGCGCTCATCCGGCCCGGCCCGATCCAGGGCGACATGGTGCACCCGTACCTGCGGCGCCGCGCTGGCGAAGAGGAGGTGACGTACCCGCATCCGTCGCTCAAGCCGATCCTCGAGCGCACGCTGGGCGTGCCGCTGTTCCAGGAACAGGGCATGCAAGTGGCCATCGCGGCCGCGGGCTTCACGCCCGGCGAAGCCGATGTTCTGCGAAAAGCGATGGGCCACAAGCGCAGCCACGAGCGCATGGCGGCGATTTGCCAAAAGCTCATCGAGGGCATGCGCCGCAACGGTTTCTCCGAGGAACTCGCGGTGCGGATCTACAACCAGATCAACGCGTTCGCGGATTACGGATTCCCCGAGTCGCACGCGGCCAGTTTCGCGCTGCTCGTGTACGCGTCGTCATTCCTCAAGCATTACTACGCGTCGGAGTTCACCGCGGCACTGCTCAACTCACAGCCGATGGGATTCTATGCGCCCGGCACGATCATCGAGGACGCCAAGCGGCATGGTGTCGTCGTGCGGCCGATCGATATTCGGAGATCACAGTGGGACCACTCACTGCAGGAAGGAGGAAGGAGGAAGGGGGAAGGAATACCGTCTCCTTCCTCCTTCCCCCTTCCTCCTTCCGTTCGTTTAGGCATTCGCCTCGTCAAAGGCTTGGGCTCCAAGGCGCACGACATATATGAAGGGGCCCGCACTGCCGGTCCGTTCACTTCCATTGAAGACTTCGTGCGGCGCACCGGCTTTGACCGCCGCTCCCTGCGGCACCTGGCGATGGCCGGCGCGTTTGACGGATTCCTCACGAAGGAGCCGGATCTCTCGAAGCGCCGCGCGGCGTTGTGGGACGTGCTCGATGCTGCGCGTGGCGACGCAGGACCATTGGCGCCGAGAAACCACGACAAATCGGGCGCGCGAAGCGCGCCCGCCGAGCACGTGAGGCCGGGGCAAAGCCCCGGCCGAGATCCGAACGGCGAAGCCGGTCGGCCGAGAACGGCAAGCCTGCCTCCGATGTCCCCGGGTGAGTTGACGGAGGCGGACTACAGAATGACCGGAGTAAGCCTCAACGGTCATCCCATGAGACATCTTCGCGCGGTTCTGCAACCCAATGGAGTACAAACCACCGCGCAGATCGCGCGAGCGCGGGACGGCGATCGGGTCGCGGTCGCGGGGCTGGTCATTTGCCGCCAGCGCCCCGGCACCGCCAAGGGTTTCGTCTTCCTCACGCTCGAGGACGAATTCGGTCTCGTGAACGTCGTGATCACCCCGAGGCGTTTCGAGCGACAAGCACTGCTCATCTCGCAGACGCCACTGCTGCTCGTGCGCGGAGTGCTTCAGATCGAGCAGACGGTCGTGAACGTGCGTGCCGAATACTTTCGTGGCCTGCAAGCCGAGGTCGGCGCCGAATTCGCGCGCAGCCACGACTTTCACTGAGTGCGAATCACCACTCCCGTTTCGCGTCGCTTCCAGTACCCGCGGTCCGAAATCAGAACTTCGACCTCGATCGACCCCGCCTTCATGGACGAATAGTCGGCGATGTGGATCGCGCCGGCCTGAATTGCTCGGCCAGCGTCGTCTTCAAGCGACAAGCCAAGTGCATCCCGCGAGCGATGATAGCGCTCAAGCTTGTCAGCATCGATGACGTCCCCGCCTGGCGATGGAACCGCCTCCGCGTAGAGCTGGAAGACCGGCTGCACCAGGTCGTATCCGATCCCAGGACGGAAACGCCCGCGGGCCCGACCGAGCGCGGGCTCGGCAACTTCGAGGTCCGACCAACCAACGACGATGTCCTTCAGGCGAACGGTGTGTCGGCTCACGATTACGGCTTCTTGGCTGCCCCCGCCGGCACATTCACGACCGCGATCCGGAACGAGAATTCCTGCTGGACCAATTGCTTCACCACATTGGCACCCATCTTGGCCGGGCTGAAGCGCATGAACGGCAGCGCTTCGCGCACCGCGAGCGCAAAGTCGTCGGCCGTGTAGTCCAGCAGCTTGAGGCTGGTCGTGTCCGCGTAGCCCGCCTCGTCCACCACCCACTGCGCCTTGACGTATCCCTCCTTCTTTGCGGCGAGCATTGCTTGGGGGTACGCCGGCGCAGCGCTCCAGGCGTACCGCGTCGCCGCGCTATCGACCTCGATCAGCGTGAACACGGCGTCCTGCCCGCCGGCTACCGCCGCCGTTGCCACCACGGTCTGGACCTCGAAGCCGGAAAGCTCGCGATGGGGCATCGGCACCACTTCGTGGGCCGGCACCAGCCGCCGGCCCGGGACGAGCGATGCGGGAGCGCTGAGCTCCACGAACTTCAGCTGTTCGCGCAGCGCCTCCGTCGAGCCGGACTTGTTGGGCGGAGCGAGGAACCTCGCAAACACCTCAGCGATCTCGGAACGGGACACAACCTGCTGGGCCGTCACAATCATCGCAACGGCGATGAGCAACGCGTGCAGACCAAGACTCAGCGCGGCACTCGCCGCGCCGGCGTCCGTGTTCCTCGCGAAGAACCGTATCCCTCGATTGGTCATACCGAATGAACTCCTGCAATCACACTACGGGTCAACCGCCGAGACTGCAACCCGCTTTCGTGCTCAGCGTATCGCCGCAATACACTCGATTTCGAGCTTGGCGCCCCGCACCAGTTGGACACCGCCAAGGGCGGATCTGGCGGGCTTGTTGGTGGGAAAATACGTCGCGTACACCTCATTCATGGCCGGCCACTCGGCGATGTCGGCGAGGAACGCGGTGCATTTGACCACCCGGTCCATGCCGAGTCCGCGGCGGCCGAGTGCGGCCTTGATGTTCTCGAGTGCCTGCTTGGTCTCCGCCTTGATCCCGCCCGGGACAACGTTGTTCAGGGAGTCCGTCCCGAGCACGCCCGAGAGGAACAGGAGATTCCCGACGCGCACCGATTCCGAAAAAGGGCCTACCGCGTCTGGACGCGGATGGAATTCAACCTGAGCGCTGAGGAAAGCGGGCGACAGGGCCGACACGGCCAGCGCGAGTGCCAACGGGAAGAAGGGACGCATGACAGGGCCTCTCTCTTGGTTACGTGTTTCTACAGGTAGCGTTCTTTGAGGATGCTCACGTGGTGACGCTCATGACCAGCGGTGATCCAGGCCAACGCCCGAACAGTGACCGCGTTGTTGCTCGCTGTGCCCGAGCGCTCCCACGCGGCATCATCGAAGGTTCGGAAGAGGGTTAATGTCGCTGCGCGAAGTGCCTGGAAATCGTCGAGCAGGGACACGAGTGTCTGGTCGTTGGCGTTCGTCGTTTTGGCCCAGACGTCCTGGTCGAAGCCAGGAAGCGGCGTTGCGTCTGCTCGCGCAAAGCGCAGGGCGCGATAGGTGAACACCCGCTCCGTGTCGGACAGGTGCCCGACGACTTCGCGGATGCTCCATTTGCCCGGCGCATACCGGTGCAGCGACTTCTTCTCGTCGAGGGCGCGAAGCAGCGTCTGCGTTTCCCTCCCCTGCTGCGCCAGGGTGGCCAACACGTCGCCATCCGGTACCAGCGTGGTGTACGTGTTGTAGTAGGGCGCGAATTCCGTCGCGGCGGGGCGGCGACTCGAGGTGCTGTTCATTCGGCGAATACGTCCCGGTCAGGGAGGGCGGCGCAGGATTGCGGGCGAACTCAGGTTGCCGACGCGGTCCACTGCGGTCACGCTGATCGCGTCCGCGCGAGCGTCGGGGCCCGATAATATGATCGTGCGTTCGCCCGCTGGCAGGATGGCGTTGCGCCATGCGCCGTCCGTCCGCACCTGTACCAGCCACGAGGACAAGGCCTTGGCGTCCGCCGGCTGAAACCGCACGACCATCGTCTCCAGCGAATCGATCGCGATGCTTGCGTCCGGCATGGCTGGCACACCGCGGTCGAGCCATGGCATCGCCGGTATCAACGCCGGTTCGCGATAGGCCAGCGCGAGCTTGTCCGCGATGCGACCCACGTTGTTCATGAGCACTGTGGCATTGAACAGCACGTGCCCGTTTGCGCCTGCCTGCGCGCGGGTCAGTTCGATCTCCCGAACGATCTCGTCAGCGCTGATATGCCGCGGACCCGGGATGGGGATCTTGTACAGCGCGAGCCCGGGCCAGATCTCGCGACCCTGGAGGTTCTCGCTCACCCACCACTTGAGGAGCACGGGATAACTCTGCTCCGGTGGCTGAATCGGCCAATACAGCTGCGGTGCGAGGTAGTCGAGCCAACCTTCGTGCAACCACTTGCGGACGTCGGCGAACAATTCGTCGTGCTGGTCAAGTCCGGCCGTCGTCGTCGCGGGAATCCCGGGCCGCCAAACGCCGAAAGGACTGATGCCGAGCTTCACCCACGATTTCTCCGCCTTGACCGTCCGGTACAGCTCACGCACCATCTCGTCGTTGTTGTTGCGACGCCAGTCGGATTTGCCCAGTGCGCCACCGGCGCGGACGTACGCGTCGTACGACGCGGCGTCGGGAAACTCGATCTTTTGTCCGCGGCGAAGTTCGGGGTACGGGTAGAAATAATCGTCGATGTGGAGACCGTCGATGTCGTACCGGCGCACGATGTCCACCACCGCTCGCAACGTGAACTCTCGCGATTCCGGCAGGCCCGGATCAAGCCACAGGTACTGGCCATACCCTCTGACGAGGTGCGGGAATTGATTGGTGATGTGGTTGACGGCGACGAGAGAATCACGCCAGAACGCCGCGCGATATGGATTGATCCACGCGTGCAGCTCAAGCCCGCGACGGTGTGCCTCTTCCACCGCGAACGCCAACGGGTCCCACAGGGGATCCGGCGCGCGACCCTGTCGGCCGGTGAGATAGCGCGACCACGGCTCGTACGGCGACTGGTACAGGGCGTCGAACTCGGGCCGCACCTGGAACACGATCGCGTTCATCCGTAGTGACGCCGCGCGATCGAGGATCGCAAGCAGCTCGGCCTGCTGCTTCTCGACCGGCAGGTTGGGACGGGACGGCCAGTCCAGGTTGTTTACGGTGGCCACCCACACGGCGCGGAACTCGCGCATCGGCGCCGGCGCGCGAACGGGCTCGCCCACGGGCGTGGACTGCGCCGACAGTACCAAGGGCACGGCAAGCAGCACTGCAATTCGTCGAATCACACCGCAGAAATCTAAGGCTGCGTGTGCGACGTTTTCACGCGGAGGACGCAGATGACGCGGGAACCGCCCGATAACTACAGCTGTGTTTGCCGTTTCAGCGCCATCCGCGTGAGAACGTCGTCCGCCTGAACCCCTGCCCACTAATTTTCCATCCTATGGCACGACGGCAATCGAAACGACCCGGGAAGCCCAGCGGCGGCAGAGGCGGCGGCAGAGGCGGCAGCAGGGGCGGCGGTGGCACCAAGCCTCGCGGTTCGCGACGCGGGCGCGGGAAGAGTCCGGTCCGAAAGGTCGCGCCGGCACTCTACACGCAACCCGGACAGCGCGGGACGGTCGTGGTCCTGCACCGCCCCGTTGGCAATCGCGCCACGCCCAAGGTGTGCGGCGTGATGCCGTCCAAGGACCACGCTGATGCGCTCATGAGCAATCTGTTGCGCGCCGAAGGCGCGCTCATGGATCTCTTCTATGAGGCAACGGACGACGGCATCGAAGCGCTCGAGGCCGTACTCCTCGCGACGTGGACGTCGGTGATGGAGCGCATGCCCGCAGCGGAGGGGACGCCTGCCGCCGGTGAGCTGATGGTAGAGCGGGAACGGATCCAGGCCGAACTGGATTCGGTGAAGCGCCCGACGCGCTGACCGCCGCTACGCTGGCCGGCAAAGGCCAGCGATCGCGACCAGGTTGAAGAGAACCGGATCGCGAAACGGCAGGGCCCACTTGCGTGTCACTGAGTCGGGGACTTGGTCGGGGCCGGAGGTACCAGAGACCGGAGATCGGAAAACAGCGTGATCGCGCTGGGCACCCGGGTCACCCGCGCACCGTCAACGATCCCCACAGGGCAATTGCGGACCGCGACGGGCGGGTCCAGCGGAATTTGTGTCGCGGCAACAGCTGCTACGCTCTTGAGCGAATTGGCCACGTACGACGAATCCGGCCTGGCAAAGCGAACGTGCCACATATCGGCGTACGGCGGCGCCACCGGCAGCGTGTCCACGATGTTCAGTTGCTCGCGCAGGAACTCCGGCGCTCCGGCCGCGTCCATCCCCTTGATGAACGCAATCAGCGGAACGGGCGTGAGTCCGCTGCGACCGAAATCGAAGAACTGCACCTCGCGTCCCTCGTACCAGCCCATGAGCGGCGGAGTGGAATCGCGCTCGAGACGCGAGCCCTTGGGCACGATCGCGAGATTCACCGTGTATCCGGCCTCGACAACCGACGCGCGCTTCGCCTTGATCATGGCGTCAGCACTCGCGATGTCGCGCAACTGGTTGGGGTGCACCCTGTCGGCGACGATCACGAAGCTCAGCTGCCAGAGTCCACTGTAGCCCTCGAGACCCGGCAGCGACGAGAAAATCGGCCGCTGTCCACGGATCGCCACCGGATAGCCGCGCGCATCGAAGCCGTGGATCGGCCACAGGACACGACCGGCACTCTGTGGAACTGGGCCGAAATCGTAGTACATGATGGCGCGATCGCGGAACCAGCCCTGATGCAGAGCGATGTCGCCCGCAAAACGGGACGACAACTCGTCCAGCGCAGTGGTGGCCTCAGGCCCCAGTGCCGGCAACGTGGGTTCCGTCAGCGACCGCTGCGCCTGCGCCTGCATCGCCGCCGCAACCAGCGCGATCGTGGTCAATCGAGCAACAGTTCTCATCCGACTCATTCCTCCTCCAGACATGCATGAATAGAGTCCATCAAACGTCCCGACTGCTCCACGCGGGACCCTACGTCTCTCAACGCTACTGCTGCATTCCAAAGTTGGCGATGTGCACATTAAGCCCGTGGTTCACGCGGAGGCCGAATTGCCCATCGGTCATGAGTCCCTTCCTCGATAGCGCCTTCACCTGGGTTCCGTTGACCATCATGTGCACCGAGTCCGCGGTGATCTTGACCGCAACTTCGTTCGTCGCTGAGCCATTCTCGGCCGCCTTCTTCACCGCGTCGTTCGCGGTCCACGGGACCACCGGGTGGACATCGCCGCCGGCGCGGTGAGCGAAGTAGTAGGACCCGTCATCACGCACGACGAGATAGAAGTACTGCTGCTTCGCGTTGTCCGCGATGTCGGTCCCACCGAAGAACACGCCGAACGCTTCGGAATGACCGGTGGCAGGACGCGTACGCTGTCCGAACGTCGCTTTGACGGTGAAGTTGCCGGTCGCCTGGTCGGTCGCCCGGTAGTAGATCGCGGCCGGGCCGGCCGTGACGTGGAAGCCCTGGCCCATGGACTGGAACTTCGTGTCAGCGGCCGCAGCACCTCCGTCTGTCTTGATCGTCCAGCCGGCGGGCGCGGCCCATGGACCTGCGGGCGCGGCGGTCGGCTGCTGAGCAGGAACAGAGGCCACAGCGACCATCGAAAGCGTGAGTACAGTCTTGCGCATGTATTGCTCCAGTCTTGGGTCTTGGGTCTTGGGCCAGCAGCTGGCAGTACTTCTATATGGTAGTCAGTCTCCCGACGTCCCAAGGTGCATCTGCCTCTCGTGATGCGCATCACCCGCTGCGTTCGCTGCCGTGGACGTCAGCAGCGACACCACAATTCCCACCGCAAACGACAGCGGAATCGTGACCAGCGCCGGGTTCTTGAGCGGGAACCATGCCGACGTCCCCTGCATCACGTCCACCTGAATCGTCGGCGATAGGTAGATGAGGAGCAGCGTGCCAAACGTTCCGGTGAGCATGCTGCTCACTGCGCCCGCCGTGGTGAACTTCCTCCAGAAGATCGCCATCAACAACGCCGGGAAGTTGCCGCTCGCCGCAATGGCGAACGCAAGCGACACCATGAACGCCACGTTCTGACCCTTGAACGTGATGCCCAGAGCCACGGCCGCCACGCCGAGGACCACGGTGGCGACCCGCGCGACCCTGAGCTCCTCCGAGCCGCTTGCCACGCCGCGCCTCACCACGTGGACCCACAGATCGTGCGACAACGCCGACGCTCCTGCCAACGCCAGCCCCGCGACAACCGCGAGGATGGTCGCGAAGGCCACCGCGGCGATGAATCCCAGGAACGGCGTGCCGCCGATGAACTCCGCGAGCAACGGCGCCGCCATGTTGCCGCCACGATCCACCGCACGAATCGCGTCGGGCCCGACGAACACCATCGCCCCGAACCCGAGAATGAACGTCAATAGATAGAAGAATCCGATCAGTCCGGTCGCATAGAACACCGAGGTGCGCGCGGACCGCGCGTCCGGCACCGTGTAGAAGCGCATCAGGATGTGCGGCAGTCCCGCTGTGCCGAACATGAGCGCCATGCCGAGCGAGATCGCATCCCACGGATTCGACACGAGCTTGCCGGGCGCCAGCACAGCATCACCGTACTTGGCCGCGGCCGCTCCGAACAACGCAGCCGGATTGAAGCCAAATCGCGCCAGCACAAGCATCGCGAGCGCGAACGCGCCGCCCAGCAGCAGCACTGCCTTGACGATCTGCACCCACGTCGTGGCGATCATGCCCCCGAACAACACGTACGCGATCATCGCTGCGCCCACGATCACGATCGCCGGCTCGTACGGGATCCCGAACATCAGCTTGATGAGTCCGCCGGCGCCCACCATCTGTGCGATGAGATAGAACACGACGGTGGACAGTGTTCCGATCGCGGCCGCGATGCGCACCGGTGTCTGCGTCAATCGCAACGCCACGACGTCCGCGAACGTGTACTTGCCCAGGTTCCTGAGCGGTTCCGCGATGAGGAACAGCACCACCGGCCAACCCACCAGCCAGCCCGTGGAATAGATCAGTCCGTCGAATCCCGTCGTCGACACCAATCCCGCGATGCCAAGGAACGACGCCGCGCTCATGTAGTCGCCCGCGAGCGCGAATCCGTTCTGCACCGGGCTGATGGTGCGCCCTGCAGCGTAGAAATGCTCCGTCGTTCGCGTCCGCCGCGCGGCCCAGTACGTGATGCCGAGCGTGATGGCGATGATCGCGAAGAAGAACCCCATCGCGATGGCGTTGGGCTGACCGATCGCGGTGTGCGGCGCCGACTGCGCGGCCGCAGTCGCCTGAGCGATCACGACTTCGCCTCGTTGATGGACTTGAGCTCGGTGTCGTAATGCGTGTTGGCCCAGCGCACATAGAACCATGTGAGCAGCCACGACACGATGATCACCATGGCGCCGAGCAGGATGCCAAGACTGAGTCCCGAGCCGATGCGCGTGCCGAGCAGGGCCGGCTTGAACGCGATGAGCGAGATGAAGCCGAAGTACAGCACGATCATCGCCGCCGTCAGGATCGTCGCGATCCGGCCACGCGCCCGCGCGAGTACGCGCAGGCGGTCAGCCTGCCCTGCGCCCGGTTCCCCCACGCGCTACTTCCCGCCCAGCGAGCGGTACACCGCCTCGACGAACGCAGGCGAGCGGATGAAGCCCTTATCGAACTTGGCGTCGAACTCTTTCGTCAGACCCGCAGCTTTCAGCTGATCGAGCGTGAGGCTTTTCCGCATCTCCGCGCGCACCCGCTCGATGATTGTCTGCGTCATGTTGCGCCACTCACGCAGCCCGGCGCAATCGGTGGAAGGGCCGTGGCCCGGGATGATGATCGTCTGCGCGCCGCACATGGCAAGCCCTTTGTCCGCGGCCGTGACAATGCCGGTGACGTCGCCACCGCTGGCCAAATCCACATACGGATAACTGCCCATGGTGAAAAACGTGTCGCCCATGTGAATCACGTCCGCCTTCGCGAACTTGAGGAGGGCGTCTCCATCAGTGTGCGCGGTCTTCACGTGCGTGGCGATGACGATGTCACCGTTGATGTGGAACGAGACCTCGTCCGCAAACGTCACCACCGGCAGCGCCGCGGCCGGCGACGCCGGCGTCACGCGGTTGGAGACCCGATTGAGCTGGTCGACCGACATCCGCTTGCGGACGTTGTCGTGCGCGACGATCAGCGCGCCTGCCTTCGCCATGTTCTCATTGCCACCGCTGTGGTCACCGTGCCAGTGCGTGTTGACCACGAATTTCACCGGCTTGTTCGTGAGCGTCGCGATGTGCGCCAGGATCTTGGCCGAGAGCGGCGCGAACTGGTCATCGATCACGAAGGCCATGTCGTCACCAATGCTCAGGCCGATGTTGCCGCCCGAGCCGGTGAGCATGTAGACGCCGCCGCGCAGCTGCTGCGACCTCACCTGAATCGTGTCGAAGTTCTGCTGCGCGCACAGGACCGTCGGAACCGCGAGAAGTACTGCGAGTCTAAGGATTGTCATGGCTCAAAGGTGGCCGTCTCGCGTCACTCTGGCGAGGTCTGCTGGTGTATCCACGTCGATGGGATGCGCCTCGTCCATCTCCACCAGCGCAAGCCGGCCGGGCTCGCGGTCCACAACGGCGCGCGCGCCCCGGTCTCCAGTGAGCTCGCGCAGCTCCTTGAACACCCCGCGACCAAACATCACGGGATGACCGCGCGCCCCTCTGTAGGTCGCGGCCACCACGCTGGCCCCGCCCTCCCGATAGCGCGCGAGCACGCGCTCGTGGCACCGCCGCGGCAGCAACGGTTCGTCGCCGAGCGCCACCAGAACGCCGTCGACGTCATCGCCAAGCGCCGCGACGCCGCACGCGAGGGAGGTGGCCATGCCATCCGCGGCCCGCGCGTTCACGACGATGCGCGCGGTCACGCCTTCCAGCGCCTTGAGCAATGCGCCGTTGTCCGCTGCCGCGACCACCACCAACTCATCGGCCACGCTAACCAGCGAATCTGCGCTCCAACGAACGACAGCCTTGCCATTGAGCGCTTGAAGCAGTTTTGGCGCTCCGAACCGCCGGGACGCGCCTGCGGCCAGCAGCAACGCAGAAATCATGCGCCCTCGCCGCGGAGTGCGGCTCGCAATGCGCGGAGCGGAAGTACCGCGCACGCTTCGCGCGCTTGCGGGACGGTCGTCTCCAACGCGTGGATCACCTCGGCGTCCGAAATCCGCGCCGCGTCGTCCGTCGACAACCCGGTGACGCGGGTCGTGAGCAACGACGCCGACGCGGTGCAGATGGCGCAGGCGTTCGCGGTGAACGCAGCCGCGCGAATCGTGGCGCCTTCCATCTCCAGCTCGATGCGGACGCGGTCGCCGCACAGCGGATTGAATGCTTCGTGCGATGCGGTCGGCTTGTCCAACACGCGCTGGTTGCGCGGCCGGCGGAAGTGCTCCAGCACCACCGGACCGTACGGCAACGTCATCCGCGTCGCGCGATCGGCTTGCCTTCGCGAACAGCGATGAGCTGAGCCGCGATGCTCAGCGCGACCTCTTCCGGCTCGCGACCTCCAATGTCGATCCCGATCGGCGCATGCAACCGGCCGAGGTCCTCCTCCGACAGTCCTTCCTCACGCAGCAGCGCACGCACGGCCTCGGCGCGCTTGCGACCGGCGAGCATGCCGACGTAGCGCACCGGCGCGCGCAACACCTCGCGGAGGATCGGGAGGTCGTACTTGTACTCGTGTGCCGCGAGGACGACGTAGGCGCCGGCCTTGAAGTATGGGCGCGCCAACTCCGACGGCATGCCCACGAGAATCTCGTCCGCCGTCGCAAACCGGTCACGTGTCGCGTAGCGCTCGCGACCGTCCACCACCACCACGCGCATCCCGAGCCCGCGCGCAAGACGGGCGAGTGCGGCACCCACATCCGAAGCGCCGACCAGCAATAGCGTCTCGGCGGCCGCGATGCGCTCGACGAACACGTCCGGGCCCGTCGCGGTGAACGGCTCCGACGTCACCATGCGCGCCGGCGGACCTGCCGCAGGAATTCGCGTGACGACGAACGCCTCTCGCCCCGAGCGGCTGATGTTGATCGCCGAGCGGTACGCCTCGATAGCGGAATCCGTTCCATTGAGGGAAATGGGCTCGATCAGGAGGTCGAACTCGGCGCCGCACGCAAGGCCCAGCTCAACGGCCTCGGCGTCGTCGACGATGACAGTCACGCGCTCGGCGCGGTTCTCCTTGAGCAACCGTTCCCCGTGCTCGACCACACGCGCATCGACACAACCGCCGATGGACACGGAGCCCAACAAGCGGCCGCCCTCACCAACGAAGAGCTTGGCGCCCAGCGGTCGCGGACTTCCCCCGCGCGCGGCGATCAGCGTCGCCATGGCGACGCGGGTCTCGTGTTCGCGCAGCGTGGCAAGCTGTTCGAGGATGTCCGGCATATATCAGTTTTCGCGCATGGCGCCGAGCGCGTCAAGCCACAGGCGCCGGATCTCGCTGGCGCCGCGCGCGCCAGGCTCGATGAGCGAGCGTTTCCAGTACCAGCGATCCGCCTCCGAGGCAGTCACGCCGTGTCCCTGAAAGTGGGCGTGTACGTCGGCCACCGCACAGCGTGGGGTCGCGCCAGCAACCGCGACGATGCGATCGTTGATCGCGTGAAGTGACTCGAGCGGCAGCGGACCCGCGGTATCGAAAAAGCCGGGAATCTTGCGCGTATTGTCGCTCGGGTCGTACACCGTGGAGACGATGAGCGCGGAGTCCGGACGCGTGCGACGCAGCGACTCGACGAGGAACTCGAACGCGTCGGCGATGTCAGCCACGAAGGTCTTGAGCAGCTCCGGATCTGGCTTGTTGGCGAACGCGCTCAACAGGTCGTTGCCTCCGGCGGAGAGGGTGAAGAGCGTCGGCCTGTCTGACGCTTCTACCCTCGGCAGCTGGAAGCCGAACACGTCGCCGATGGTCGCTCCGTCTTCGCTGACGTTGAGCTTGGTGACTCCAGGGAATCTGGCCGAGAGGTCGTTTCCCGCGAACTCAGGGTACCGCGCGTCCGAATTCCGGAACAGCAGCGATGCCGCACCCAGCGGCGCCACATCGCCGGCGTTGGCATCCCACTCCAGCGCGACCGTCACGTCCGTCTCGCCCGCATCAAGCGCCGGATACAGGTCGATCGACATCGAGTCACCAAGCGCAACGTATTGCGCGAACCGCGGCGCCTTCGTCACGCGACGTCGGGAAGCGCGAGACCCCTCGTGGCGAGGATGCGCATCACCGCTTCGCCGATTTTCGAGTTCGGCGTGCTGGCGCCGGCGGTGATGCCGATGCGTATGGTGCCCTGCCCCAACCAATGGGGCGTCGTCGACTCATGATGCTTGGCGCCCGCCAGCCGATGCCGCACGGAGCCTTCGTCGACGTCGATGCCTTCCGGCGATTCGACGTGGTACGTCTTCACCCGTTCAGCGCACAGTGCTGCGAGCGAAATCGTGTTGCTTGAGTTGAACCCGCCGATCACCACCATCGTGTCCAGCGGTTCGCGCAGCAGTTCCTCGACGGCATCCTGCCGCTCCTGGGTCGCACTGCAGATCGTGTCGAACGTGCGGAAATCCTTGGCGCGCGCCTCGTCGCCGCGTGCGCGCGCGATCGCGTCGCCCACCGTCGCGCCGATTTCGAGTGATTCGCGCGCCAGCATCGTGGTCTGATTGGCCACGCCGATGCGACGCAGGTCCCGGGCCGGGTCGAAGTCCGGCGAGGTCGTATGGCCCAGCTTCCCGAACAGGGCGTCCGCTGTTGCCCGACCCTCGATGAAGTCGCACACCAGTTGCGCCTCGGACATGTCCCGCACGACGATGTAATGCCCCTGATGCTTGCGTGCCTGCGACGCCGTGGCGCGCGTCTCCTCGTGGTAGTGCTTGCCGTGTATCAGGGACGTGAAGCCGTCCTTGGCGTACGACTCCACGCGCTTCCAGACGTTGAGCACCGAACCGCAGGTCGTGTCCACCAGAATGCAACCCACGCCACGGAGGTGCTCGAAGTCGTGGATCGTCACGCCGAACGCCGGCAGGATCACGACATCGGCAGGCGTGATGGCACTGAAGTCGAAACGCCCGTCCGTCGGCATCAGGATCTGGATGCCCATCTCACGCAAACGCGCGTTGACGTGCGGATTGTGGATGATTTCGCCAACCAGGTAGATGCGCGCGTCGGGAAACTTCCTGCGCGTCTGGTACGCGTATTCCACTGCGCGCTCCACGCCGTAGCAAAAGCCGAATTCGCGCGCCAGGCGGAACGTCACGTTGCCGACCGTGAGGGTGTAGTCCTCGGCCCGCATCCGGTCGACGATCCGGCCGCTGTAGTCGGCGGAGAGGTCCTCCTGCACCTCCGACTTGAGGCCGAAACCCTTGCGGAAATAGGTACTTGGGTCGGCGGTCGCCATTGGGGAAAGCTAGCCGTTTGGTCGCGTCTCGCGACGTTTTGACGCGACCGGCAATGTTTACCCTGTACCCCGTCCCCCGTACCCTGTACCCTATCAGTCGTGTCGCTGACGATTGACGCCAAGGGATCTGGCACGCTTGCGGCCAACGCGTCTGCCGCCGCGCTGCTGCGTCCCCGCGCGCTGGCCGCCGGAAGCACCGTCGGCGTTGTGCTCACCTCCACCGGCCCGCGCGAGAATCGCGTGCGCCGCGGAGTGAAGGTCTTGGAGCGCTCCGGCTTTCGGGTGAAGCTGGATCCGGAACTCCTCGTTCCGCGCCGTTACCATCGCCGCGAGGACCTGCGCCGCGCCGAGAGCTTTATGGCGATGTGGGCCGATCCCGCGGTGGATGCAATGATTGCGGGAACGGGCGGATACGGCTCGGTTCGCCTGCTTCCGTACCTCGATCCCGAAGTCTTCCGGCACCACCCGAAGCTGCTCGTCGGCTATTCGGACGTGACGGCCCTCCATCTATGGATGTGGCGGGTAGCGGGAATCCGCACGATCCACGGCCCTACGCTGGACGACTTGCTCTCGACTCGGGCCCTGACCGTCACGGCGCTTACCAACGCGCTCACCCAGCCACAGCCCGACGCGCAGCTCGGCGCCGGGGTCACCCGCACCATGGTCGAAGGGCGCGCCGTCGGCCGCCTGGTCGGCGGTAACCTCTCGCTGGTCCAGCAGTCCATTGGTACACCGTGGGAAGCGCCAGTGGACGGCGCGATCCTGCTGCTGGAAGAGACCAAGGATCCGATGTCCGTGGTGGACGAGCGTCTCGTCCATCTCCGCTCGTCGGGCTTGCTTCGTCGGGCGGCGGGTGTCGTATTTGGTCACCTTACAGTCGATCGTTCAGAGGAAATCGAGTTCACCGACTTCCTGAAGGACCTCGTTTCAGACCTTGGCATTCCCGTGCTCACGAACTTCCCCGCTGGCCACAAGCATCCCAATGTCTCGCTGCCGCTCGGCACCGAGATGGAACTGGTGTGCGAGGGCGAATCGGGTTGGCTGCGGTACAACGAGCCTGCGCTGACCGCGAACCGGGATTCATGAGCGAGCACTTCGATCTGGTCGTGATCGGCGCGGGCCCGGCCGGCGAGAAGGGCGCCGCGCAGGCCGCGTATTTCGGCAAGAAGGTCTGCATCATCGAGAAGGCGCCCAAGCCCGGCGGCGCCGCGGTGAACACCGGCACCATTCCGTCCAAGACCCTGCGCGAGACCGCGCTGTACTTCAGCGGCCTGAGACAGAAGGGACTGTACGGCGTGGACCTCAAGGTGAAACACGACATCACCATCGCCGACTTCATGTATCGCGAGCGCGCGGTCGTGGAAGGCGCGTGGAAGTTGATCGACGAGAACCTTGAGCGGCATCACGTCACCATCGTGCAGGGAACGGCGCGCCTCACCGATCCCCACACCGTGGAAGTCACGCGCTACGGCAAGGAGCCGCGCATCATCACCGGCGAAGCAATCCTGCTTGCCACCGGTTCACATCCGCAGCAACCCACCGGCATTGCCGTCGACGGCAGCATCATCGTGGACAGCGATTCGCTGCTCACGCTCCAGCACATCCCGCGACGGATGATCGTGATTGGCGGCGGCGTGATCGGCTGCGAATACGCGTGCATCTTCGCCGCACTCGGCGTCAAAGTGACGATCATCAACTCCCGCTCGCGCCTGCTCGCGCAACTCGACGCGGAAGTCGGCGACGCGCTGCGCAACATGATCACCGCGCGCCTCGACATCTCGGTGCACCTCAACGTCGAAGTCAAGGAAATCAAGGTCGAGAACGAGACGGCGAGCGTCTCGCTCTCCGACGACACCACGCTGCATTCCGACGTCGTGCTCTTCAGCGCCGGTCGCATGGGCAATACCGAAGGCCTCGGGCTTGAGGAACTCGGCGTGAAGTGCAACAAGCGCGGTTACGTCGAGGTCGACAAGACGTTCCGCACGGCGGTGCCCAGCATCTTCGCCGCCGGCGACGTGATCGGGTTCCCCGCGCTCGCGTCCACCGCCATGGAACAAGCGCGCGTCGCCGTGTGCCGAGCATTCGACCTCAAGTACAAACAGCAAGTCTCCAATGTGCTTCCCTACGGCGTGTGGACGACGCCGGAGATCTCCACTGTCGGGGAGTCCGAAGACGCGCTCGTGCAGCGGGAAATCCCGTACGAAGTCGGTCGGTCGTCGTACCGCATCAATCCGCGCGGCCAGATCCTAGGCGACACCGACGGATTCGTGAAGTTGCTCTTCGATCCGGACGACCAGCGCATCCTCGGCGCGTCCATCGTCGGCGAGGGAGCCTGCGAATTGATTCATATCGCCGCTGCGGTGATGACATTCGGCGGCACGCTCGACTACTTCATCCAGAGCGTGTTCAACTATCCGGCGTTGTCCGACGCGTACAAATACGCCGCATACGACGGATTGCAGGCGCTCGCAAGTCGGCGCGCCAAACAGGTCGGACTCCAGTCGACAAACGCGGACGCGGCTGTCAAGACGTGATCTGTACGCGGTCCCGCGTGTGACATACGTCGTCTGGCGCGTCTTCGCGGGTCGCGGTATGGTAGTCGCGTCATGCTCACCACCGCGACGCAGACCTCCACGACAGAAATCCCGCCGACAGCGCCCGCGCTAGCACCGCGCGCGTCGCAGAGTGCCTTCGCGTTCGTCGGCGAGCGCCTCTGGCTCGACTTTGTCAACACCGACGGCGGCGCGCACGATCCGGACACGATGGCGGACTTTGATCTGCTCGTGTCGTGGCTCGAGACCGCCGTCGCGTTCGATGCAGAGCGCGCGCAGATGATGCGGCGCCGCGCCATTCAGCAGCCGAGTGGCGCGACCGCCGCGTTGATGGACGCGCGCCGCGTGCGGTCGGCATTACGCACACTCGCTGAGCGGGGTGGCGACGCGTCGCAGGTGCGGCTCGAGGTCCTGGCCGAAATCAATCGCGTGCTGGGTCGCAGCGCCGGTACGCGCCGGCTCGAGATGCGCCTCGACGGAACATTCGCGCGGTCGTTTGTGCCGGTCGGCGATGCGTTCGCGGGCCTGATGATCCCGATCGTGGAATCCGCAGCAGACGCGCTCATCCTCGGAGAACTGGCGCGCGTGCGGCGCTGCGCCGATCCACGCTGTGCGCGCGTGTTCTACGACAACACGAAGAACGCCGCGCGCCGTTGGTGTGACATGGCTACGTGCGGCAATCGCGCCAAGGCCGCGCGGCACCGCGCGCGGCACAAGACGCCCTAGCCCTGCCACGCGTCGAAGTCACCCGCACGTATCTGGCGCTCGACACGCCGGAGCAGCTGCGTCCGGCAACGCACGACGTCCCCGGCGCGCGTTTCGAGCACCGGTCTCCGTGCAGCGTCACCGACTATCGCCGACTGTATCGTGACGTTGGCGCCGATCACCACTGGCGCGATCGCGACGCCTGGCGCGACGCCGAGCTCGCGACGTACCTCGCGCGCGCAGACATCGGCGTGTGGGAAGCGATGGTTGGCGACGCGTCGGCAGGATACTTCGAACTCGGCGGGCACGACGACGGCAGCGTGGAGATCGTGTACTTCGGACTCGTGCCAGCCTTCGTCGGCAAGGGACTTGGCGGCGCGATGTTGACGCGCGCCGCGCGGGAAGCATGGGCGCAGCGCCCAAGCAAAGTGTGGCTGCACACCTGCACGCTGGATTCACCACACGCGCTGCCGAACTACTTGAAGCGAGGCTTCGTGCCGTTCAAGACCGAGCGTTACGAGCAGGACATCGTCTAGCGGTCATCCCGAGCGCCTGTTGTCATCCCGAGCGCAGCGAGGGATCTGCAGTTAACGACCCCTGCGACGACGCTTGCGATCCTTGTCGCGCGCCGGACCGCCCCGTCGCCCCTGCCGCAGTTCCCGCGCAGCGTCACGCGCGCCGCGCTCGCGTCCCCGCTGACTGCGCTCATCGCGCTGCTTTGAGTGCGCGCGATCCAGTTGCGCCAGTTCGTCCGGCGTAAACGGTCGATCCAGCTCGTCGCGCAATGCATCGAGGGTGTCAGCACGTGCCGCGCCGCGCGCGCCCCGCGTGACGACGAAGCGCACGGGCCGGTCGAACTCCGGCAACTCCTGCTCCGCGAGGTTGCGCGCGATCTTTTCGGGCAACTGGAGGCGTACCACGCCGACTGGGCCTGACGGAGTGTCCTCGACATCGTAGCGCAACTGGATCTCGCGTCCGCGGAGATCGACCGTGTCCGGCATTGCCAAATACCGCTCGCGCTCGGCGCGCGGCAAGATCGCGTCCGCATTGACTGACAGCCGCGTACGCCGAAACGACTCCACCGAGTTGACACCGTGAGCCGCAAGCTGGGCGCGGTAGAGCGCGGCCAATTCCTCGCGGCCGAGCTTGGGCGTTCTGCCGCCGGAGCGGCGCCAAGACTCGCGAATCTCCTCGACGGCCACCCGGTCCGCGTTCACGGCGGGATGTCGCGCTTCGCCGCGCGCCAGGGCGTCTGCCATCGCGTCCAGTGCTTTGTCGAGCAGCGAAGGCGGCACGTCTTCGATCGGCTCATTCTCGCGCGTCAGCTCGAATCCGTGATACGTCACGCGTTTCCTGAGCTGTAGCGGCGAACGTTTCGAGTTCACGTCGAAAATCAGCTCGCCCTCACCCTCCGTCGCGTACTTGCGGATCATGCCCGGCGGCACCTGCGTGCCTTCCACCGACGCGCGCGGCACGCCGAACTTGTCAGCGAAGTAGCGCACGTCGCCCCCGATCGGACCCCAACTGCCGCAGACGCTTGTCTTGCTCACCCGGCATTCCTGCCCGTCGATTGTCTCTTCATCAATGACGAGCGTGAACGGCATGAAGGCGGCGAGCAGTTCCTGAAATGCGCGCAGGGCGGCGTCACCGGCCACGGCCATTTTCTCCGGCAGCGGCAAACCGACGGCCCGATATACGCTCGCCATGCCAACCGCGGCGTCCTCCACCGACTTCACCAGCACGCCACGCTCAGCCGCCCAGTCGTCCACCATCTTCTCATCGAACATGTGGCGCGGCAGGCCGTACACCTCGCCCATCGAACCGGCCTCATTGAACGCCTCCGCGTACAGGTTGTACGCAGTGAGGTGATCGCTGCCGGAAACGATCAGACCATTGAGGTCGCGCTCTACGCGCGTCATGCGGTGCAGCGACTCGATCGATGCCATGACAGCAACGAACGGGACCATCGCGTCGTCCGCATTCACGAGCAGCTCAGCCCAAGCGCGCTCCACCGGCAATGCCTCGACCTTCCGGCCGTACTTCGTGAGCCGTCCGCTCTCGACAATGCCGCGGCCCTCGAGCAGCGACAGCGCGCGACGATAGGCGACCTTGTCCAGCGGCACTGGCAGTTCCAGCTCGTCGGCTCGCACGCCCAGCGCCGCGCACGTCATCGCCACGCGCTCGGAATCACCGGCCAGCTGAAAATCCGGCGCAGTGGGACGCAGCGACTCAAACCGGATGTCGCGGTCGCTGAGAATGAACACGCGCCCGCCTTCCACGCGGCCGTGCACGCGCCCGGCCATCTGAAGAATCTCGTTGGCGCCGAGGTATTCCTGCGTGAGCACGTTGCGGCCGCGATCGATGTTGTTGTAGAAGCGCTTGTCGTGGATCACGACGGTATCGAGCCCGCGCACGTTGAGCGCGCTTTGGCCCGCCGCCGTCATCGCCAGGAAGTACGGCTTGCGCTGACCTTCCTCGAGGAACGGGCGCAGGATGCGCACCGGTTCGCCGCCGTGGTAGTACGCCGAGTTCACGGCGGGCGCATAGCGCTGGACGTGCTCCGCAATTTCCTCCACGCCGCGTCGCGTGGGAACGAACATCGCCACTCCGCGCTTGTCGCGTTTGATGTGCTGGAGGAACGGCGCGTCCAGAAAATCGACGGGATCCTTGCGCAGCACCTTCACGTGCGCGGCGCGGCTCTCATCAAAGTCGCTCACTTGGAGCACGTCCGCGGATTCGAGGTACTGACGGTAGAACGCTGGGTCCACGGTCGCGGACAACCAGACGAAGCGGCATCGCGCGCGCTTGCCGAGCGCCAGGCACAACTCGAGCTCAGCGGAGGTCTGGTGGATTTCGTCCACGACCAGCGTGTCGGAAGGAAGAATGTCGCCTTCCTCGAACCAGCGTCGCGCGATGCCGGTGGTGATGATGATGACGTTCCACGTCGGCGTCTCAGGCGTCGCTTCGCGCTCGCGATTCACGACACCGACTTTCAACGCTGTGGTCTGGAGGATTTCCTCCGCGATAGGCCGGATCGCGAGCGTTTTGCCCGTCCCGGTTCCAGCGACGATGCCAAAACCCTTGCCCGAGCGCGCCAGCTCGGTAACGCGCTCGCCGTAGTGCTTCTGCAGGAACGTCTCGATGTGCAGCGAGAGCGCCAGCTCGATTGTCTCGCACGCCGCGCGCGTGGGCGCGATGACGAGGACTCGGCCGGTCGGAGGCTCGGCGCGAAGAAATGCTTCCCGATCCGGCGGTAGCCAGGGTTCGTGGATTTCCCTGGTCATGGACGTGCGGAACCGGTTAGGGCGTGTCCACTCGCACGGGCTTCCTGGCGTCCGGCTTTGCCGGCGCAAAGCCCTTCACGAAAGGCAAAGGGCGCGAATTGCTCTTGGAGTTGCCCTTCATGTAGTCGTCGCCAAACACAACGCGACCCTTGGGCGGACGATTGCGCACTGCAGACGCGCAGTCCGTTGGCGCGGGCTGCTGTGACACAGGCACGTCGTCCAGCCAAATACGGCACATGCCCGCGGGCGGGCGCGCATTCACCGGCACCGAACCGGTATCGCGCACGGCGATGCGGCGCAGAGCGGCCGAATCTTGTGCGGTAACGGTCCGCGGCGACGCGGCCGCGACGACTCCTAGTGCGATGACGACGGTCAGCTTCATGGTCCGGCAAGAAGATACCCCGTTCGGGCTGGGCCTGTTCCGCGGCAGCCCCGGTCCCATTAGTCGCCAAAGCTGATTCCAACTTGCCGCGCTGTTTGCACCACGTCGTGGTTCGGGTCCACGCGCTTGGCCACGCGCAGGGCATCGGCAATAGGAATTGTCACGATGTGTGGCGACTGCAGCGCCACCATCTGTCCCCACTTCTGCTGCTCCACCGCGCGGATCGCGGCGCCGCCAAACCGTGTCGCCAGCAGGCGATCGTACCCGGTAGGCGTGCCGCCGCGCTGCAAATGGCCCAGCACCATCGAGCGCGTCTCCTTGCCTGTCATCTCCTGGATCTGGTGCGCCAGCCGCGAGCACAGTCCGCCCACTCGGCGCTCCTGGCCCGGCATCGACGCGCCCATCGTTGATGACTCGCCACCCTTCGGCGCCGCGCCTTCTGCGACAACCACGATCGAGAAGTGGCGACCCGAGCGGGCACGCGCCTCGATCTTCTCGCAGACCTTCGAGATCTCGAACGGGATTTCCGGAATCAGGACAACGTCTGCCGTGCCGGCGAGCCCGGCGTGCAGCGCGATGAATCCGGCGTGACGGCCCATCACTTCGAGCACCATCACGCGATCGTGGCTCTCCGCGGTGGTGTGCAGCCGGTCGATCGCGTCGAGCGCGGTTGACACGGCGGTGTCAAAGCCGAACGTGGTGACGGTGCCAGCGACGTCGTTGTCGATCGTTTTTGGCACACCGACGATCTTCATGCCCTTTTGGGACAGCTCATGCGCGATCGCCAGAGTGCCGTCGCCGCCGATGACGACCATCGCGTCGATGCCCATCTGCCGCGCATTGACGATCACCTCGCCAGACCGGTCCACTTCCTTATATGAGCCGTCAGGTTGCAGACGGGGCCATTTGCACGGATTGCCTCGGTTGGTCGTGCCGAGGATAGTGCCGCCAAGGCGCGCGATGCCACGAACCGTTTCCCGCGTCATCGAGATCACGTCGTCCTCGCCAAGCAGGCCGGCGAATCCGCGCTTGACGCCCAGCACCTCCCATCCGCGGCCCAGCGCAGAGAGCACTGCGGCACGGATCACCGCGTTGAGTCCGGGCGCGTCTCCACCGCCGGTCGAAAGCGCTACTCGCATCAGCTCGACCTACAGCGTGCCGGCCTCCAGCAGCCCGACGATCTCGCCCGGCCGCGCATGGCGGTCGAGTTTCGACTTTTCGAAGATCGCAATGCCATCACGAAGCACCTCAAACCGGCCGCCGCTTGAGGGCACCAACGTGACCGCCGCGTCCGTGAACTTCCCGTTGATCTCGGCCGCCAAACTGGCGGCCCGCGGTTCGTAGTTTCAAAGCGTGCAGTATTCGATCGTGATCGTCATTGGGTTCGATTCGCGGTGAATGGCGGGTCAGCGACCCGGAATGGGCATGCCGGCAAGATTCGCAAGGCGGACGATGACCGTGTCCTGCTTGGCGACAACCGTGCGAAGCGAATCGACCGTGTTGTACAGCTCGCCAAGGTCCTGATTGACCTGTGAGAGTGTAACGCCGACATCCATCATGGCCTGAGCAATATTGGCCTCGGCACGAGGATCACGGCAGGAGACGCTTGCGAGAAGGACTGAGATAAGAGACAGAGCACGGAGCATGGCAAGGCTCGGATTGGGCTGACTGCAATCTAGACCCAAGACCCAAGACCCAAGACCCAAGACCCAAGACCCAAGACCCAAGACCCAAGACCCAAGACCCAAGACCCAAGACCCAAGACCCAAGACCCAAGCAAGGCAAGGGTA
>JANNRQ010000094.1:0-2508 GCA_031401495.1 Gemmatimonadota bacterium
CCCGTTCGCCAACTGATTGTGCCGCAGATTATCACCGATTCGGTTCGAGGGTTGAAGTTGTGATCCTGACTCAGCGATGAAGAGGCTACAATGCGGATATCCCACCCGAAGGAGCAAATCCCATGACCACGACTATCGACAGCTTTGCCGCCCGGTCTTCGCTTGATGTGGGTGGCCGGGAAGTGCAGGTCTACCGGCTCGACGCGCTCGACAAGGCCGGCGTGGGGCATGCTTCGCGGCTGCCGTTCTCGCTGAAGATTCTGCTCGAGAACCTGCTTCGGCACGAGGACGGACGCTCGGTCACGAAGGCGGACATCGCCGCCCTCGCCGCCTGGGATCCCGAGATTCCGCTCGATAAGGAGATCCAGTTCCGACCGGCGCGCGTGCTGATGCAAGACTTTACGGGCGTTCCGTGCGTCGTTGATCTCGCCGCGATGCGAGACGCGATTCGTGATCTTGGTGGCGACCCGAGCCGCATCAACCCGCTGCAGCAGTCCGATCTCGTGATCGACCATTCGGTGCAGGTCGATCAGTATGGGACGAGTGCGGCATTTGTGTTTAACGCCCAGAAGGAGATGGAGCGCAACAGCGAGCGCTATGCACTCCTCCGCTGGGGGCAGGAGTCCTTCAATAACTTCAGCGTCGTGCCGCCGGACACGGGCATCGTCCATCAGGTGAACCTTGAGTATTTGGCCTGCGTTGCCTTCGAGCGCGCGGAGGACGGCGCGGTTGTCGTGTATCCGGACACCGTTGTCGGCACGGACTCGCACACGACGATGATCAACGGGCTCGGCGTCCTCGGTTGGGGCGTCGGCGGCATCGAAGCAGAGGCGGCGATGCTCGGCCAACCGATGCCAATGCTGACGCCAGCGGTGATCGGCTTCGAGCTCACTGGCCAACTGCCAGAAGGTGCGACGGCGACCGACCTCGTGCTCATCGTGACCGAGATGCTCCGCAAGAAGGGCGTCGTCGGGAAGTTCGTCGAGTTCTTCGGCGCGGGGCTCTCGTCGCTCTCGCTGCCGGATCGCGCGACGATCGCGAACATGGCGCCGGAGTATGGCGCGACGATGGGGTTCTTCCCCGTCGACGATGAGACGCTCGCGTACCTGCGGTTCACCGGCCGCCCCGACGCCGTCGTCGAGCTGGTCGAGGCGTACGCCAAGGCGCAGGGGCTCTTCCGTACCAACGACACGCCGGAGCCGCTGTTCACCGACGTGATGTCGCTGGATCTCGGAGAGGTCGTGCCAAGCATCGCTGGTCCGAAACGGCCGCAGGATCGGGTGCCACTGTCGCGCAGCAAGCACGCCTGGCGCGAGGCGCTCGCCCTCTTCGAGCAGTGCGCGACCATCGATGCGACGAAGCTCGAGCGCTGGGTAAACGAGGGCGGTAGCCCCGCCACAGCCGGTGCCGAGCCTATCAAGGATCCGTTCGAGAACGTGTCGGTGAGTGACGGTGGCAGATCGTTCACCCTCACTCACGGTGCCGTTGTTATTGCGGCGATCACGTCGTGTACGAACACATCGAACCCGGCGGTGATGCTCGCCGCAGGGTTGCTCGCAAAGAAGGCCGTCGAGCGCGGGCTCGATACGAAGCCGTGGGTGAAGACGTCGCTCGCGCCGGGATCCCAGGTGGTCACCGAGTACTACAACCAGGCGGGGCTGACGCCGTATCTTGAGCAGCTCGGCTTTCATCTCGTCGGCTACGGCTGCACGACGTGCATTGGCAATAGCGGGCCGCTGCCGGAAGTTGTTTCGAAGGCGATCCAGGATGGCAATCTCGTCGCCGCAGCCGTGCTCTCGGGCAATCGCAACTTCGAGGGGCGCGTACAGCAGGAAGTGCGGGCGAACTATCTCGCGTCGCCGCCGCTGGTTGTTGCGTACGCGCTCGCCGGCACGATGGACATCGATCTGCAGCGCGAACCGCTCGGCATGGGCAAGGACGGCGCACCGGTGTTCCTGCGCGACATCTGGCCGACGCAGCAAGAGATCCGTGACACCGTACGCACGTCGGTGCTTTCCGAGCAGTTTCGCTCGAAGTACGCGCATGTGTTCGAGGGCACGGACGAGTGGCGCGCGCTTGACGTGCCGCAGGGCGAGCGCTTCGCGTGGGACGAGGACAGCACGTACATCCGCAAGCCGCCTTACTTCGACGGCATGACGATGGAGCCGTCGCCAACGCACGACATCGGCGGTGCACGCGTGCTGGCTATGCTTGGCGACAGCGTGACGACGGATCACATCTCGCCGGCCGGAAACATCGCGAAGACCTCGGCCGCCGCAAAATACTTGCAGCAGCATGAGGTCGATCCGGACGATTTCAACAGCTACGGCAGCCGACGCGGTAATCACGAGGTGATGGTGCGCGGCACCTTCGCGAACATTCGCCTGCGCAACCAGATCGTGCCTGGCACCGAGGGCGGCGTGACGAAACATCTTCCCTCGGGCGAGCAGATGAGCATCTTCGAGGCGTCGGAGCGTTACGCCGAAGAAGGCGTGCCGCTGGTCGTCA
>JANNRQ010000095.1:0-12731 GCA_031401495.1 Gemmatimonadota bacterium
GGCACCTCGATGTCGGCTTGTCACATCCTGGGGCTGGAGAAGGTCCCAAGGGTCCGGCTGTTCGCCGGTTAAAGTGGCACATGAGCTGGGTTCAGAACGTCGTGAGACAGTTCGGTCTGTATCCGTCGTGGGCGTTGGAGAGTTGAGGGGAGCGGACTCTAGTACGAGAGGACCGAGTTGGACGATCCGCTCGTGTACCGGCTGTGTCGCCAGTTGCAGCGCCGGGTAGCGATGATCGGCTGTGATAACCGCTGAATGCATCTAAGTGGGAAGCACGCCCCAAGATGAACTCTCCCGAGGCCTTGAGCCTCCTGAAGGGCCGTCAGAGACTATGACGTCGATAGGCCGCACGTGGACGTGGAGCAATCCACTTCGAGCGCAGCGGTCCTAATCGCCCGTGTGGCTTGACTACTCCCAATAGGAGTAAACCGAGCAAAGCACGCAATTGATTGAATGAGGATTCGCAATTCCGCATCTACCACACCCCCGTTGTCAGCTTCACTTCGCTGGCGATTAGAGCGCAGGGGCCACACCCGTTCCCATTCCGAACACGGCCGTTAAGCCCTGCAGCGCCGATGGTACTCCGCCCGAGAGGGCGCGGGAGAGTAGGCCGTCGCCGGCATCTCTTTGAGAGGCCTCACCGAAAGGTGGGGCCTTTCGTTTTCCAGTCCCTATCTTCTTGAAAATGACCCGCGCAGGTATCGTCACCGTCGCCGGCCGGCCCAATGTCGGCAAATCGACCCTGCTCAATCGCCTCATCGGCCAAAAGCTGAGCATCGTCAGCGCCAAGCCGCAGTCCACGCGCGATCGCGTCGTCGGCATCCACACCACGGCCGACACGCAAATGGTCATTCTCGACACGCCGGGCCTGATGGATCCGGCCTACGAGCTGCAGCGCGCCATGCGCGCAACTGCGCTACGTGCCCTGCGCGATGCCGACGTGATCATCCACCTGACCGACGCGACCCGCGGCACACCCCAACCCCTTCATATAGAAGCGGGCCTCCCCAGCCCCCCGAGCGCCAAGATGATCGTGGCCCTGAACAAGTCCGACCTGATTTCGGCGCGCGATCGAGAAGCGTTGCTGAGTACCGGCGGCGCGTTCATTTCGGCGCAAACAGGGGAGGGCGTTCCCGAACTCCTCGCCCGCTGCGCTGAACTCCTTCCCGAGAGCCCGTTCCTGTACCCCGCTGACGACGTCAGCTCGCAATCCGTGCGCTTTTTTGTGGCGGAGCTGGTGCGTGAAACAGCGCTTGAGCAGCTCGGCGACGAGGTCCCGTACAGCGTTGCGTGCGAAATCGAGGAATTCCGCGAAGGCAGCTCGCCACTCTACATTCGAGCCGTGCTCTTTGTCGAGCGCGACAGCCAAAAACGCATCATCATTGGAGCCAAGGGGACGCGCATTCGTGGCATCGGGCAGGCGGCGCGCATCAAGATCGAGCGTTTGGTCGGCTCCGCGGTGTATCTGGATCTCTGGGTCAAGGTGCTCCCGAATTGGCGCAAGAGCGCGTCGGCTCTGGCGCGGTTCGGATATCAAACAAGCGAGGACGACGCATGACGGTTCCGAAAGCTCTGCTTGAGATCCTGGTGTGCCCAAAGTGCAGGGGAGACCTGGAGTATCGCGAGCGCGAATCCGAGCTCGTGTGCCGCTCATGCAAGCTCCGCTATGAGGTGCGTGACGGCATTCCGATCATGCTCATCGACGAGGCGAAGCCGCTCGCGTGAGCAAGTGCAAGTCTAGGCGCAGCATTGCTTTGACGCCTGTGACTTCGAGCGATATGTTCGCCATTACCATCTTCTTGCCGTTCCCGTGAGCGCGGTCCGACCTGCGGTCCTCGTGTTAAGTCGAAGTGATCGCCCGTTGCCGGAGCCGTTGGCAGGCTGGGTGGCCGGGTTGTCCCTGCCGATCGTCACCGTCCGGGCCGCAGACGAGCTGATGGCGGCCGCGTTGCGGAGCCGCCCACGGGTCGTAGTTTTTGACGGTCGGGAAGACCTGCCTGCCGTCATACAGGCCTGCGGTCGACTCAAGGCGGATTCGTTTACAGGCATTGTGCCGGGCGTGATGCTGGTTGGCGACGGCGGCGACGAATTCAGACAAGCGTTTGATGGCGGCGCGGATGAAGTCGTGCGCGTTTCGAGTCCTGCGCAGGAAGCCAAGACGCGCCTGGAAGCACTGTTGCGGCGATCGGATCGCGATGTGACGGTGCACCCGTCCACCCGACTCCCGGGCGCTGTGGTAATCGAAGCGGACGTCCAGCGGCGGCTGAACGACGGTGCGGTGTTCGCGATGTGTTATGCGGATCTCGACCACTTCAAGGAGTTCAACGATCGCTATTCCTATGCGGACGGCGACCGGATTATTCAGATTCTGGCGAGAATCCTTCACGACGTGGTGAAGGGGATGTGCGGGGAAGCAGGTTTCGTTGGACACATCGGTGGCGACGACTTCATTTGCGTGACGCCGGTGCCGCAGTTGGACGAGGTGTGCGGCGAGATTATCGAGGTATTCGACCTGCTGGTGCCGTTCCAGTATTCGGAGCCGGACCGGCGGGCAGGTTATTATTTCGGCAAGGACCGGCGTGGCCAGTTGCACCGGGTTCCGTTGATGACTCTCTCCATCGGCGTAGTGACCAACGAACGACGGCATTTCACACACGCGGCACAGGTGAGCGAATTGGCGACCGAAATGAAGAGCTACGCCAAGACGCTGCCGGGCTCGGTGTTCACGGTCGATCGTCGCACGGAAATCACTCCGGGCGACGCCGAGGGCGTTTCGCACGTGTACGTTGGCGCAAAGTCGGAGGACAAGTGAACGTCGCCTGTCCGGAGTGCCGCTCCGTCTATCGTGTCGATCCGGCGAGAATTCCGGGCGATTCGGTTCGGGCCCGCTGTGCGGTCTGTGGCGGCGTCATCACGGTGTCGCGCAGCGGAGCGGGTGCGGTCGAAGCTGCGGCCGCCTCAACGCCCGTCGAGTCGCTGAGCACGGCGCTCACGCCAGCGATCACTCCGGCAGTGCAACTGCCTCCGGCGGCACCAACGCCGAGCGCTGCGCCGCGACCCGCCGCGCCGCCGGCATCGATGGCCATGCCGTCCGAGCAACGTCCGGCACCCGCCGTGTCGATGCCGCCAGCGGCGCCCGCGCGCGTGCCCGCTGCTGTGGCGCCTGTCGCGCCCCCCGCGCCGGTGCCGCCGCGCCCAATGTTTGCCCCACCGGCGCGGCCGAGTGTGCCGGCCGGCGCTCCGGGCGCGCCCGGTGTGGTTCCACGCCCGCCGTTGATGCCGCCGATGCGTCCGCCGGCCGCTCCCCCGGTCGCGCCGCCGCCAATGCCTGCGATGGCTCCGAAGGCGCCGCCGATGATGCCGCCGGCGCCGATGGCACCACCGCGTAACGTCGCCCTGCCTCCAGCGGCGGCCCCGATAGCGCCGCCGCCACCCCCGGCGGCTGCGGCGCCTGTAGCTCCGCCGGCTCCTCGTCCGGCCGCGCCAAAGCCGGGCGGCTCTGTGACGGGCGCGCGCCCGATCAACCCGTTCCTGGCCAATGATCCGAACGCGAAGGCCAAGAGGCTCGCGCGTGCCCTCATCTCGGACTTGATCTCGTACTTCCCGAAGAAGAAGGACGAGGGCATCGCCAACGGCACGTTGCGCGAGCTGTTCAAGGAGGAAATCAAGAAGAGCTACGAGGAATTCACCGGCCAGATTGGCAAGGAATTCGCCGAGACGACGACGCATTTTACGGACGCGCTCAACGACATCCTCGCCAACGGCCAGAAGCTCTTCTCTGGCAACAAGAGCGGGGTAGAGTAGCCCGAGTAGCGCCGCTATCTTTCAGTCCGACCCGATTCGAGCCGTCCGCGCACCGCGTTGTGACGGCTCGTCGCGCATACAGGAGCGGTGATGGCTGAAAGTGATCTCACGCGAGCCCTTCGTCAGCACGAAGCGCAGCTCGCGGAGTTGCGGAGGTACCTTTGACGTCGCTGCCAAGCGGGAGACGCTGAGCAGGCTCGAAACGCAGATGGCGGACGCCGGCTTCTGGACCGATCAGGAGCGGGCCAAGTCCGTGGTTCAGCAGGTCAAGTCGCTCAAGGCGCTGGTGGAGACGTTCGGCGCACTGGAACAGCGGATTGTGAGCGCCGTGGAACTGTCCACCATGCTGGACGCCGAGCCCGACGACGACATGTCGGCCGAGCTGGCGCGCGATGCCAAGGCGATTGCGCCGGATCTCGAAGCATTCCGGCTCAAGTCGCTGCTCAACGGTCCGGACGACACGCGCGATGCGCAAATCGAGATCGCCGCCGGCGCCGGCGGCACCGAGGCGCAGGACTGGGCCGAGATGCTCATGCGCATGTACACGCGTTGGGCGGAGCGGAAGGGTTTCGAGATCGAGGTCCTCGACATGAGCCAGGGAGAAGAAGCCGGCATCAAGGGCGCCGTCCTCGAGATCAAGGGTCAGTACGCGTTCGGCTTTCTCAAGGCCGAAGCCGGCGTGCACCGGCTCGTGCGCATCTCGCCGTTCGATTCGCAGGCGCGTCGCCACACGAGCTTCGCGTCGATCTTCATATATCCCGTTGTGGACGACACGATCAACATCGAGATCCGCGAAGAAGACCTGAGGATGGATGTGTTCCGCGCGTCGGGCGCCGGGGGTCAGCACGTTAACAAGACGAGTTCTGCCGTGCGGCTCACGCACATCCCCTCGGGCATCGCGGTCGCGTCACAGCAGGAACGCTCGCAGCACAAGAACATCCAGACGGCGATGAAGATGCTGAAGAGCCGGCTGTACAATCTTGAAGCCGAGAAGCTGGCGAAGAAGAAGGCCGAGATGGACGCCAACAAGGCCGACGTCACGTTTGGCAGCCAGATTCGCAGCTACGTATTCCAGCCGTACACCATGGTCAACGACCACCGTACCGAGCTCAAGATTCCGGATGTGCAGCGCGTCATGGACGGCGATATCGATACGTTCATCGAGACTTACTTGAAGCGACAAACCGGCAGCAAGGCAGGCGGAGAGGCGGCGTGAGCGAAGAAGACCTCAACTTTGTCCAGAAGGCGCGGCGCGACAAGCTCGACCAGCTCGTCGCGCGCGGCATCGCGCCGTTCGCGTATAGCTACAAGCGCTCACATGACGCTGCGGCAGCGCTCGCTGCGCTACCCACTGGAATGGAGGAAGGGCCTTCGGTGCGCGTGGCCGGGCGGCTCGTCGCGTGGCGTGCCCACGGCAAGACTGCGTTCGCGCATCTGGCCGACGAATCCGGGCGGATCCAGTTGTACTTCAAGAAGGACATCGTCGGTGACGACGCGTTCGCAGTGCTGGAGCTGCTCGACATCGGCGACGTGATCGGCGTCGAGGGCCCGTTGTTCCGGACGCGCACGGGCGAAACGACCGTCAAGTCGCTCACGTTCGAGTTGCTGGCCAAGTCGCTGAGGCCGCTGCCGTTCGGCAAGGAAGAAGTGGTGAATGGCGAGACGATTCGCCACTCGGGCTTTTCCGATCCGGAGCAGCGGTATCGCCAACGGTATGCGGACCTCGCGGTGCACCCTGAGGTGCGCACCTTGTTCCGGACCCGATCGCGAATGATCACGGCGATTCGCGCGTTCTTCGACGGACGCGACTTCCTGGAAGTGGAGACGCCGGTGCTGCAGCCGCTGTACGGCGGCGCCTCGGCGCGGCCATTCGTCACGCACCACAACGCGCTGAGCATGCCGTTGTTCTTGCGCATCGCGGACGAGTTGTACCTCAAACGCCTTGTCGTTGGCGGATTCGACCGCGTATACGAGATCGGCCACGACTTCAGGAACGAAGGCATCGACCGAACGCATAATCCTGAGTTTACGATGCTCGAGTTCTACCAGGCGTACGCCGACTACGAAGACATGATGGTCGTGGTCGAGAACCTGATCACCGAGGCCGCGCGCGCGGTGGCCGCGGAGCCCACGCTGAAGGACAAAGTGCCGGCGCTGACGCCGCCGTTCGCGCGCGTGCAGTGGTCCGAGGCGATCGCGAAGGCGATCGGCATGGACATCCTTGCACAGAACGACAAGTGGCTGCGCGACGCCGCCAAGGATCACGGCGTGACGAACGTTGAGACACTCAGCCGGCCCAAGCTGCTGGACGAGATCTTCCAGGCAACGGTCGAGCGCAAGCTGCACGCGCCCACATTCGTTCTCGACTATCCGGTCGAGCTGTCGCCGCTGGCCAAGCCCAAACGTGGCAACTCCAAGCTCACTGAGCGGTTCGAACTGTTCGTGGAGGGACGAGAGCTGGCCAACGCGTTCAGCGAGTTGAACGATCCGCTGGATCAGCGACGCCGGCTGGAGGCGTCCGCAGGCTTGCGCGCGGCCGGTGACGACGAGGCCGCCGGCGTGGACGAGGACTACCTGCGCGCCATGGAATACGGCATGCCGCCGATGGGTGGTGTGGGCATCGGCATCGATCGTCTGTTCATGTTCCTGACACAGTCGTCCAGCATCCGCGACGTCATCCTGTTCCCGACGCTGCGTCCCGAAGGCCAATGAGCGCTCCGAAGAACGCCTCAGGCTCGGCCGTTCCCGGCGTATGATCCGGCTGGAGCTGAGCATCGCGTGGCGCTATCTGCGCAGCCGTCGCGGCTCGCGGTTGTTGTCGCTCATCAGTGTGATCGCGATCGGCGGCGTCGTGGTCGGCGTGAGCGCTCTGATCCTCATCATCGGCGTGATGAACGGCCTGCAGAAGGACCTGCGAGAGAAAATCCTCATCGGCAGCCCGGACATCCGCGTGCTGACCTACGGCGAAGACTTGTCGATGCCGGGCTGGGAAGACGTCATGCGGCGCGTTGAAGAGACGGACGGCGTCGTCGCCGCGGCGCCGTTCGTGCACGCGCAGGCGCTCATCACGAAAGGCGGCAGCTACGCCGAAGGCGCCTATGTCATGGGGATCGTGCCGAGCGGGAGTGACCTCACGGCAGTGACGTCCATCCGCCAGGCTGCCAAGGCGGGCGACTTCACGTTTCGTGATTCGCGTGGCAAGGCCGATGGCGTCGTGATGGGCGCCAGGATGGCATCGCGATTCAACGTGATCGTCGGCGTGGACTCTGTCACGCTGGTGTCGCCGGGCGCCGCGAAGATCAGCCCGGTCACCGGAACGTTCACGCCGAACATCCGGAAGTACGAGGTCACGGGGATCTTCGAGACCGGGATGTACGAGTACGACAACAACTACGTCATCATGGCGGTGCCGGCGGCGCAGGACCTGGCGCAGTTGGGGACCGCTGTGACCGGAATCGAAGTGAGGACGGTTGACCGTTGGGATGCGCCGCGCGTGGCGAGACTCCTGACGGACACGCTGGGGTTCCCGCACCGCACGGAAGATTGGCAGCAGCAGAACTCGTCGTTGTTTCAGGCGCTCAAGCTCGAGAAACTCGGTATGACGGTCATCCTGATGCTCATCGTGCTGGTCGCGGCGTTCAACATCGTGGGCACGCTGACGATGGTTGTGTCGGACAAGACCCGGGAAATCGGAATCCTCAAGGCCATGGGAATGCCCGCGAAATCCATCCGACGGATCTTCCTGGCGCAGGGCGTGGTGATCGGGCTCGTGGGCACGCTGAGCGGCCTCGCGATCGGACTGGCGGCCGCGGTTGCGGTGGACCGGTACCGGCTGATTCCCCTGGACCCGAGTGTGTATTTCATCGATCACCTGCCGGTCGCCAACGAGCCGACGGAAATCGTGATCATCGTGATTGCGAGCCTTGCGGTGGCGGCGCTCGCAACACTGTACCCGGCGCGGCAGGCGGCCGCGCTGTACCCGGTTGACGCCATCCGGCACGATTGATGAGCCTGCTTGTGGCGGCGGACCTCACCAAGACCTTCATTGGCGGCGATGGCGGACTGCTGACCGTGCTCGATGGCATTTCGCTGAGCGTAGCGCGCGGGGAAATGGTGGCCATCGTGGGCGCCAGCGGCGCAGGCAAGAGTACGTTACTGCACCTGCTCGGCGCGCTCGACAAGCCGACGCGCGGCAGCGTGACGATTGCGGGCGATGCCCTGGACGGGCTCGACGAAGGCGCGTTGGCTTCGCTGCGCAACCGGAAAGTGGGTTTCGTCTTCCAGTTTCATCATTTGTTGCGGGAGTTCAGCGCACTGGAGAATGTCATGATCCCGATGCGGATCGCCGGCAAGGATGAGTCAGCGGCGCGCGCGCGCGCGGCGGAGCTCTTGCAGCGCGTGGGGCTCGGCGCCCGCGCTTCGCATCGTCCTTCGGAGCTTTCAGGTGGCGAGCAGCAGCGCACCGCGGTAGCGCGCGCTCTCGCACTGGAACCGGCAGTGGTGCTCGCGGACGAACCGTCCGGCAACCTCGATCATGCCAACAGCGAGCGACTCCACGACTTGTTCACCGAAGTCTCGCGCGACCTCGAAATCGCCATGGTCATTGCGACACACAACCGATCGCTGGCCGCGCGCGCGGACCGGGTCCTGTTGCTCGAGGATGCCAAGCTCACGGAAACCGCGCTCGGGGAGGCGCTGGCCTGATGTTGTGCGACCAGTGTGGCGAGCGCGACGCGTCTGTTCACCTCACCACCATCGTGGACAACGAGGTGAAGCAGCAGCACCTGTGCGAGAAATGCGCTGCGGAGCGCGGTGTCGAGACCACGGTCTCGCTGCCGAAGCACCCGCTCAGCGCGTTTCTGCACGAGGTGCAGGCGCAGGCGGCGACGTCCACCGAGGCGGGCAAGTGCACGTTCTGCGGTACGACCATGAGTGATTTTCGCGCCAGTGGACGCTGGGGCTGTTCGCGCTGCTACACGGCGTTCGAGCCGAGCATGCGTGAATTGTTGCGACGGGTGCATGGAAACGCCAAGCACGCCGGTCGCACGTATCAGCCTCCCGCGCCGGCGCTGGATGAGCGCGCCACCATTCTCGGTGAGTTGAAGGACCGACTGCGCCGGGCGATTGAGAGCGAACAGTTCGAGGTCGCGGCGGATTTGCGTGACAAGATACGAGTGATGGAATGATCGACCTCTCGTTGGTCGCCGACGGTGGAGTGCGCTGGCTCGATGCGTCGGGTCCGCGCAGCGATATCGTGCTCTCCACGCGTGTGCGCCTGGCTCGCAACGTGGAAGGCTTCGCGTTCACGGGCCGCGCTCGGGACGGCGAACGCCTGCGGGTCTTGTCCCAGGTGAAGCAGGCGCTGCCGGGCATCCGCGGCATGGACGATCATGTCGCATTTCGCCTGGACGAGTTGCCGGTGCTGGACCGGACGCTGCTACACGAGCGTCACCTCGTCAGCAAAGAGCTGGCAGGTCTCGACGCGCAGCATCCGCTGCGGTCTGGCGCGGCAGTGTTCCTGGCTGACCGCCTCGGCATCATGGTCAACGAGGAAGACCATCTGCGCCTCCAGTCACTGCAGTCCGGCTTTGCGCTGCAGGCGGCGTACGCAGCGATTGACAAGGTAGAGCGCGCTTTGGGCGAGCGCGTGCCGTACTCATATCACGAGGACTTCGGGTTCCTCACTGCGTGCCCGACCAACGTCGGCACCGGGTTGCGTGCGTCCGTCCTGATTCATCTGCCCGGGCTCGTCCTCACCAAGGAGATCGGCAAAGTGCTGGCCGGCCTGCAGCAGATGGGGCTGACCTACCGGGGCTTGTATGGAGAGGGCAGCGAGGTGGTCGGGAACTTCTTCCAGATATCAAACCAGACGACGCTCGGAGGCGCCGAAGAAGAGCTGGTCAGTCGGCTCCATGGCGTCGTTCAGTACGTGATCGAACGCGAGGAAGAGGCCAGAAAGGTGTTGTTGCGGGATGCCGGCTATATTATTGAAGACAAGCTTTGGCGAGCGTACGGGACGCTGAGATATGCGCGCAGCCTGACGTTCGACGAAGCCATGAACTACCTGAGCGGCGTTCGGTTGGCTGTCGGACTGAACTTGGTCAACGGCCTGAGTGTATACACCCTCAACAAGCTCCTGGTGTTCTCGCAAGCGGCACACTTGGCGTTCGCTGAGGGGCGGCCGCTGAACGAGAACGAAACGAACTTGGCGCGTGCGCGGTTTGTGCGTTCCACGTTGGAACGGGAGACGGGCTCGGTCGGATAATCCGGCGAAGGACCCGAACCTGAGGACCAATGAACGGTTACAACTTTACGGAGCGAGTCCGAAAAGTCCTCGCGATGGCACGGGAGGAGGCGGCCCGTCTGCATCACGAGTACGTCGGCACTGAACACATCCTTCTCGGACTGATCCGGGAGGGAGAAGGTGTCGCCGCGACGGTTCTCCAGAACCTCAACGTCGAGCTGGAAGAGATCCAGCAGAAGATTGAGGAGACGGTCAAGAAGGGAAAGGCGGCGCAGGCCACCGGACCCGACCTGCCGTACACGTCGCGCGCCAAGAAAGTGCTCGAGCTCGCAATGAGCGAGGCGCGCGAACTGGGTCACAGTTACGTGGGCACGGAGCACCTGCTGCTGGGTTTGCTCCGCGAAGAGAAGGGCATCGCGGCCCAGGTCCTGACGGACGCTGGCATCAATCTCGACGCCGCGCGCCAGGAAACGCTGCGCATTCTTGGCACCGACCAGCCACAACAGGGCTCGGCGCCGGCCGCGCCGACCGGCACGCCGAGTCCCATCCCGCAAAAGGGCGACAAGAAGTCCAAGACGCCGGCGCTGGACCACTTTTGCCGCGACCTCACGCAGCTCGCGAGCGAGGGCCAGCTGGATCCGACCATCGGTCGGTTCAAGGAAATCGAGCGCGTCATGGAAGTGCTGACGCGGCGCAAGAAGAACAATCCGGTGCTCATTGGTGAGCCGGGTGTGGGCAAGACTGCGATCGTGGAAGGACTGGCTCAACTGATCGCCAACAACGAGTGCCCCGAATCGCTGCGCGACAACCGGGTGCTGTCGCTGGACATGGCGGCCGTCATCGCCGGTACGAAGTACCGCGGTCAGTTCGAGGAACGCCTCAAGGCCGTGATGAACGAGATCGCGCAGAACAAGAACGTCATCCTGTTCATCGACGAGTTGCACACGCTCGTGGGCGCTGGTGCCGCAGAAGGCGCGATCGACGCGAGCAACATGCTCAAGCCTGCACTCGCCCGGGGCGAACTGCAGTGCGTCGGCGCGTCCACGCTCAATGAGTATCGCAAGTACATCGAGAAGGACGGCGCGCTGGAGCGCCGCTTCCAGACCGTGATCGTGGATCCGCCCTCGGTGGACGAGACCGTCGAAATCCTCAAGGGTCTGCGCAAGAAGTACGAGGACCATCACAAGGTCGAGATCCCCGATGCAACGTTGGTGTCGGCGGCCAAGCTGTCGGAGCGGTACATCACCGACCGCTTCCTGCCGGACAAGGCGATCGACGTGATCGACGAAGCCGGCGCGCGGGCGCGGCTGGCAGCGCAGGCGCCGCCGCCGGAAGTTGCCGCGCTCAAGGGTCAGCTCGAGAAGGTCAACACCGAGAAAGAAGCGGCAGTGCGCGACCAGAACTTCGAGCGCGCTGCGTCGCTGCGCGACAAGGAGCGCGAGCTGCAGACCGAAATCCGGAAGCAGCAGGACGAGTGGGAGAAGCGGCGTCAGTCGCATCGCCCAACGCTCGGGGAAGAGGAAATCGCCTTCATCGTGAGCCGCTGGACCGGAATTCCGGTCACGCGGTTGCAGGAAGCCGAGACGGCGCGCCTGCTGCGTATGGAAGACGAAATCCACAATACGGTTATTGGGCAGGATGAGGCGATCAGGGCAATTGCGCGCTCCATACGTCGCAGCCGTGCGGGGCTCAAGGATCCGAAGCGTCCCATCGGTTCCTTCGTGTTTTGCGGGCCCACGGGTGTGGGCAAGACAGAGCTGGCGCGCGCGCTGGCGAAGTTCCTCTTTGCCGACGAGCAGGCCCTGATCCGGGTCGACATGAGCGAATACATGGAGAAGTTCTCCGTGTCCCGCCTCATCGGCGCGCCACCGGGCTATGTGGGCTACGAAGACTCCGGCACGCTCACCAAGGCGGTCCGTCGCAAGCCGTACAGCGTGATCCTGCTCGACGAAATCGAAAAGGCGCACCCGGACGTGTTCAACATCCTGCTCCAGGTGCTGGATGAGGGCCATCTGACCGACAACTATGGCCGAGTGATCGACTTCAAGAATACCGTCGTCATCATGACGTCGAACGTCGGCTCCCGCGACATCACGAAGAACAAGACGCTTGGCTTCAACGCCGGTGACACGCGGATGACCTTCGAGAAGATGTCCGAGAAGGTGAAGGAGGAGTTGAAGAACGTCTTCAACCCCGAGTTCCTGAACCGGCTCGACGACGTCATCGTATTCCACCCGCTTGACCGCACGCATATTTCAGCCGTTGTGCAGATCCTGCTCAAGGACGTGCGCAA
Organism: Gemmatimonadota bacterium; assembly: GCA_031401495.1. Lineage (GTDB taxonomy): Bacteria > Gemmatimonadota > Gemmatimonadetes > Gemmatimonadales > Gemmatimonadaceae > DASPMP01. The sequence goes on from JANNRQ010000095.1 coordinate 12,342, forward strand.
GCGCCTGGCCGAGGAGGAGCTCACGCTCACCCTCACCGACGCAGGCGTCGACTTCCTGGTAAAGCACGGGTACGACGAGGCGTATGGCGCGCGTCCGTTGCGGCGCGCGATACAGCGCTGGATCGAGGACCCGCTGTCTGAAAAGATCCTGCTTGGGGAGTTCACCAAAGGCGAAGAGCTGGAGGTGGATGTATCGCCTGATGCGGCCAAGCTCGATTTCCGGGTCCTTACCGCGACATCCAACAACGCCTGAACTGTGTCCAAACGAAGGCCGGCCCGGGCGGACCCCGCCGGCCCTCTAACCTGTATATTATGGTCAAAAATAGAAAATTTGGAAGCAAATACCCGCATTTTGAGACCAAGGCATATGGCGTCGCCGCGCAAGAAAAA
>JANNRQ010000096.1:0-66543 GCA_031401495.1 Gemmatimonadota bacterium
GCCACCTACGGACCAAGCCGTATCGCCCGCAGACCAACGGCAAGGCGGAGCGCTTCATTCAGACGGCGCTGCGGCGCTGGGCCTTCAAGCGCCCGTACCGCACTTCCACGCGGCGCGCCGCCGCACTCCCGGACTTCCTAGTTTCCTACAACGTCGAACGACCCCATCGGTCGCTCGGCCGCGTTCCACCGCTCCTCCACTTCCTGATGCGGCGTGAACAACCTCTTTAGATCCGACACCTAGTCGCACATTCGAGGATGGCATAGCTTTGCGCAATCCCGCCATGTTTACACTTCGAGTGTCTCGCCACGACCGCGGCGACCAGACTCTGGCTGAGTGCCAGAGCATGTGCGTGCCGGCGCGCGGCGAGGTGCTCCAGCTGGACACCATCGACCGGGATGGGGAGCAGATCCGCCCCAGCACCATGTGGCGCGTGGTCAGCGTGACGCTGCATGTCCCTTCGTTAGCCTCGAGCCGATCCAAGGACGGGTCGCCCCTCGCCGTACAACTGGTGGAAGTCGCGGTGCTGCCGGACGTAGCGGTGTTGCACGACCTCTCCAGTGCGGCCCAGGAGATCCTCTCTGAATCGCGGATGTAGCCCCGCCTTGGTGCAGCAGTGGTAGACGCATCGCAGCAGTCGGCCGAGAGCCCATACATCCGAACGAGCACCCTTCCGGCGCATCTGTCGGATTGGTCGCTGCCCCCCACGTGGTCGTGGGGTGCGGAGGGCGTTTTTTTCGAACAGCGCCACTATCAGGAGATCGTGGACGCGTTGGGACGTTCGCTCTCACTGGTGAGTGCGCCCGACCCGAAGCACGCGGCGTGGCTCGAGGTCGAAGCGCGCTTCCTGGCCCATCGCAATCACCCCGCCATTCCCACCACGTACCACTACTGGTCGCGGTTCAGCGATGCGCGTCGTGGGCCGGGGTACTTGCGCCGCTGGATCGCGGGCGAGACAGCGGGTTCGCGCGTCAGGCGTGCGGGGGCGAGCGACCTCCAGCACATGATGCGACTGCTGCGGGACGTGGGCTCGGCGCTCGCGTACCTGCATGACGGCGGCCAATGTCACGGCGGTGTGGGACCTGAGACCGTCTGGCTCACACCGATGGGGCGCATCTGGCTGCTGGGCTGGCAGTGGGCTGTGCCAAACGCCGATGTTCCTGCAGGAACTCTGCCCGACAAGCGCTGGACGGCGACCCCGCCAGAATGGACGGACGGCTGGAAGCCGACGCAATTGTCCGACCAGTGGCAGCTTGCCGCGATGTGTTTCTTCGCGCTCACCACGGAAATGCCGCCGGCCAACGACGCGCCACCGCTGTCGCTGGTTCGGCCGGACACACCGGGCAAGTTCGCCGAGGTCATCGACAAAGCGTTGTCGAGCAAGCCCGAGGACCGGTTTCCTTCCGTCAGCGCGATGCTGCGCGCCACCGATCGCGTCATGGGTCTGCGCAACCCGATGGGCAGCGGCGAAGTATTCGTCTCCGGCTCGCATGACACGGAAGAAGTGCGACTGCGCTGGGCCACCGGTGACGATTACGACGTGCAGGCCAAGATCGGAACGGGCACGTTCGGGTCGGTGTGGCGCGTGCGCGATCTCTCGCTGGGCCGCGAGGTAGCGCTCAAACTGTTGCACCCGCACGTCGCGCGCGAGCCGAAGACGGTCGCGCGGTTCCGGCGTGAGGCGCAGCTCACGGCACAGCTGGCACATCCGGCCATCGTCCCGATCTACGATATGGACACGCGCGCCGGCGTGTCGTGGTACACGATGGAATTGGCGGAGGGTGGTTCCGTTGCCGATCACGTGAAGCGCCAGGGGCCGCGCCCGTTGGCCGAAGTCGCGCCGCAGGTGGACAGCGTGCTGGATGCGCTTGCGGCCGCACACGCCATCGGCGTGATCCACCGCGACATGAAGCCGGAGAACGTGCTGATCGACCGCTATCGCCGGTGGCGCGTTGCCGACTTCGGCATCGCCAACATTGCGGGCGAGGAGTCGGCGGGCGCGTCGGGAACGCCGGCGTTTGCCGCGCCCGAGCAGTTATTGGGCGAAACCCAGGACGCCTCCGCGGACTGTTTCTCGCTCGCGGCTGTGCTGTATTTCGCGCTCACGGGCAAGGCGCCATTCGGAGAGGGCGAGACCAACGTGATTCTGGCGCGCATCATCGGCGGCCACGTGGACGTGTCGATGCTGGACGAGGTGATCGGCTCCTGGATGAAGAAGGCACTGGCGTCCGCGCCCGGAGACAGGTTTGCCGACGCGCCGGCCATGCAGGCCGCGTGGCGGGAGGCCGTCCGCGGCGTGCTGGACAAGGACCGCAGCACGCCCTGGTGGCGCCGGTTTTTCTCCGGGGAGTACGAGGTCGGCACCAAGCCGTAGCATGCTGACGCCCGCCGAACGGCAGACGCTGGAGGCGGTGTGCGATGCCTTCCTGCCGTCGATGACGCGTGGTGAGGGTGAGTCGTCGCTGTTCCTGTTCCGCGCCTCCGAACTTGGCGTTTCCGGCGCTGTCGAACAGGCGCTCAACACTGCGTTGAGCGAGAGTCGCGCAACGGAGCTCCGGCTCTTCCTGCGACTGCTGGACTCGCGCGCCTTCATGTTGATCGCCAGCGCGATGCCGTACCGGTTTGCCGCAATGGATCCGTCGCAGAAAGTCGTGGCTTTGCGACGCTTGGCGGTACACCCCCTGCCGCAGATCCGCAGCGGATTTCAGGCGCTGCGTCGCCTGGCGACGTTCCTCTTCTATGCCGTTGTCCCGGAGGACGGCGGCAACGTCACGTGGCCGTCGCTGCGGTATGCGACGCCAGCACAAAGGCCGGCGGGTTCCACGGGCTCGTCGCTCGCACTTACGCGCATCGCGAAGGCGATGACACTGGACGCCGACGTGTGCATCGTCGGGTCCGGCGCCGGCGGCGGCGTCGTCGCTGACCGATTGGCCGCGGCCGGCAAGACGGTGGTCGTTCTCGAGGCGGGCTCGGGCGACCAAGCCGCCGACTACGACCACCGCGAGGTGGTTGGAATGCGGCGACTCTATCTCGATCAGGGAACGACTGCGACCAAGGATGTTGGCGTCGCAATCCTCGCCGGCAGCGGCATCGGCGGCGGCACGAGCATCAACTGGCAGACATGCCTGCGGACACCGGACCACATCCGCGACGAATGGGCTGAGCGCTCGGGGATCCGCGCGTTCGTCGAGGCCACGTACACCAGCGCGCTCGACGACGTGTGTAAGCGGCTGTCAGTGAGCACCGTCGAGAGTCCCCGGAACGCCAACAACGAGGCGCTGGCGCGCGGTTGCGGAGCGCTGGGCCTCGCGTGGGAGCCGACGGCGCGCAACGCCCGCGACTGCGACCAGTCGCAGTGCGGCTTCTGCGCGTTTGGTTGCCGCGTCGGCGGAAAGAAGTCGACGGCGAACACCTACCTCCGCGACGCGCAGGCCGCCTCGACGGTGACGATCGTGCCCGAGTGTCGCGCCGAGCGCGTGCGATTCGAGAACGGACGCGCCGTGGGCGTGGACGCGACGATCCGCGACGGCGCCGGCGTGACGCACGATGTCCGTGTGAATGCACGGACCGTTGTCGTCGCGGCCGGTGCTCTCGAATCACCTGCGCTACTCCTGCGCTCTGGCGTTTCACACCCCGAACTGGGGCGCAACCTGTACCTGCATCCAACCACGGCAGTGGCCGGACGGTACGAGGAGCGCATCAACGGATGGCTGGGCGCGACGCAGACGGTTGTGAGCAAGCACTTCAGTCGCTTGGACGGCAACTACGGATATCACCTCGAGGCCGCGCCGGTGCATCCGGGATTGATCGCACTGGCATTGCCGTGGTCGGAGCCTTTCGAGCATCGCATGGTCATGGAGAGCATGGCTTACCTGAGCGCGCTCATCGCGATCACACGCGACCACAATGGCGGCCGAGTGACCCTTGATCGTGCCGGCCGCGCGGTCATCCGGTATCCGATCAGCACTGTGAGCCAGTCGTTGCTGCAGCACGGCATCGCCAACATCGCGCGAATTCATTGGGCCGCGGGTGCGGTGGAAGTGCGCACGCTCCATACCGTGTCGCGGGTCCTGCGTCGAGCGTCGGCCCGTGATGGCGGGGACATCGACGCGTTTGCGCGGAGCATCCAGACACTGCCGGTGCATGGAAACCGGTGCGGTGTGTTCAGCGCTCACCAGATGGGCACGTGCCGGATGGGAACCGATCCCCGCCGCGACGTGACCGACGAGCACGGCGCCGTGCATGGCGTCCCTGGACTCTACGTCGCAGACGCGAGCCTCTTCCCCGCGTCGTCCGGTGTGAATCCGATGATCAGCGTGATGGCGATCGCGACACTCGTTGGAGACGCGCTAGCCAGCCGCTAGGCGAATCACCACCTCGGTGCCGCTGCCGGGTGTGCTCGCAATCTCGATCGAGCCGCCCCAGCTCTCGATCAACCGACGGCTCACGGCGAGGCCCAGCCCGCTGCCGCTGGTGCGAGTGGAGAAATGCGGCTCGAAAATGCGCGGCAGCACATCCGACGGGATGCCGTCACCATTGTCCTTCACCGTGATGGTCACGCTCCCATTCGCCCCGGTAAGCGAGCACTGCACTTGAGTCGCGCGCGCCAGCCGTGCGTTCTCCAAAACGTTGAGCACGACTTCGCGCAGCTCGTCGCGCCGCGCTATCGCCGGCATGGTGCGACTGGCGCCATTGAGCGACCACTTCACATTGCTCTCACCCATCGTCTCCAGCTCGACCACATCTCGCAATACCGCGGCCGCATCGGTCGGTTCGGCGACGCCGAGTTGCTCCGGGGGCTGACCGTAACGGCTGAAGGCGCGCGCGATTTCGTCCAGCCGGTCGATCTCCTTCAGGATGCGCTCCACGTTCTGGTCCAGGACGCGATCATAGTCGACGCGCTTGTCGCTGCGCGCGCGCAGCAGGTGCTGCACGCCAAGCCGGATGGGGGTGAGCGGGTTCTTGATCTCGTGCGCGACTTGTCGCGCCATCTCACCCCACGCCAGCACGCGTTCTGCTTTGGCTTGCGCGATGCGGCTGGCGTCGAGGTCGGCCACCATGCGTCGGAACGCCGCGAACACGGGTATGAACTCGGTCGTCGGCCGGTCTTCGAGCGCGGGTTCGCGTTCGCCGCCGGCCAAGGCGAGCGCGGCGCGGCGCAGTGACCCGATCGGTCGCGCCAGTTGCTGCGCCGCGATTCCGCTGAGCCACAGCGCGGCCAGCGCACCGACGGCCGTCGCGAACATCACGAGGATGTTCAGGTCGCGCGCGCGCTGTTCCAGGGCGAAATCGTCCGTTCGCGCTGGCGCAGCCAGCACCGCGGACACGCCGGGCGAGACTTCCAGCGCGCGGTAGCCGAACAGCGTCGTGGACGGCCCGTGGCTGATGCGCTCCACGCGATTGGTCGCCACTTCACCGTGCACGAGAAGCGCCGTCGCGACGTCCGGGTCGAGCAAGCGACCAATGGGCGCCAGATCGTCCAGCAATGCGTCGTTCGCTGCCGCCAGTTCGCCGCCATTATATAGGAAGAGGGGCGATGCGAGGCGCTTGCTCTCGCGGTCCACCCACGCGTTGCCGGCACCCGAGGGCGTCACCGATCGAAGCGTTTCGCCCACCAACAGTTCACGCGTGCGCGCCGTGTCCAGCGACAGTGAGCGGTACGACCATACCGCGAACGCCACGGCCGGCACCATGAAGAACCCGAAGAGGGCGACGGACAGGCGGATGCGGTAGCTGCGCCACCAGCGGCGGCGTCTTGCTGCCAGCCAGCGCGTGGCGACGCCGTCGGCGAGCACGCTTGTGAACCACAGCAGTGCCACGATGCCAAGATTGAGAATCGCGATGAGCGTTCCGCGCTGCGTCAGGGCTTCGAGCGATCCCAACTCAACCTCGACATGCGCGCGCGCAGCGCCACTGCCAGTCGCCGCAACCCAATCGCCGTGCAGCTCGTTGGCCTCTCGCCGCCACGACAACCGCGTGGGCGGCGCCGGTACGACGCCCGGACCCACGGACGCGAGCTGCGCCGTGTACAACTCCTGGATTTCCGCCGGGACGTCGATGCCGATCAAGCGCGTGAATGGATCGGGCGGTATGAGGCGCGATTTGGGCGCCACCACAATCGTGATGACGCCGCTGTCCACCGGCACAGCGATCGCGTGCGCAGCGGCCGGCATTGCCTTCACATCGGCCCCGACAACGGCTCGCGTGTTCCACGCCTGCGACACCAATCCCTTGAGCGACGCCGCCGGCACGCCGATCGGCGCCGTCGAAAGTTCGGCGACCGGCACTTCGCGCCCGCGCCACGCTGCAAGCCATGCCGGAAACCCGGCCGCGGCTAGTTCTGACGTGGCGTAGCGATCCAGCAGCACACCGCGATCGAGAACGGTGACGTCAGCCATTCGCGCACCGAGGCGCTCTGCCAGCGCGCGCGCGTCGCCATCGCCCGTTCCCAGCATCGCAATGTCTCGCTCGGCCAGACGCACCCGCGCGCGGGTGGTAGCGCCCCACACGAGCGTTGTGGCGCCGAGCGCCGCCACCGTTGCGGCGGCGACGACTACCGCGGTGGTGCGTCGCGAAATCGCGAGCGACCCTACGGCCAGAATCCACACCGCCGTGTACCACCACGGCCACTGGCCGGGCGCGTCCCAGACTACCGGGGCCAGAATCGCAGCCACGACGGCGAGGGCCGGCGCAACGATCGGCGAAAGGCCACGTGACCGGCCCAGCGCAGCGCTCCCGGCGGCTGCGCCCGAGAGTAGCACCGCCGTCGCCGCCAGGAACAGCGGCACCTCCCAAACCAGCCACAGCGTTGCGCTTACTCCATACGTGGGGATTTGAATGCCCCGCGCCAGATCGCGCAGCAGGAACGGGCCCAGCCCCGCGACGAGGATGACAATCGCGACGGCTGGCCAGCTGCCGGCGACGCGCGCTTGCCGCCGCGTCACTGACAGCAGGATCAGCAGCGACAACGCGCTCGTGAATCCGAGCGCCGCAGCGTTTGCGGTGAGTGGACCACCCAGTGGCGAGAAATAGAGGGCGGGATCGAACAGCGCGGCGCTGTTGGAATACGCGCTCAATGGCGCGAGCGCGACGACGATCACTCCAACTGCCACGACGCCGGTGCGCCAGTACAGGCCGCGTCGCATGCGCCACGACGCCAGAATGAAGATTGCGAGGCTCACGATGAAGACCGCGCCGGTGCGTCCCCGCGCGAACTCGAGCGCGCGAAGTCGCGCTTCGCCGACGGATGGCAGGACAGCCGTTGCCGCAAAGAGCGCGCGGTCGACCACACGAATCACCCGGCTGCCGGTGATCGTCGCCGAGTCGCCGGCGGGAACGAACCGGAATCCGGAGACGCCCTGGCGGGCCGCCACGAGCGCGCCGAGCGACGGAGCCATGTGTTCGGCGGGCGACGTGGCGTACATCAGTTGGCTCGCAACGGCCAACTCCCCCGGAGCGCGTTTCGCCGCGTACATCGTGAGGTAGAACGGCGCGCCCGCCACGCCGACGCCATCCGCCATTGGCTGGAGGTTCATGCGAGGTCGGCCCGCCCACGCAAACGCCGAGTCGCCGCGGCGGAGGATCACATCGCGTCCCGCGCCCCGTGCCACCGAAGCCAAGTACGCAAATGCGGCCCCGCGCGCAGCCGGCGCGGAAAGCGCTCGTTCGGCGTCCAGTTCCAGTTCCTTCGCCGCGTCGCCAACCGCACGCTGAAGCTGATCCAGCGCGTCCGACTGCCTGCGCTCCGATACCTCAGGCCAATTGCGCTCGAGACGCCCCATCTCGAACTGCGCGCCAGCGGCGATGCCAATCCCAACGCCGACCAGCGTGCTCGCAGCCAGCAGCCAGCGCCGCAGACGCGGAGGCATGCCCGCAGCGAGGGCGGCGGCCGTGAGTGTAGCGGCAGCGCCAATGACGAGATACTCTATCGAAGTCACGCTGAGCCACTGACTTGTGGCGAGCAGCGCGACGGACATCGCCGCGATCCAGCTCGATCCGCGCCAGCCGACACTGGCCGCCGACCGGTCTGATGCCGGCTCGGCGTCGGCTTGGTTCACCGCGGTCATATGCCCCTGCCCCAACCAACGATCGGTTGCAAGCGCGTCAAGGAGATGCTGCCAGCGGACATCGCGGCGGCCGTCGCCGCTGACCCGCGACTCATCCTCCCTGTGGGAACGTGCGAACAACACGGGCCGCACCTGCCCGTGGGGTGCGACACCATCCTCGTCGAACGCCTGGCGGACGCCCTCTCAGCCGAGTTCGGCGTCCTGCGGGCGCCGACGCTGGAGTACGGGACCAACTCCGCGAGCGACATGCGATACGCCGGCAACGCGTCGCTACGTCGCAAAACGCTGCACCGCGCGCTCAATGATCTCATCGACACCTGGGAAGCCAGCGGAATTCGCGAGTTCATTCTCCTCACGGCACACGAGCATGACGGGCACATCGACGCTCTCGCCACCGTCGTGACGTCCGGCGCCCGTGTTCGCGTTGTGGATCTGTATGATGTTGACCTGCGCGACCTGGTCGAAGACCAGTCCGATCCGATCCACGGCGGCGAAGTGGACACCTCGTTGATGCTGTATCTGGTGCCCGAATTGGTTCGCATGGATTTGGCTCAGGACTATACGATGGCGACCCACGAGCGGCGGCGATACCGGAAAGGGTGGTTGACGATTCCGGAGCTGAGTCCGGGTTCCGTGGGCCACCCCCGTCTGGCGTCCGCCGAAAAGGGACGAGCCCTGTACCAACGCATTCATAGCAGGGTACGGGAGAGAGTGTTCCTCAGTACTACAGTTGACGCATGAGAATCGGCGACGGTGCTTGGTGCTTGGTGCTTGGTGCTTGGTTGGCGCCGCCACACTGGCCAACGACGAAGCACCATGCACCAGGCACCCAGGCTACCGCGGTGGTCGACGAGGCGACGCTCATGGTGAGCGGCTCGAAGGTGGGCCGCGAATCGTTCCGGATCATCCGGGCGCCAAGCGCCGGCGGGCAAGTCTATCGAGCGGTGGCGACCAGCGCCCTCGGCGACAGCAAGGTGACCACCATCCTGACAGCGGACTCCACGGGCGGCCCGGTTTCATACGAACTGCGCCACAGCAGGGGGACCGAACAGCAGCAGTTCCTGCAGGGGCAAAAGCGGCCGGACCGGTTCAGCGTACTGGTCCAGACCAAGCGGGGCGAAGCCGCCCGCGAATACCTCCTGCGGGACCGGACCGTCCTGCTTGACGACGAGCTGTTCCACCAGTTCTACTTCGTCATCCTGTCGGGCCTCGCCTCGCCGGACTCGAGCGTCACGGTGATTTCCCCCCGGGATGCCTCACAGACCCGGTTTCGCGTGGAGTTCAAGGCCGCGGAGGTGGTGGTGGTCGGGAGGGCGCCCATCACGGGGCGCAAGTTTGCGGTCTTCGAGGGGGACACCACCCGCGCCGAGGTCTGGGTCGACGCCGCCGGCCGCCTCCTCAAGGCCAGCATACCGGGCAAGTCGCTCGTAGCCATCCGGGACGACCCGCCGCGCTGAGCCGGCGGCCAGCGCCAGGCTGAGTTTCGCCACCGCTTGAAACAGCGGAAGTGTCGGTTGCGTAGGCCCTTGGGAGAACAATCAGCCCCGGACCAACCGCACATGCGTCTTGCACTGTCTCTTGCCGTCTTGAGCCTCACCGCGGGTGCCGCGACGGCCCAATCCGCGCTCACGTTGGATGAGGCCATTGGCCTCGCCCGCCGCAATAACCCGATCTACCAGCAGGTTGCAAACCAGCGCCGTTCGGCTGACGGGCAACTCCGGCAGGCGTACGCGCGGCTTCTACCGTCGGTGAACGCGAATCTGAACGGTCGCTACCAGCAGACCGGCCAGCAATTCTTTCAGGGCGTTTCGCTGAGCAACAGCTCGGACCAGGTAACGTCCGGGTACAACATCGGCGTCAACTACGCGCTTAACGCAGCTGTGCTGTTCGCACCCGGTCTGTACCGCGCCAACCGGGATGCGGCCGAGGCGGATCTGACCGGCCAGCAGGAGTTCCTCCGGTCGGTAGTCACGCAGCAGTACATCAGCGTGCTTCAGGCTGAGGCCCGCGCGGCGCTCCAGGATACGCTGATGCTGACCAGCAAGGGACAGCTGGCGTTGGCCCAAGCGAGAATGGCGGTCGGCGCAGGGACGATTCTGGACATCCGGCGCGCCGAGGTGGTTGTGGGCCAGGCCGAAGTGGCTTCCCTGCAGCAGCACAATAACGCGCAGGTCGAGAAGCTCAGGCTGTTCCAGACCCTGGGCGTGGACCAGCCGCTGGACGTGCGACTGACCACCAGGCTCGTTGTGACGCCCATCAACTTCGGCCTCGACAGCCTGAAGGAGCTGGCGCGCGGCCACAACCCGGGGCTGAATTCCCTTCGTTCCCGTCAAGTTGCCGCCAACGCAGGCGTGAAGGCCGAGCGTGGCCAATACTTGCCGACGATCAACCTCAATACGGGCTGGGGCGGCCAGACAAACGCCCTGACGGACGACGCGGTTGTCCTTCAGCGCGCCACGAACGGCTTCCTTGGGACCAGGGCCGGCTGCTTCTTCGAAGACTCAGTGCGTTCCGCGGTCCCCGGAATGTCCCGGTTGCCTTGCGGTGCGCTGACGTTCACTGCTGCGGACAGCAGTGCCGCGCTTGCAGCCAACAACAAGTTCCCTTTCAGCTTCACCAAAGCGCCAGCGTCGTTCAGCGTCTCTGTGTCATTGCCACTCTTTGACAATCTGGGGCGCGAGACGCGCATTCAGTCCGCCAAGATTCAGCAGGATGATGCTCGCTATGCGGTACGTGGGCGCGAACTGCAGCTGAACGCAGATGTGACGCAGATGTACCTGAGCCTCAAGACCTCCGAGAAAACGGTTGCGCTTCAGGAGACCAACGCCGCCAAGGCGCGCGAGGAACTCTCGTTCGCCGATGAGCGGTATCGCGTGGGCGCCGTGACGTTCCTCGAAGTCACCACCAGTCGTGGCAGCTACGAGCAGGCGCAGATCGATCGGTTGAACGCGATTTACGACTACCACAAGGCCTTCGCGCTCCTGGAGAACGCGGTGGGCCGTCCCCTTCGCTAGAGTTCATCAATGACAAAGAAGACTAAACTTTCGATCTTCGGCATCGTCGGCGTTGCGGTCATCGCGGTCATCGCGATCGGCGCTTCCAAGCGCGGCAGCAAGGCCGTTGAGGTTCGCATCGAAGCGGTCGAGTCCCGTGACCTTGTGGCCAGCGTGACGGCCAGCGGCCAAGTGCGGCCGCAGACCAAGGTCGACGTGTCGTCCGATGTGGCCGGCAAGATCACCAAGCTGTCCGTCAAGGAAGGACAGATGGTCGAGAAGGGCCAGTTCCTGCTCCAGATCGACCCGGATCAGGCCGCGGCCGCCGTGCTGCGCTCTGAGGCAGCGGTCGCGTCTGCCAAGGCGCAGAACGCGCAGGCGCGGGCCAACCACCTTCAGGCGAACAAGAGCTACGAGCGCTCAAGCGCCATGAAGGCGGCCAACGCGCAGCTGGTGAGCGACGCGGACATGGAGCAGCTGAAGACGTCTGTCGAAGTGAACATCGCCCTGGTGGAGGCTTCCGGCCATCAGGTGGAGCAGGCACAGGCGGCGCTCAAGGACGCGAAATCCGCGCTCAGCAAGACCACCCTTTTCGCGCCGATGGCCGGTCGCGTTACACGCCTCGTTGTGGAACAGGGCGAAACAGCCGTGCCGGGCACGTTCAACAAGGACGCAGCCACCCTGCTCACCATCAGCGACATGTCCGTCCTCGAGACCAAAGTGAAGGTCGACGAGACCGACGTCGCGCGCATCAGCATCGGCGACTCAGCCGTCGTTCAGATTGACGCGTTCCCGGATACCACCTTTGTGGGCCGCGTCTCCAAGATCTCCAACAGCTCGGTTCGTGGCGCAGCCGTCCAGAGCGCCGACCAGGCCGTGGACTACGAAGTCACGATCCAGCTGGTCAACGCGCCCAGCGAGACGCGCCCGGATTTCTCGGCCACCGCCAAGGTCGTGACGGACACGCGCAAGGACAAGCTGTCGATCCCGATCATTGCCCTCACGGTCCGCGAAAACGAGGCCCTCAGCAGCGGCGACACGGCCGTGGGCTTGGGCCAGAAAAAGGCGGCCAAGGACATCGAGAAAAAGGACGTCGAAGGCGTCTTCGTTGTCGGCGAGGACAACAAAGTGACCTTCCGGCCCGTAAAGGTTGGTATAGCCGGCGAGAAGCACTTTGAGGTGGTCAGTGGCCTCAAGACAGGCGAGAAGATCGTTGCCGGCACTTACCAAGCCATTCGCGAGCTGAAGGACGGTGCGCTCGTGCGGGCGACCAAGGTGCCCGACAAGGACACCAAGACAAAGGCGGTTGCGAAATCGTGAGTCAGAACACCGTAGAATCGCCCATGGGGACGACGGCCGAACGACAGGCCGTCACCGGCAACGCAGGCGCAGAACCCGACAAGAAGTGGGTCATCGTCACGCGAGGCATCAAGCGCGAGTACGACATGGGCGGCGAAATCGTGCGCGCGTTGCGCGGTCTCGACCTGGCCATTGGCCGCAATGAGTACGTCGCCATCATGGGACCGTCGGGTTCGGGCAAGTCGACCCTCATGAACGTGATCGGCTGTCTGGATACGCCGACCGCCGGGGAATACTGGCTCAACGGCACCCAGGTCTCGGAGATGTCGGACGACGAGCTGGCGCGTATCCGGAACAAGGAAATCGGGTTCGTCTTCCAGACATTCAACCTCCTGCCCCGCGCCACGGCGCTCCACAACGTGGAACTGCCGCTGGTGTACGCCGGCGTGTCCGCCGCAGAACGCAAGCAGCGCGCCGCGGACGCCCTGGCGTCCGTCCAACTCGGCGACCGCATGGATCACCGCCCCAACGAACTCTCGGGCGGTCAAAGGCAGCGCGTGGCCATCGCGCGTGCGCTGGTCAACCGGCCCTCGATCCAGCTGGCCGACGAACCGACGGGAAACCTCGACTCTCAGACCTCGGCCGAAATCATGAAGGTGTTCGAGAGCCTCGCGGACAACGGCCAGACGGTGATCATGGTGACCCACGAGGCGGACATCGCGGCCCACGCCCGCCGGGTGGTGGTTTTGCGTGACGGCGTGATTCATTCGGACGACAGGCGCGACGCGTTTGCCCAGCGGCACGGCTTGTAACTACGGAACTGCCAACGACGTAGTGCGTTCTAAGCGGCGCCCTTCGGGCGCCGACTGGCCGATTGCCACGACGATGATCTGACAGTCCGCGCACGAGGTGCGCGGCCTAAAACGTAATACGGGGTTTATGCAGCTTTTCGAGGCAATCCGGCTCGCGCTGAGCCAACTCAGGGTCCAGAAGCTCAAGAGCTTTTTCACGCTCCTTGGCGTCACGATCAGCGTGATGTTCCTGATCGCGGTTGTGTCCATTGTCGAAGGCATGAACAAGTACGTGGAGCAGGACTTCGCGGCGAAGTTCCTCGGCGTGAACGTGTTCAACGTGCGCCGATTCCCGGACATTAACACAGACGTCACGGAAGCCGAGTGGCGCGCGTGGCAACGGCGCCCGCGCATTGTGCCCGCTGACGGCGAGGCCATCAAGGCGGCGCTACCGCCGGAAGCATCGTTCGCGATGCAGGACGGCACGTGGGCGACCGGCTCGTCCGAGTTTCGCCAAGGCGGCCCGCAGATTCTGGCGCAGGCGATAACGCCGGAGTTCTATCGCATCAAGGATCTGGTCATCGACAAGGGACGGGCGCACACAGAACTCGACGAAGTCATGGGCAGCAACGTCCTGGTCGTGGGCACGGAAATCGCAAGCTTTTACTTCCCCAACCTCGACCCGATCGGACGCGAGCTGCGGATCAACAAGATCCCGTTCCGCATCATCGGCGTGCTTGAGAAACAAGGATCGGTGTTCGGCCTGAACTTGGACCGCCAGGTGATGGCGCCGTTCAAGTCGTACATGGCCAACATCACGCGTGCCCGCGTGAACCTGTACGGCATCGTGGTGCAGGCCGCGAGCACGGCCGAACTGGAGAATGCCAGGGAGGTCGTGCGCGAGGTCATGCGCAACCGGCATCGTCTCCGCCCGGGTGAGCCTGACGATTTCGTGTTTGAGACGTCGGAGTCTGCACTGGCGTCGTGGCAGGGCATTCGTCGCTTCCTGATCATCGCGGGCATGATGTTGCCGGCAATCGGGCTGGTGGTCGGCGCCATCGTGATCATGAACATCATGCTGGTCGCCGTTGCGGAACGCACACGCGAGATCGGCATCCGGAAATCGATCGGCGCGCGGCGGAGCGACATTCTGGCGCAGTTCCTGGTGGAGGCCGCGACGTTGAGCGTCGTGGGCGCGATGCTCGGCGTCGGGTTGGGCGTTGCACTGTCACAGGGAGTCGCGTTTGTGTCGCCCCTGCCCGCGACCGTCGCACCGTGGTCCGTGGCGCTCGCGGTGATCATCGGCGCGGGCGTCGGCATCATCGCGGGTGCGTACCCGGCGAGCCGCGCCTCGCGCCTGGATCCGATCACCGCGATGCGGCAGGAGACCTAGATGCGTTTCTGGGACTTCATCAAGAGCTCAGCCGAGGGCGTCTTCATCGCGTTGGATGCGATCCGCTCAAACAAGGTGCGCGCCGGACTGACCATTCTCGGAATTGCGGTGGGCGTCCTGGTTGTGACCGTGATGAGCGCCGCCGTGCACGGCATCAATGAGGGCGTGGCCAAGAGCATGGCTGCTGCCGGCCCGACAACGTTCTTCATCACCAAGTGGCCCGCCGAGATCACGTCGTGCAACGGGTCGGCGGACAGCTGCCCATGGCGCCGCTACCCGCGGTTGACGCTGGCGATGGCGAAGGAGATCGAGAAGATCCCCGGCATTCGCGGCGTCACCGCGCACATCGGCAGCGGGTCGAGTATCAAGTACGCGGACCGGGAGTTGCCGTCTATCCAGATCGACGGCTTCACGAATCAGTGGTTGGACGTTCAGGGCGGCGACATCATCGATGGCCGCAACTTCACGGCGCTCGAAAGTGAGACGGCCGCCAATGTGATCATCATCAACGAAAAGGTGGTCGAGAAGCTGTTCCTGGGCGAAGGCGCGGTGGGCAAGGAAGTACGCATGAACGGCCAGCTATTCCAGGTCATCGGCGTGTACAAGCCGATCGCCAACGCGTTCGACAACAGCACAAGCGGCAAGGGCATCGTGCCGATCACGACGGCACAGCGCCGGCTGAACGTCGGCATTGCGTGGCTGGATCTGACCGTGAAGCCGCGGGAGGGCGTGGATCGCGAGGCCATGATGGACGAAGTCATCGCGACCATGCGTATCCACCGGCACCTGCGCCCCAGCGAGCCCAACAACTTCTTCGTGTCCACACCGGAAAAGCTGATGGAACTGTACGACCGGATCGTCGGCGTGTTCTTCCTGGTCATGATCGTGTTGTCGGCGATCGGCCTGCTGGTGGGCGGCATCGGCGTCGTGGCGATCATGATGATTTCCGTCACCGAGCGCACCCGTGAGATCGGCGTGCGCAAGGCGCTGGGCGCCACCCGCGGGACGATCCTGTGGCAGTTCCTCGTGGAAGCGTCGACGCTCACGCTGGTGGGCGCCGTCGCGGGCCTCATCGTCGGCGGCGTGATCACGTTCATCATTCGGAGCCTGACGCCCATCGCCGCGTCCACTCCTCCCTTTGCCATCGTTGCCGCTCTCGGCGCCAGTGCATTTGCCGGCGTGGTTTTCGGCATGCTGCCGGCCATGAAAGCCTCGAAGCTCGATCCGGTCGAAGCCCTCCGATATGAATAGGAAGGAGGAAGGAGGAAGGAGGAAGGAGGAGGGATCAGCGCTGAAGGGAGCGCTTCAATGCAGTGAGCATGCGGCTGATCTCATCGCAAAGCGCCTGAATCTCGCAGGCGTCGGATTCGGACAAGTATTCGAATCGTCGAGCAAGCTCACTCAGGGTCTCGACCTCCTTCAGGGAGCCGCGAGCGACCGAAAGCTGGTTGGCGTACTCCCCCTTCGTGGTCCGACCGTGGCCCTCCGCGATGTTCGCCGGAACCGAAACGGCGGCACGCCGAAGCTGGCTGACAAGGCCGAACCTTTCGTCCTTCGGGAAAGGCTTGGTGGCCTGATACGCCCGCTCAGCAAGCGTCATGGCCTTTTGCCAGACGATCAAGTCCCGATAGCCAGCGCCGGTGTTTGGAAACGGGGATGTCATAAGCACTTGATAAGAGCAAGCGCGGACCTGGTGTCATCATTTCGTCGCGCTGTAGACCAAATCGCCCCTCCTTCCCCCTTCCTCCTTCCTCCTTCCTAGATGCCTCTCTGGGAATCGATCCGCCTCGCGCTCGACACCATCCGCGTCCAGAAGCTGAAGAGCTTCTTCACCCTCCTGGGCGTCACCATCGCGGTCATGTTCCTCATCGCGGTCGTGTCGATCGTGGAGGGCATGAGCAAGTACGTCGAAGAAGATTTCATGGGCCGCGTGCTGGGCGCCAATACGTACACGCTCCGCCGCTTCCCGTGGTTCGGCAACAACACTACCGAGGCCGAGTGGCGCTCTTGGGTCAGGCGGCCCCGGATCTATCCGCGCGATGCACGACTGGTGCGCGATGCGGCGCCGCCTGGCACGCGCTGGGCGATCGAAAGCGCCGAACTGCTGTGGGCGCAGACACCCTACGTCCGGCCGCGCCAGGTCGAGGCCCATGCGGTGGACGGCGACTACTTCGTCATCAAGAAGTACAACCTGACCAGCGGCCGTGTATTCAGTGCACAGGAAATGGAATTGGGCTCCACGGTCGTCGTGATCGGCGACGAAACGGCCAAGTATTTCTTCCCGACGGTGGACCCGGTGGGGCGCGAGTTGTGGATTGGCGGCATTCCGTACCAGGTCATCGGAGTCATCGAGCATCAGGGCAGCCTCTTCGGGCAATCGCTGGACAAGATGGCCATCGCGCCGTTCAACTCGCGGCTGCGCAAACTGACGAACCCGCGCGGTGATGTGGACGGCGTCCTTGTCCAAGCGTCCACGCCGCAGTTGCTGGACGAGTCCATGGAGACCACGCGCGAGGCGCTGCGCTCCAATCGGCACCTACGGCCATCCGAGCCCGACAACTTCGTGATGGAAACGTCGGCGTCTGCACTGGTCTCGTTTCAACAGACCATGAACGTCATGGCCATCGCGGGCTCCGCTCTCCCTGCCATCGGCCTGGTGGTCGGCGGCATGGTGATCATGAACATCATGCTTGTGGCGGTGGCCGAACGGACGCGAGAGATTGGCATTCGCAAATCACTGGGCGCGCGGCGCCGGGACATCCTGAGCCAGTTCCTGGTGGAAGCAGCCACGCTCAGCACGGTCGGCGCTTTGGCGGGCATCGCGCTCGGATTGCTCGGCGCCAAGATCATCGAAGCGAATACGCCCTTGCCTGCTGCAGTAGCACCGTGGTCGCTCGTCGCCGCGACGGTCCTGGGACTCGTCGTCGGCATCGTGTCCGGAGTCTACCCCGCGCGTCGCGCGTCCCTGCTCGATCCCATCGAAGCCCTGAGGCAGGAAACATGATGGGACTCGGCGGCAAGGTCCTTCAGGCACTGGAAGGCGTGACCATCGCGTTGGACGCCCTCAAGGCCAACAAGGTGCGGGCGGCGCTCACGATCATGGGCGTCGCCATCGGCGTCTTCGTCGTGGTGGCGCTGTCGTCCGTGGTTCGCGGCATCAACGAAACGTTCGCCAAGGACCTCGAGGCCAGCGGACCCACGTCGTTCTTTGTGTTCCGCCGCGACCTCCAGGCGTTCCGCAATTGTGACGGCACCGCCGAGACGTGCCAGGACCGGCGCAACCCGATGATCCGTCAGTCCGAAGTCCGCAGCATCGAGCGCCTGCCGAACATCCTGGCCGTAACGATGATGATGTTCAGCGGCGGCCAGTTCAAGTACAAAGACAAGACGCTCAACGCGGACATCAACGCGTTCACGGCCAACTGGATGAACGTGAACCCGGGTGAGATCTACCCGGGGCGCAACTTCACAAGCGCCGAAGCCGAGGCCGGCGCGCCCGTCGTCGTCATCAACACCTTCCTTGCCGACAAGCTGTTCGGCGACTCCGATCCGCTGGACAAGGAACTCCTCATCAACGGCAAGAAATTCACGGTCATCGGCATCTACGCGCACATCGGCGCGCCGATGGGCAGCCCGATCTCCGGCTCTGGCGGCGACTCCCCCAAGGCCATCGTGTCCTGGGAGTCCGGCAAGCGGCAACTCAACTTCTGGCTCATGAGCAATCGCCTGATCGTGAAGCCCAGGACCGGTGTGCCACTGGAAGAAGCGACGGACGCTGTGACGGCTACGCTTCGCGGCATCCGCGGCCTGCGTCCGCAACAGCCGAACAACTTCGCGATCATCACGCAGGACCGCCTGCTGCGTGTCTACGACCAGCTGTTCGGTACGTTCTTCGTCGTGGGCCTCGCACTCTCGTCGGTGGGCTTGCTGGTTGGCGGCGTGGGCGTCGTGGCAATCATGATGATTTCCGTCACAGAGCGGACGCGCGAGATTGGCGTGCGCAAGGCGCTGGGCGCCACCCGCGGCACGATTCTGTGGCAGTTCCTGGTGGAGGCCGTGACGCTGACCAGCATCGGCGCATCCGTCGGCCTTGCCGGCGGCGTTCTGACAGCGATGGGCATCCGCGCCGCGTGGCCCGCGATCCCGGCGTCCACGTCGCCGGGTGCCGTGCTGGCAGCACTTGGCGTGGCGGCCTTCACCGGAATCCTGTTTGGCTTGCTTCCAGCCATGAAAGCGGCGAAGCTCGATCCCGTCGCGGCGCTCAGGTACGAGTAGCGCTCCGCGCTCCTCGTACCGTTTTTGGCGCTGCTTCGCGGCGACACAGTGCTCGGCGGCGCCTGCGGCGCCGATCGCAGTAGCTTCGAACGGTGCGATTCGCTGACGTTCTGCTTACTGCGCTGACCCAGATCCGGGCCAACAAGCTCCGGAGCTTCTTCACGCTGCTCGGCATCATCGTCAGCGTCGCCTTCCTGGTTGCGGTCATCGCCATCATCCAGGGGATGAACGCGTACGTGAAGGAGAACGTCGCCAACGCGATGATCGGCTCCAACACGTTCCAGATCCGGCGCACGCCCATCAACCTGGGCCTGATCGAGACCGAGGATTGGCGGCGGATGCAGCGTCGCCCGAAGATCACCTATGCGGACGCGGAAGTCGTGCGCGCTGCCCTGCCCGACGCTGAGGCCATCAGCATTACGTCCGGCTGGCCCACTCCACAGAGCGACATCACCTGGCACGAAAAGACGCTGGGCGACGTGCTGATCTTCGGCGTGAGCCCGGAACACCAGATCGTTCAGGACTACCGCTTTGCCAGCGGCGTTCCGCTCACCGACATCGACATCCGTCAGCGTCGCCACGTGGCCGTCATCGGTGCTGACGTTCAGAAGAATCTCTTCGAGGACGTGGACGCGGTTGGCCGTGAGATACGCATTCGTGGCGAGCTGTTTACGGTCGTTGGCGTGGTGGCGGCCAAGGGACGCGTACTCGGCCAGTCGTTCGACGGGTTCGCGATGGTGCCGATCACGACGTTCGAGGGCGTCTACGGCAAGCGGCAGACCACGACCGTGTCCGTGAAGATGACAAACGCGCTCGACGTCGCGGGTGCGATGAAACTCGCGGAAGGCGCGATGCGCGTGGCGCACAAGCTTCGTCCGGGGGAGGAAGCGGATTTTTCCATCGACACCGCCGACGCACTGATCGACTTCTGGAAGCAGCTCACGGCGGTCCTGTTTGCCGTGGTGCCCGCCATGGTTGCCATTGGGATCGTCGTTGGCGGCATTGTCATCATGAACATCATGCTGATGTCGGTGAAGGAGCGGACGCACGAGATCGGCTTGCGGAAATCCGTGGGCGCCACCCACCGCGACATCAGCCGCCAGTTCCTGGCCGAGGCGACGATGCTCGCGACCCTGGGTGGCGCGATGGGCGCCGGTGGCGGCTGGGCCTTTGCAATATTCATCGCGTTCATCTCGCCGCTTCCAGCGCGGGTGACCGTGTGGTCCATCATGTTGGCGCTGGGCCTCGGCGCTGGTGTGGGACTGATCTTCGGGGTCTATCCCGCGACGCGCGCGGCGCGACTGGACCCGGTGAACGCGATGAGGGCGGAATGACGCTTGGCTCGCGGCTCTCGACGCTCGGCTCGTGGCTCATGGTACCCGTGCGCTTCTTCTCCGAATTCGGAGACAACGTCGGCGTCGCGCTCGACGCATTGCGCGTCGCCAAAATGCGCAGCGCACTGACGATCTTGGGCGTTGTGATCGGAGTGTCGTGCGTGATGGCGATGGCATCAATCGTGCGCGGCATCCAGGACCAGATTCTGAATACGTTGGCCGTGTCAGGGCCGTCCACGTTCTATGTCGTGAAAGTGTTCTCGACAACACCGCTGAATCCGGAGAACCTGCCCAAGTGGGTACGCATCCGGCCCAACGTGGGCGCCGATGAGGCCGAACGCATCAGTCAGCTGCCCGCGGTGAAATACGCAGCGCTGTGGGGCCAGATCTTCAACAACGTCGAATACGGTGGCACGCGCACCGGCTTCGGCATCGTCACCGGCGCGGACGAGGGCTATCCCGAGATCTACGGCGGCGAGCTGGCCGAGGGTCGCTGGTTTACGAAGTCCGAGCTGGCGAGCGGTCAGTCGGTCGTCGTTCTCGAAACCGACGTGGCCGTGAAGCTGTTCGGGCAGCTCAGCGCCATGGACAAAGTTGTGAAGATCGGTGGGCGTCCACTCAAGGTCATCGGCATCTACCAATCCGCGGCGAACATTTTCGAACCGCCGGGACAAGAGCAGTTCGCGATCATGCCGTTCAAGACGCTCGACCACCAGTTCACGATCGACAAGACGAACGCGCTGTTGATACCCGTAAAACCGTGGCCGAGCGTGAGCGTGGAGGAAGCCCAGAGCCAGGTGACCGTGGCGCTCCGCGAAATGCGACATTTGCGGCCGGCCGACCCCAACACATTCGACATGATCACGCAGGACCAAATCCTGGACCTCTTCAACAAGATCACGGGCGCGTTCTTCTTCGTGATGATCGCGTTGAGCGCCGTGGGCCTGCTCGTCGGCGGCATTGGTGTCATGGCAGTCATGATGATCTCCGTCACCGAGAGGACGCGCGAGATCGGCATCCGAAAGGCCGTGGGCGCCACTCGTCGCGACATCATGCAGCAGTTCCTCATAGAGGCGGCGACGCTCACAGGACTCGGTGGCGTACTTGGCGTTTTGGTTGGCCTCGGCATCGGACGACTGGCCAACTACGCGATGAGCATCAACTCCTCACCGCCGGCTGATCTCACTGCTCTCGCCGTCCTCGTTTCAGTGGGGATTGGGATTGTCTTTGGCCTGCTACCCGCTCGAAGGGCGGCGCGATTGGATCCCATTGAGGCGCTGCGACATGAGTAAGGATGTCGGCTGCTGGAGCAAACATGCCTCGATCGACGGCACGCACATGCGTACGGTTTCCGGACGCAACCGGCATACGCGCGATGTAGCTTCCCCGCTATGACGGTGGACATTCTCGCGATCGCCGCGCACCGCGACGACGTGGAGCTCACGTGCTCCGGCACACTGATCAAGGCAAAGAAACAGGGCCGGACCACCGCCGTCATCGACCTGACCGCGGGCGAAATGGGCACGATGGGTGATGCCAAGACACGCGCGGCAGAGGCAGAGGCGTCGGCCAAGGTGATGGGGTTGTCCGCGCGCGAGAACCTGGGGCTGCCAGACGCGGCGATCGTGAATGATCCCGCGACGCGCGAACGTCTGGCGCGGGCGATTCGGAAGTTCCAACCGCGCGTCGTGATCGCTCCCGCGAGGCAAGGCCGTCATCCGGATCACATCGCCGCCGCGCAGTTGATTCGCGACGCCTCGTTCATCGCCGGCCTGGCCAAGGTGGCGCCCGACGTGCCGAAACACCGCCCGTTCAAGATTCTGCACTGCATCACCTTCCGGCAGGACTTCGAGAAGCCGACGTTTGTCGTGGATATCTCCAACGAGTTCGAGCAGAAGATGCAAGCGATCAAGTGTTTCGGATCGCAGTTCGACGCCGCGACGCAGGCAGGCGAGGTCTACCCGTCCGGCGATTCGTTGTACGAGGCTATTCGCGAGCAATCGGCGGCATACGGTGCGCTGATACGGCGACCGTACGGCGAACCGTACTTCACAACTGAAACGATGCGCATCGATGATGTCGTAGCGCTCGAGGTATCCACTTTCTGATGGCACAAAAGACGAAAGCGCCCGCGAAAAAGGCGAAGACCCGAGACCCGAGACCCAAGACCCGAGACCTGAGAAAAACCAAGGGGGCCGAGCTCACGTACCCGACCTACCTCTCGCTCGACAAACTGCTCTCGCTGCAGACAATACGCGGGGCCGATGGCGCGTCCGACGAACTGCTCTTCATCGTCGTGCACCAGAGCAGCGAGCTGTGGTTCAAGGTGCTGCTCAACGACATGGAGATCGTGAACCGCGCGCTGGAGCGGCACGATGGCGGGCTGGCGCTCTTCCAGTTGCAGCGCGTCAACGGATTGATGGGGATCGTATCGGCACAGTTGGCGTCACTGGCGCTGCTGCCGCCACAGCGGTTCGCGCAATTCCGCACCAGCCTCGGCTCCTCCAGCGGCTCGCAAAGCGTGCAGTTCCGCGCCCTCGAGGCCGCGTCCGGCCTGCGCGAAAAGTGGTTCGTCGATCTGCTTCGCTCGCAGGGTCCGGTACCGAAGTCAGTGCAGGCGTGGCTCGAACGGCCGCCGCTTCAGGAAGTGTTCCTTCGGTTCCTCGAGAAGGAAGGCGTAGGCCTGGAGCAGCTATACCTCGGCCCCGGACCGTCGATTGCGTTCTTCATCGCCGAGGCGCTGCTCGAGTACGAAATGCTATTCGCGTCGTGGCGGTTCCGTCACGCGCAGCTCGTGGAGCGGATGCTCGGCCCCACGATTGGCACCGGCGGATCGCAAGGAGCACGGTTCCTCCATAGCACCACCGGCATTCGCTTCTTCCCGAAACTCGCGGAAGTTCGGGCGCGTTTCTACAAGTCGTGAGTGTCCTTCTGTTCGGCGCGACCGGCTCAGCCGGCGCGAGCGTCCTTCGCGCCTCACTCGATGACCCGAACGTGGCGGAGGTCCGCGTCATCCTCAGCAACGTTTTTCTGCCTACCAGAAGGTCGTGACGCGCGGAGGAAGCGCAGCGTAGTCGGCGGAGCGAGTCCGACTGCCGCGAGCGCAGGCGAAGGCAAAGGCGGCCTGAGAGCGAGCCCGGTCCGGCGAGCGTAGAATTACGCAGCCCGAGGAGGCGACATGAGCGTTTCACGCAGGGACTTCGCGCAGTACTTGGCACTGAGCGGTTCGGTCATGCTGTGGCCGGACTTCCCCGCGGCTTTGGCAAGCGCTCCGAAGACGCCGCTGCCCCGCACCAGCGAACCTGACGAGAAGTTCTGGCAAGACGTGCGCGCGCGGTACCTCGTGCCGAACGACCTCGCGTTTATCAACTCGGCGAATCTGTGCCCGACGTCGGTGCCCGTGGTGGAGGCGCTCGAGAAGAACACGCGGCTTCTGGAGGCCAACCCGTCGTCCGCCAGCCGCGCCACGCTGACACAGGGTCGCGAAGAGTCGCGCCGGCTCTTGGCCGCGGCGATGCGGGTGACGCCGGAAGAGATCGTGATGACGCGCAACACCAGCGAGGCGAACAACGTCGTGTCGAGCGGGCTCCAGTTGGGCGCCGGCGACGAGGTCGTGGTCTTTGGCGACAACCATCCCAGCAACCTCAACGCGTGGCGCGAGAAGTCGAAGCGCTTCGGCTTCACGGTTGTTGAAGTGCCTGCCACACTTCCACACCCCGGCACGCAGTTCTACGTGGACGCGTTCACGAAGGCGATGACGCCGCGCACGAAGGTGCTGGCCATCACGCACGTCACGAACACGACCGGCGACATGCTGCCCGTGCAGGAGCTCTGCGCCGCAGCGCGCACCCGTGGCGTCCTCTCGATGGTGGATGGCGCCCAGACGTTCGGCGTACTGGACGTGAACCTCGCCGACATGCGGCCCGACTTCTACTCGGGATCTGCTCACAAGTGGCCGTGCGGACCGAAGGAAATCGGGATGCTGTTCGTGAACAAGGACGTGCACGACCGCATCTCCCCCAGCGTCGTGAGCTTGTACGCCGGCGCCGTGGGCATTTCACGCACCATGGAAGCCTACGGCCAGCGGGACGAAGCGGCGCTCGCCACGCTTGGAGCCGCTTTGAAGTTCCAGGAGGAAATCGGACGCGCCAACATCGAGAAACGCGCCCGTGCCTTGGCGCAACGGTTGACCGCAGGCATCTCGGCAATTCCCGGTGTCACGATGTATTCCAGCACCGACGCCACGCGCTACGCGGCAATCATGACGTTCAAGCCAGCGACGGTGGACCCGCGCCGGCTCGTCACGACGCTCTATGAGAAAGAGAAGATCGCGTGCGCCGGGAGCGGAGGAGGACGGCCCGGAGTGCGCTTTTCACCGCACATCTTCAACACGCTTGAAGAAATCGACCGGACGATTGCCGCCGTGAGGAAATACGTCGTCAACGGACTACCCGCCTGACTATTCAGCGCTGCCGCCGTTCGTTCCAATTGAGGTAGGGCCCCATCCAGAAACTCATGTGAATGCCGAGGACGTGGGCCGCAGTCCGCGTCGGCGTGATGTACCACGTGTTACTCGCGGTGTCGATCTGCACGCCCTTCTCGGTCAGGTAGCGCGCCTTCTCATTGCGAGTCACGCGCGCAGCGACCTCGAATCCGAACTCCCGCCCGAACCGCTGCCTCACAAACCGCACCCCCGCCCCGTACGCCGCGGACGCGTTTTGGGACGAGAACAGGCTCGTCGAACTCTGGGTCGGGCCGCCCGGCGACGTCGGCTGCAGGTTGGCCCAGCTGTTGAACCACGTGACACCGTACATGGCATAGGCAAACGGCCTGACCCTCCCGTCGATGGCGAAGAATTCCGGCCCGATATGCAGCGACGTCATGGTGTGGTTGCGCGCAGTGTACTCCACGGTCTCCGTGGTGCATCCGAAAAAATCGCAGACGTCCTGAAAGCCCGTCCCCTTCACGTTGCCGTAGATGAGTGTCGCGACGTGCGTCCGGATGGTCATTGGCTGACGGCGCCAGGGCTGGACGCCGACCATGAGTTCGAAACCGCCGCCGCCGTTCTCATGCTTGCGGAAGTCCGTGAGCGGTATGCCGCCGAAGGCGCCGGCACTCCAGACCCATTGGTCCAGGAACCGCGGTTGGCGCGATTCGAACACTTGCCCCTCGACGGCAAACGCGCTGACCAGGCTGAGAACGCAGACGATCGCGGTGCGTTGCATCAGGTTGTGTGACACTCGGTCAGGGTGAAGGGTCCAAACTCGGCTGGTATATTGTAGCATGCCAGAACCCATCTACCTCGACCACGCGGCAACGACGCCGGTGCGGCCGGAGGTCGTTGAAGCGATGACGCCGTTCTACGGACCTCGCTTCGGCAATCCGTCCAGCCTGCACCGCTGGGGCCGCGAAGCGCGCACCGCGCTCGATGAGGCACGCGAACGCCTGGCCAACACCATCGGCGCTCGCTCGGATGAAGTGTGCTTCACGTCCGGCGGCACTGAGGCGGACAACATCGCCATTCTTGGCGCTTGGCGGACACGCAAGGCTGAGGGACGTACCGCGGTCGTGACGACCCCCATCGAACACAAGGCTGTACTCGAAGCCGTCCACCAGGCAGCCCATGAGGGCGCCCAGGAGCGACTTTGTCGCGTCGACAACACAGGCACAGTAGACGTCGCGCACTACAACGAGTTGACGCAGGATGGCGTCGCGATCGTGTCGGTCATGTGGGTCAACAACGAGATCGGCACGGTGCAACCCCTCGCGCAGCTGGCAGCGCGGGCCAAAGAGCGCGGTGCGCTGTTCCATACTGACGGCGTCCAGGCGTTCGGCAAAGTCGAGGTGGACGCTCGCAAGATTCCTTTCGACGCACTGGCGCTCTCAGGCCACAAGATCGGCGCGCCCAAGGGCTGCGGCGCGATCTTCATTCGTCGCGGCACCAAGCTGGAGTCACTGTTCCATGGCGGCACGCAGGAACGCGGGCACCGCCCCGGCACGGAAAACGTCGCGGCCGCAATTGGTTTGGCGAAGGCCGCCGAGCTGACGCTCGCGGAATGGGAGACGGAGTGCGCGCGCCTCGTCGTGTTGCGTCAGCGTCTCGAGCGCGGACTGCTCGCGAAACTGCCTGACGCGGTGGTGCATGGCGCCGGCGCGCCGCAGCGCGCCCCGCACGTGGTGAACATTTCCGTGCCCGGTACGGACAGCGAGTCGATGCTGATGGCACTGGACCTTCAGGGCATCGGCTGTTCGGCGGGGTCTGCGTGCCAGGCGGGCACCGCGAGTCCGAGCCACGTATTGACGGCAATCGGCGCGAGCCGAGAGCTGATCAACGGCGCGATTCGCATGAGCCTGGGCTCGATGAGCGATGCGAAGTCCGTGGATCGCGTGATCGAGGTGTTCGCAAAGCTGGCGAACAAGGCGCGCGGACTCGCGACGGCGTCAGCGTAAGGCATTTTCACGCAGATGACGCCGATGACGCTGAACCTGCAGATACTGCAAAACAACTTTGTTGTTTTTGCCGTTTCCGCGTCATCCGCGTAAGAACGACCCGCCGCGATGCGCGAACGAGTACTCGTAGCGATGTCTGGAGGAGTAGACTCCTCAGTGGCGGCCGCCCTCCTCGTGGAGCAAGGGTTCGACGTCGTGGGCGCGACGATGAAGCTGTTCTGCCACGGCGACGAGATTGTGGACCGCCCCTGCTGCTCGTTGGACTCGATCAACGATGCGCGGCGCGTGTGTCAGACGCTTGGCATTCCGCATTACGTGCTCAATCTCGAGGACGCGTTCGGGCACGACGTCGTGGACGACTTCGTGAGCGAGTACTCGCGCGGCCGCACTCCGATTCCCTGCGTCCGCTGCAACACGTTCACAAAATTCCGTGACTTGGTGAAGAAGGCGGATTCGATCGACGCGCAGTTTGTCGCGACTGGCCACTACGCCCGAATCATCGACGGCGCCCTGCACCGGGGGCTCGACCCCAACAAGGACCAGTCGTACTTCATGTGGGGCATCGAGGCGCGGATGCTGTCGCGCATGCTGCTCCCGGTCGGGCACCAGACCAAGGCGGAGACGCGCGCGGTGGCTCGGCGCATCGGGCTCAACACCGCGGACAAGGTCGAAAGTCAGGATATCTGCTTCGTCCCCGACGGCGATCACACCAAAATCATTCGCGCCAAGCTCGGTGCCGATGCGCCAGCGCTTTCACCCGGGCCATTCGAGCTCTCGAGCGGCCACGTGATTGGGGAACACCACGGCTACGCGCGGTTCACGATCGGACAGCGGCGGGGAGTGCCGGGCGGCTATTCCGAGCCGATGTACGTGGTGGCGATCAGGCCCTCAGACAGGGCGGTCGTCATCGGACCGAAGGAAGAACTGCTCGGCAAGGGCCTCGTCGCGCGTGAGGTCAACTGGCTCACAACGGAACGGCAGACCCGAGACCCGAGACCCGAGACCCGAGACCCAAGTTCACACATCTTCGTTCAGGTCCGACATCGCGCACAGCCGGCGCGCGGAGCCATCATCCGCGATGACGGCGATGAAATCGAGATTGCACTCGACGAGCCGCTGGCGGCGATCACGCCGGGCCAGTCGGTCGTTCTGTACGACGGCGATCGGGTGCTCGGCGGCGGCGTCATCGAGACGGCAGCGACCGCCTCGCGGTCGCCGCTGCCGATGTTCGCCTAAGGGGCGTTCGTCCCGATCTTGTCGAACGGGATGTTGCCGATCGCGTAGCGCTTCTTATCGACGTACTCGAAGTGCCACCACTCCTTGGGATTCACCGCGAATCCCTCGTGCTCCATTACGCGGCGCAGCAGCGCGCGATGCCATCGCTCCCGTGACGTCCCACCCGGATACGTGGAGTACGCACGCTCGGTAGCCTCGTCGTATGTGCTCGGCATCTCCGAGGCACGACTGATGTCATCATCGTAGATGTTGAGGTCGACGGCGATCCCACGGTTGTGCTTCGATCCTTGCGCGGGATCCGCCACCAGCCACCGCTTGTCCTCGGGCGTCGCGTCCCAGAAGATCTTCGTCACATACCACGGACGGTATCCATCGTGGATGATCAGCCTGCCGTTCAGCCGACGCATGGTCTTGTTCGCGCGCACGAGCGCAGCGGCGGCAGCTTTCTGCATGAACACGCGCGCCGTGTCGTACATCTTCGCGCCGAGGAAGTTGTTCTCGGTCGCGTAGCGGACATCGAACTTTATGGTGGAATCAAGCGTGGTGACGTCCACCAGATTGGGCGGCTCGAACTTGCCGGACTCCGCGGGTGGTAACGCGGCGAGCGCTTCGCGCCGGAGCTCATCCAAGGGGCGCACGGGCCTGATTCGCGTTTGCGCAACGCCTGGCGGCGGCTCGATATGCCGGTGCGGCATCGTCACGTTGCCGACCTGAACCGACGCCACGTGGCGTGTCGAGTCGAAGCGGAAACGCACGTCGCCCCGCACCGGCACCGGCGCGATAGGCGCCTGGAACAGTGAATCAGAGTGCTCGGTGAGCGGCACGTAATTCTTGCTCTGATCCATGATCCACAGCCGCTTGTCGCGCTCGATAACGAACCAGCGGTTCACGGTATCGGTTCCATACTCGCCGATGATCGCCTGCCAACGTGTCGGCACGGTGTCAGGCTGTCGGCTGAATTCCATCAGGAATTGCTGGGTCCATTCATCCATCCGCCCGGGGCCCGGGGCAGATGGCGCGCGCTTGACGCATGCGCCGGCCACCGCGGCCAGTGCCAGGAAGAATACAGCGAGACGACGTCCGTAAGTCATGAGGGAAATATGAGTGGGCGCCGCCCGTCATGGACGATGCCGCCGGCCAGAGCTAGGATTGCGGAGCGATGAAGCAACTGTACGGGAGACCCGCCAGGGGTCATCGGCCCCTATGAGCAAGGACGTGGCGAATACGGAGGGGTCAATGGCCTTCCCCGGCCCATGAAGACCGTCCTCCTGATCGGCTCGCTGGACACGAAGGGCGAGGAGTACGCGTACGCCCGCGAAATCCTGCGCAACCGCAAGTTGTCCGTGCACGTGATGGATTTCTCCATCATGGACGAGCCGAGGTCGTTCAAGCCGGACGTGAGCGCGACCGAAGTGGCGGAGGCGGGCGGGTCGTCGCTCGAAGCGCTGCGCAAGCGACGCAACCGCGGCGAGGCAATCGACGTCATGATGGCGGGCGCCCGACGACTCACCCGCGACATGTTCGACAAACGCTTCTTCCACGGCATCATGGCGATGGGCGGCGGCGGCGGTACGGCGGTAGCGACCGCGTGCATGCGCGAGCTGCCCGTCGGCTTGCCAAAACTGATGCTGTCGACGATGGCGTCCGGCGACGTGCGTCCGTATGTGGACGTGAAAGACATCATGATGATGTCTTCCGTGACCGATGTCGCAGGACTCAATCCGATTTCGCGCGCACTGATCCTGAACGCATGCGGCGCGATGGTGGGCATGCTCGAAGGCGGGCGCGGGAGCGAGTCTCGCACGCGCAAGCCGCTGATCGCCGCGACCATGTTCGGCGTCACCATGCCGTGCGTCGCTGAGGCGCGCAATCGCCTGGAGTCGCGCGGCTTCGAGGTGGTGATCTTCCACGCCACGGGCACCGGCGGGCGCGCAATGGAAGGCCTCATCGACGACGGCTACTTCGACGGCGTCCTGGACGTGACGACGGCGGAGTGGTGCGATGAAGTCGTGGGTGGCGTGCTGAGCGCTGGCCCCGACCGCCATGGGGCGGCCGCGCGCAAAGGCGTGCCGCAGGTGGTGTCCGTGGGCGCAATGGACATGGTGAACTTCGGGCCGATGGACTCCGTGCCGGCCAAGTTCCGTGACACCCGCAAGTTCTACAAACACACCCCGGCGGTCACGCTGATGCGGACGACTGGTGATGAGTGCCGCGAGATCGGCAGGCGCATGGCGGCGCAGCTCAACAAATCTTCGGCGCCCGTTGTGCTGATGCTGCCGCTCAACGGCCTCAGCATGATCGACGAGGAAGGTGGTCCGTTCCGTGACGCCGCCGCCGATCAAGCGCTGTTCACGTCACTGCGCGATCACTGTGGACCCAACGTGCGCATTCGCGAGATCGAGGCCGCGATCAACGACACCGCATTTGCGCACGCCCTCGCTGATGAAATGCTCGCGCTTGTCACGTAGCAGAAACAACAACGGCTGAACGGTGAGCGACGCGATCATCGCGGTTTCGGAGTTGACGCGCCGCTTCGGCACGAAGACTGCGCTTGCGTCGGTGAGTGTGTCCTTCGCGCGCGGCGCGGTCTACGGGCTGGTGGGCGCCAACGGCGCCGGCAAGACCACGTTCATCAAGCACATCCTGGGGCTGCTGCGCGCCGAATCAGGGTCCGTGCGCGTATTTGGCCTCGACCCCGTGGCGGACCCTGTCGGTGTGTTGTCGCGCATCGGGTATCTGTCCGAGGAGAACGACTTGCCCGGGTGGATGCGCGTCGAGGAACTCATTCGCTATGCGCGCGCCTTTTACCCACAATGGGACGATGCGTACGCCAGCGAGCTGCTCCGCCAATTCGAACTGGACGCGACCGCCACGATCAAGACGATGTCCAAAGGACAGCGAGCTCGGCTGGGTTTGCTCACCGCGTTGTCGTACCGGCCCGAGCTGCTGCTGCTGGACGAACCGTCGTCCGGGCTCGACCCGATTGTGCGTCGCGACATTCTGGGCGCCGTCATCCGCACCATCGCCGACGAAGGGCGCACCGTGCTGTTCTCGTCGCACCTACTCGACGAGGTGGAGCAAGTCGCCGACCACGTGACCATGATCGACGCAGGCCGCATCGTGCTGAGCGCGCCGCTCAAGGACATCAAGGACTCGCACCGCGTCGACGGACGCACCCCAACACTCGACGAGATCTTTGTCGGGCGCGTAGGACGTTCGGCGTTGAGCGGCTGACATGAGCTCCCCCGGAGCCGCACTGGCGCTGTCGTTCAGCCTCCGCCATCGGTGGGGACTCGTCGCAATTGGGGTCACGCTGCTCGCGGTCGCCGCCGTCAAAGTCGTGACGGTGTTCGACCGTTTTCCCCTCGACCTCGACCCCCAAGTCAGCTTCGCGATCGTGTGCACGGTGCCGATGAGCCTCGTGTTTTTCTACCTCGTTGCGGTGCTCACGTTCGGGCTCGACGGAGACCTTGCGGCCCGCCAGTCGATGTATCCCGCCCGCATGTTCAGTTGGCCGGTCACCTCGACGGCACTCGCGTGGTGGCCCATGGCCTTCGGCACGGTCATCACGGGTTTGCTCTGGACGCTTACGCGCCAGTTGGCTGTGTGGCCGCCGAGCATTCAGGTCCCGGTCGTGTGGCCTGGGCTCCTCGCCGTTGTGCTGCTCGCTTGGGCCCAAGCACTCACGTGGATGCCATACGGACTGCGCGGAGTGCGCGTGGTCATCGTGTCGCTGTGGCTGGTGACCATCGACACCATCGTGCTCCTGGCGCTGTACCTCAACGCGTCTGAACCTGTCATGGCGGCTGTTCTCGTGCCACAGATTCCGCTCGCGTATCTCGCCGGCCGATACGCGGTCACGCGCGCGCGGTGCGGGGACATCCCCGACTGGGCTCTCGGCTCTCGGATTTCGGCTTTGGGCTTGGGGCCGAGTGCTGAAAGCCGAGAGCCGAGAGCTGGGTTCGCATCGCCGCTGAGCGCGCAAACCTGGTTCGAGTGGCGCCGAGCCGGCCGATCGTTGCCGGTGTGGGTCGCCTTGGTAATCCCCTTCGAATTGCTGTTGTTCTGGGCCGTCGGCACATCGACGAAACTGCTCGTCGAGTTCCTGGTGATCGTATTCGCTACACCGATCATTCTGGCCGCGTTCACCGCCGCGACGGTCAGCACGTCGAGCCTCAATGCCACGCCGGGCGATGGCCTGCCCGCCTTCCTTGCGACGCGTCCGCTCACGAGCGCCGATCTCATTGCGGCCAAGTTGTGGCAGACCATTCGGAGCACGCTCCTCGCCTGGCTGGTTGTGATCGTTTCGGTTGCGATTGGGCTGGTGTGGTCAGGCGCTTCCGCCGTCGTCGTCGAGCGAGTTGGTGCGCTTGCGCACGCCATCGGGACGCCGCGCGTGGTCGCGCTGGCCCTGCTCGTGCTCGTGGGCTTCGTGGCATCGACGTGGAAGCAGCAAGTCCAGAGTCTTTACATCGGACTCACGGGCCGCGAGTGGCTCATCAAGGGCAGCGTGTTCGTCACGCTGACATTCTTGTTGTTCTTCGCGCTCTTCATCGAGTGGATCGTCGACACGGATCACGTGGGCCAGGCCCTGAGCGCGCTCCCCCGGATTCTCGCGGTGTTGGCCGCAATCAAGATGCTCGCCGCGGTGTGGATCGCTTTGCGGATGTACCGCAGCCGCCTCGTACGCGACTCGACGCTGGTGATTGGCGCGGCCTGCTGGTGCGCCACAGTCGTCGTCCTGTTCGGAGTGTTCGTTTGGTTTTTCAGCACGCCAATGATCCCGCACTACTTCCTGCTGCTCATCGCTATCCTGGCGACGCCGCTCGTGCGGCTCTCCGCAGCGCTGATGGCGCTTGCCTGGAACCGGCATCGATGAGCGACAGACATCTGGTCCTCGGCGCGATGCTGACGCTCATCGGCCTGCCCGCGGTGATCGTGCCGATCGAAGCCGCCTGGTACTACGCTGCCAATCGCGACAACGGGTCGTTTGTGTCCGACGGCGAGCGTCGTGAGTACCTGCTGTACGTGCCGACGAGCTACCGCCCGGCTAGCCAGACGCCGCTCGTGATCAGCATGCACGGCGCGGGGCTCTGGGGCGCCGCGCAGAAGGACATTAGTCAGTGGAACGCGGTCGCCGATCGCGAGGGATTCATAGTCGTCTACCCGTCAGGCGTCGGCGGCAGGGGCGTCAGGGCGTGGCGAGCCAGGCCAGGTCCCGGCCTCGCGAAAGAGGTCCGGTTTCTCTCGGCCCTGATCGACACCATCGCCGCCAACTACCACATAGATCTGAATCGCGTCTATGCCAACGGGCTCTCCAACGGCGGCGGAATGTCGTTCATGCTGTCGTGCACGTTGTCCGACCGCATCGCCGCGGTGGGGCTGGTCGCGTCGGCACAACTGACCCCGTTCATGTGGTGCCCGGATCGGCGGCCGGTGCCCATGATCAACTTTCACGGAACCGATGACAACGCGGCTGGATTCAAGGGCGGCACATCGTGGGTCGTCGCCGACATTCATTTGCCGAATCAGGAGACGTGGACAGCGAACTGGGCGCGGAGGAACCGGTGCGCGCCGAGCCCCGCTGATTCGCAAGTGGCGCCCGACGTAATCCGTCGTTCGTACAGCAAGTGTGCCGATGACGGCGATGTCGTGTTGTACACGATCATCGGCGGCGGCCACACATGGCCCGGCACCGGACGCACACCGGAGTGGTTCACTGGGCGTACGACCCACAGCATCGATGCGACACAGTTGATGTGGGAGTTCTTCCGTGCGCACCCACTTCGACAAGCCGGGACGCAATAGAGCCAGCCGCTGCCGTATTGCGACGTGTCGCCGGATCCTCAGCGCGCCGGTGCCACTCTCCAGAACGCGATGCCGCCCGCCTGCTGCCCCACGTCCACGCTGGCCACGCGCGTGAGCGCCACGAGATCGTAGACGTCCACCTTGCCCGGCTGAGCACCGACGCCCTCGTTGCTCACGAACGCGTACCTCGAGTCCGGACTGACGACGACGCCGTGGGTGACTGTCGTACTGCTCTTCAACTGCATCACGCTGCGCCCACTGACCAGATCGAACACCTGCACACTTCCCCCCTGCTTGAGCGACACCACGAGCAGCTTGCTGTCGGGCGTCACCGCCAGGTTGTACGGACCTCGGCCCGTAGCGAACCGGCGAACAATGGTCCAGCCGGCACGATCCAGCTCGAGAATCTCGTCCGCCTTGTTGCAGGCGACGAAGACCCGGCTTCCGTCCGCGCTCGGCTGCGCCCACGTCGGGGAACAGCTGGACGGCGGCATCGGCATCTTGTGGCCGGCCGCCACGTGTTTGGCGTGCTCGCTCTCCCACTTCGCCGCGAGCGGCCCTTCCTTCCCCTTCGCGAGCGAAAAGCGTCGCGACACCGCGAACGAGCGCGTATCCAGCTCGACGAGTTGATCATCCATCATGCACGTGGAGTACTGGAACCCCCCGCCCGGTTCCACTCGGCTACCGTGCGGCATGGTGCAGGTCGTGGTGCGCGCCACCTCGGTGTTGGTCGGCGTATACACCACGCTCACGGACGACGGCACCATCTCGCCGTGCAGGTTGAAGTTCACGACGAACGCGTACAGTCCGTCCGGCGTGACATCTATGGATGCGGGGAAGAAGCTAAGAAATGTGCCCGGACCCACGAGCGTGTCGGGTCCCAACTCGAATTTCCAGTATTTGCCGTCCGGGGCACCGTGGCCCGTGGTCATGTGCAAGTACTTGCCGTCGCGCGAAATCTGGAGTCCGTGGGGTCCTTCCATCTCGACAGCTGATTCGCCAACGGGAATCGTCTTCTCCACCACGGCGCCCGCGGGTCCGAAACGCACTCTATGGATGAGGTCCGCAGACTCCGCGCCAACGTAGACCCAGTAGTCATTCGTCGGTTTTGCGGGTGCCTGCTGCGCGACCGCCGTGGCCGTGAGCAGGATCAGTCCGCCGAGCGCTGTGAGCCGAGAGCCGAGAGCATTCATTGTGGTCTACAGTAGTTGGTGCCGGAGCAGGAGAGCTGAACGAATACCTCGGACAGCAACATCCATCGTCCGTCCACCTTTCGCCACTTGGCGAAGTAGCGGCCGCCCACGTTCGTCACGCCGTCGGCTTGCGTCCAGCGGCCTGTCCATCGACCGATTTCCGATGCCTGCCCCCAGGACGCGTTGACCTCGACCTGCTCGGCGGTACGCACGTAGATGACGTCCGGACGCGAAGCGAACAGGTCCGCGATCCGAGCCAGGGCGGAATCACGGCTCGTGCTGCGGGCGTTGGTGGACGTCACCTGTACGATCTCAGGAAGGAGGTGTCGCGCGATGGCGGCGGTATCGTGCGCGGCGATGGCCTGGTTGTACCGGGCGCGGGCGGAGCGAATCAACGCCTCGTCCGACGACTGCGACACCAGCGGCGCCGCGGACATCGCCACGGCAATGCTTGCGTACGCCCATCTGCGGCGGTTGAAAACCAGGCGTCCGGCGTCCATCATCATGCTTCCAACCCCTCCATTCGGGA
Organism: Gemmatimonadota bacterium; assembly: GCA_031401495.1. GTDB lineage: Bacteria > Gemmatimonadota > Gemmatimonadetes > Gemmatimonadales > Gemmatimonadaceae > DASPMP01. The sequence continues at coordinate 35,368 of JANNRQ010000096.1, forward strand.
GTCCCGTCGTGAACGTAACTCGCTCGCTCAAGCTCGTCACGGTCGCGATGCTCGCGTCCGCCCCGGCACTCGCGTCGCAGCAGCAGCTCGGCCCGGTCACCGACACGGCGATCGCTCGTCTCGTGGTGGAGCCTACCTCCTTCGCCATCAAGGCGGGCGAGACGGCGAAGATCCGGGTGCGCGCGTACGATGCCAAGGGCAACGAACTCCGCGCTGCGCGCGTCCGCATCTCCGGCCCGCGCAACGCGGTGGCGGTGAGTGACAGTCTCGTGAAGGCCCTGCGCGCCGGCCGGTACGAGCTGGTGGTGACAGCGGGTGGACGCACTGACCCGATTGTCGTCAACGTCCCCGTCAACATTTCCTGGCCAGCGGTCACGCGTGTCGCCATCAAGCCCGAGGCGGGCCGCCTGTATGCCGGCGTGACGTTGGCGCACGACGGCCGCGCATATCATGCGGATTCGTCGGAACGTCGGGACGCCAATCTTGCGTGGCGCAGCTCCGACGCCAAGGTCGCCACCGTGGACCGCTTCGGATACGTCACCGCCATCGGTGCGGGCATCGCGACGATCTCCGCCGAATTCGAAGGCGTGCGGTCGACGATTCGCTACACCGTGGCGTCCAACCCGGTGGCGACTCTCTCGATTGACATCGCGGATAACTCGGTACGGAGCGGCGATGTGCTCCACCTCAAGGCAACGGCCAGACGCGCCACGGGCGCGGCGATTCCGGACGTGCCCATTACGTGGAGCTACACCTACGTCCCGGACGACACGATCGCGGCGCCGGGTGCCACCGGCATCGTGGACCGCGGCCTGTTCGCGGCCGAAGTGCCGGGCCGCTACACCCTGCTGGCCACCGCCGGAAACACGACGGCGCGCAAGGTGATCCAGGTGACGCCTCGTGATGTTCGCCGACGCATCAACCTCACGGGCCGCGGCACCATCACGCACGTCAATACCTCCGACTTGTGGCCTTGGACCGCGAAGAACGGCCGCGACTACGCGCTCGTTGGCACCTGGGGCGGCGACGGCTGGGGCTACGTCTTTGACATCACCAACCTCGCGGCTCCGGTCATCACGGATTCCGTCAAGGTGGACGCGCGGACGATCAACGACGTGACCGTCTCGCCCGACGGCCGCTACGGCGTGCTATCGCGTGAGGGCGCCTCCAATCGCGTGAACGGCATCGTCATTCTGGACCTGGCGGACCCGGCACATCCAAAGGTCTCCGCCACGTTCGACCAGGAACTCACCGGCGGTGTTCACAACATGTTCGCCACCAACGAGCACCTGTTCGCCATCAGCGGCGGCGACAAGTACGTCATCGTGGACATGCGTGACATCTACAAACCGAAGTTCGCGGGCGAGTACAACCATCCCGACTCGCGCGTTCATGACGTGTGGGTGCGCGATGGCATCGCGTATTCGTCGGAGTGGGGCACGGGCGTCGTTGCGGTGGACGTCGGCAACGGCAAGTACGGTGGTTCGATCGAAAAGCCGGCGCTGATCGCGACCTATCCCACGACCAGCGGCGCCACGCACGAGATCTACCCGTACGTCCAGAAGTCCACCGGCAGGACGTATCTCTTCCTTGGTGACGAGATCATGAGCCGCCAGGGCCGCGTGTGGGAAGGCACCAACTACGCCGCCTCAATAGGCGGAAAGGGGGGCGTAGCGCAGACGTCGGCCGGCTACACGCACATCATTGATTTCACGGACCCGAAGAACCCGAAGAACATCGCCAAGTACCACCAGGAGGAGTTCGGGGCGCACGACATCATCGTCGAGGACGACATCATGTATCAGGCGTACTACGACGGTGGCCTGCGCGTGGTGGACGTGTCCGGCGAGTTGCTGGGCAACTTGGCCGAACAGCGACGTGAGATCGCGGTCTTCAAGGCGTTCGACCCCAACGGCCGCACGGCCAACGCGAGCTTCGCGATGAACGCGATGCCGTGGAAGGGGCACATCCTGTTCACCGACTTCAACTCAGGGCTGTGGGTGGCCAAGCTCGAACCCAAGCCGATAGTTCCGTAGCTGGCTGGCTCCTCCGGGCCATTGTTGTCACGCGGACGACGCAGACCACGCACCGACCTCGACCTCTCCATGCGCATTTCACTCGTTCTTCTGTTCGTGGCCACGACGGCCAGCGCCCAGCATTCGTACAACCCCACGGGCAACTTTGACCCCGCGGTTCCCACGCCGCGCGCGGTACTCGGTTACGACATCGGCCAGCGATTCACACCGCACCACATGATCGTGCGGTACGCCGAGCGCGTTGCCGCGGCGAGCCGGCGCATTCGCGTGGACACGGTGGCGCACACGTTCGAAGGCCGCGAATCGCTGATGATCATTGCGACCAGCGAGGCCAACCATGGTCGCATGGCGCAGATCCTCGCGGATGCCGGACGCGTCGCCAATGCGGCGCCGGATGCGAACGCAGCGGCCGCGCGGCTGCCGTCCATCGCGTGGCTCGGCTACACCGTGCATGGCGGCGAAGCGTCTGGCACCGAAGCGTCCTTGGCCCTGCTCTACCAGCTCGCGGCCGGACGCGACGACATGACGCGCATGATCCTCGACAGCGTTGTCGTGCTCATCGATCCGGTGCAGAACCCGGACGGCCACGAGCGCCATGTGCAGGACGTGATTCGCGCCCGTGGACAGTTGGGTGTGCCAACGACGCCGGGCGCGCTGGTGCATCAGGGCAACTGGCCCGGCCCACGCACAAGCCACTACTACTTCGACCTCAATCGCGACTGGTTCCTGCACTCGCACCCAGAGACGCGCGGCCGCGTGGCGTCATTCAACAAATGGTGGCCGCACATCGCTGTGGACCTGCACGAGATGGGCTCCAGCTCCTCGTATTTCTTCGCGCCGCCGATGGAGCCGGTGAACAAGAACGTGCACTCCAGCATCCTGAAGTGGTGGGACATCTACGCGGCCGCCAACGCTGCCGCGTTTGACGAACGCGGCTGGTCCTACTTCCGGCGCGAGGGATACGACGAGTTCTATCCCGGTTACGGCGTCTCGTGGCCGATACTCACGGGCGCGGCCGGCATGACGTACGAGCAGGCGTCGTCGAGCGGCGGTGCGATCATGCGTAGCGACGGCACTGTGATGACGCTGCACGACGCGGCGTGGCACCATTACACCGCCGCATGGGCGACCATCTCGACCTCGGCGCGTCGTCGCGCGGAGCGCGTGCGCGACTACGCCGCGTTCCGGCAGAGTGCGGTGACTGATGGCGCGGCGAGCCCAATGCGCGCCGTGGTTTTCGAGCGCGACGCGCAGGGACGCGCGGATTCGCTGGCGCGTCGCCTGATGGACAACGGCATCACCGTGCGTCGCCTCACCGCGGCTGCCGACTTGGCGAACGCCACGCCGTTCGGTGAACAAGTCGCTGGCGCGGCGCGCATCGCCGGCGGCGGCTACGTGGTGGACTTTGCGCAGCCGCAGGGGCGTCTTGCCAAGGCGCTGCTCGAGCCCGACGCGGTGCTCGACTCCAACTTCATTCGCCAGGAGCTCGAGAGCCGGCGGACAAACGAGCCGGGGCGGTTCTATGACCTGACCGCATGGTCTATGCCGCACACGTTTCGCCTGCGCGCGTGGAGTGTGCGCGCCGCGCCTGGAGGGACCGAAGAGCTGCCGGCCACGTTCGGCACATCGACCGCAGCGGCGGCGGGTGTGACCGCGCGCTATGGCTACGCGTTCGAGGCCGGAAGCGAAGCGTCGATCCGCATGCTGTCCGAGTTGTTCCGTGACAGTCTGCGCGTTTGGTACGCGCCCAAGGCGTTTCGCGCAGGCGCCGCGAACTTTCCCAGGGGTGCGTTCGTGGTCCGCGTTGCATCGAACGATTCCACCGTGCACGCCGCGGTGCGCCGCGCCGCGACGGCGAGTGGAGCGCGCGTCGCCGCGCTCGGTTCGTCGATGGTGGACGACGGCACCGACCTTGGCTCCAACAGCGTGTTCCCGCTCCGCATCCCGCGCGTTGCCCTGCTCGGCGGCACCCCGGTGAGCGGCAATTCGTTCGGGTTCACCTGGTACCAGTTCGACAACCGCATCCAGTATCCGGTGACCAGCATCGCTGCGGCGGGCGTGTCGGCGGCCGTGCTCGAGAACTTCAATGTGCTGGTCGTGCCGTCGGCGAATGCCGGCGGGCTCGACGCCACGCTGGGTGCCGGCGGACGCACCGCGCTTCAGAACTGGGTGCGCAACGGTGGCGTGCTGATCACGCTCGACGCCGCCACCGGCTGGCTCGCGACGGAGCAACTCGGGCTCGCGCGCATTCGTCTGCGCCGCGACACCACGCGCGCGGACAGCGCGGGGGGCGCCCCGCTACCGTCTGGCGTTCCCGGCGCGATCGTCCGCGCCCATGGCGACACGCTGTCGCCGCTGCTCGCGGGCGTGCACAGCGCGGACATTCCGGTGCTGCTCTTCTCGGACCGCATTTACACCGTGCCGCGCAACCTCACGGCGGGCGAGGCGGTGGTCCGGTACGCCGATCAGCCCAAACTCCGCCTTGGCGGCTACATGTGGCCGGAGGTGCCTGCGCGCGTAGCCGGGACGCCGTACCTGTGGACCGAGCGCGTCGGACGCGGGCGCGTGATCGGCTTCGCCGGCGACCCGAACTACCGCGACATGTGGCGCGGTTTGCTGCCGATCTTCGCGAACGCAGTATTTCTGGGAGGCAGCTTCTAGCCCGCGAGCCAACGCTGTCGTCAGGAATCTCCGGAGCGCCCCCTCGACGTCGGCACGATTCTGCACCGCATGTCAGACAAACACCTAGGCCTGGTGCCGCCCGTACCCGGCGTTGTCGCCAGCCGCGCGCGCACGGGCGTCGGCATATTCGCCACGCGCAGGTTCGCGAAGGGACGCACGATCGGGCGGATTGGCGGCCACGTGTACCATTGGCGCGTCCTTCGCAAGCGCGGCGGTACGTTCCTCGCCAACTGTTTCCGGTTCGGCGACGACACGTACCTCGACCCGCACAATGGACTGGGCCGCTACCTGAACCATTCGTGCGCGCCCAACGCGGGGATTCGCAAGCGCGATAACAAGCTGTTCCTCTTTGCGGCGCGCGATCTCAGGCCCGGCGACGAAATCGTCATCGACTACTCCACCACCATCGGCGACGACGACATCTATAGAATGCGCTGCCACTGCGGCGCGCGACGCTGTCGGCGGTGGATCGGACGCTTCGGGCTGCTACCCAAAGCGCTGAGAGCGGACTATTTCCGCAGACGTCTTGTCCCTGATTTCATGTTTCAGGCGCTCGAGGACCCGCCGAACAACTGACGCGCCCGGGACAGGTCAGCAACGAAGTCCACCTCCACCCAGTGAGCTCCCCCCGTTGGCACGCCGGTGACGGTGATGTCGACGAGCATGCCGGCCAGAGCGTCCTCGTAGCCACCCGCCGTTTCGCCACGCGCGATCTGCGCGTTGATCGCCGACAAGAACCGCGTGACCGCCCGCCCGCTCAACTTCGTGAGTCCGATCCATTCTCCATGGGCCTCATGACCTGGCACCGGACCCCGGCGCAGCGTGACCACCTGGTCGCCGCGGAGGCCGGCCATGAATTGCTCGTCACTGAACTCCGCCCCGATGTCTACGAGCAGTGCATCCGGAGCCTTTGCCTCGATCAGGCGACGCAGTAGCTCTTTTCCGAACACAACGTCGCCGTCCATCAACAGCACGTCGCCCGCACCATCGAGCGGCGCGAGCCCGGCGGCGAGCGACAGAATGCTCCCGTCGCGATATCGCTCGTTCATCACCAGCGTCGGCTGGCGACGTCGGCCCGCGACGTGCGCCGTGACCTGCGCCGCGGCATGGCCGACCACGACAACCGCCGGAACATCCAGCGCGTCCAGCGCGTCCAGCGACCGACTCAGGATCGTTTGCTCGCCGATAGGAGCGAGGCACTTGGGTCCATCGCCAAGCCCCAGGCGAGTCCCGCGGCCCGCCGCCAGGATGAGCGCGTTCACGTCTCGAGGAGCGCGCGCATCTCGCGAAACAGCCCGTCCACTGCGTCTGCGCCGAAGTGCCCGATCAGCCCGACGCGAAATGCGGTCGGCTTGAGCGCGCCCTGCGCCGCATAGATGCAGTAGCCCTTGCCCTTGAGCGGATCATGCAACGAGTCGTACGTCCAGCCCTTCGGCAGGTGTGACGCCACCAGGGTGCGTCCGTACGCGGTTCGTTCGAGCAGCGTCTCCACGCCGAGCGACGCCAATCCGTCCAGCGTGCGTCGTGCGAGGTCGGCGTAGTGCGCCTGCCGTGCCGCGACGCCTTCTTCGATCGTCTCCGCAATCGCTTCGCGCAGCGCGAACATGGCGTGGACCGGCGGCGTGAACGGAAACTCCCCCGCCTCCTGCTGCGACGCGTGCAGCTCGAAGTTGGAGTAGTGCTGCGCTTTCTGTGCCGCCGCGGCGCGACGAAACGCCGGACTCGCAATCACGAACGCGGCGCCCGGAACGCCGCGCAGGCACTTGTTGGCGCTGCCGATTACCGCGTCCAACTGCCAACCGGCAATATCGATCGGTTCGCCGACGATGCTGCTGATTGTGTCCGCGAGAATCAGCGCGCCGAACTGCTTCCCAAGCGCCGCGATGTCGCGCAGCGGGTTGAGCCGGCCCGTCGCGGTTTCGTGATGCACGACGTACACCGCCCCGAACTTCCCCGCCCTCAGGCGCGCGTCGAGTGCCTCGAGCGCGATCGCCTCGCCCCAGGCCAGCCGCCACTCGTCCACCTCCACGCCGTGGTGTTTCGCCATCGCGGCCGCGCGCTCGCCATAGGGACCGTTGGCGATCACCAGCATCCGGCCCAGTGGGCGGGCGGCCGCGACAATGGACTCGATGGCCACAGAGCCGGAGCCCCCGAGCAGGACGATCGAGTACGGCGAATCCGGAGCGAGGCCGGCGACCTGACGAATCCCGGTGCTGACATCGTTCATCAGCGTGCCGAACTCCGGCTCGCGGTGTCCGATGTCCGGCGCAAGCAACGCGCGCCGTACGCGCTCGGAAATGTTGGACGGCCCCGGCGAAAAGAGAATCACCGCGCGCCGGACAGCACGCCGCGCAAGCGCTTCGCCACTTCGCGCGGTCCGACACTCGGACGCCCCACCTCTGCGCTGGTGCTCAATGCGATGCGGCTGTGGATCAGGTGCGGGCCCGTCGACTGTTGCGCCCGCTTCACCGCGCCGGCGAGAGCGTCCAGTCCGCCGGCGGACTCCGCTGACACATAGCCGCATGCGAGCGCGATCGCCGGGAAATCCACCCCGGCTGAGATCGTACGCTGCGCGCCAGTGGAGTCGTAGGCTTCGTTGTCGAGTACGATGTGCACGAAATTGGCTGGCTTCTGGCTGCCGACGCTGGCGAGGGACTCAAGCCGCATGAGCGCAGCGCCGTCGCCGTCGAGCACGATCACGGGCGCCTGGATCTCGCGCGCAAGGCCAAGCGCGACACTCGGCGCACAGCCCATGGAACCGACCAGGTACAGATTGCGGTCGCGGTCGTCCACCTCGAACCACTCGCGCCCGGTCTTTCCGGTGGTCGCCACGACGACGGAATCCTTCCGCATCGCGCCGTGAATCGCCGTGAGCGCCTCGCGACGCACTGGCAGTTTGGCTGGCGCTTGGGCCTGGCCTGCGCCGCGAGGCGTGTACTCCGTGACCACGTTCTTTCGCAGGATGAACGCGAACGGCAGGCCCGTCCTGTCCATGTGCGCCGCCGCGCGCTCAACCGCAGGGCCGATCGCGTCGTCGGTCGCCGGAAACCACTCGTGCTCCACCTCCAGCACGCGCAGCATGTCCGCGGTCACGCGGCCCATGAGCTCGTGCTGCGGTTCGTCCTTGCCGCTCGGGTCACCGCGAAGTGTCACAATGATCAGCGCCGGAATACGGAACGGATACGTGAGCGATGCGAGCGGATTCACCAGGTTGCCGAGGCCGGAATTCTGGAGCATCACCACGGGGCGGCGTCCGGCCAGTTGCGCGCCCGCGGCCATTGCCAGCGCTTCCCCTTCGTTGGTGGCCGCGACGTACGACAAGTCCTCGCGGTCGATGACGTAGTCGATGAACGGACGCAGGTACGAACACGGCACGCCGACGTAAGGGCCAAACCGCTGGGCACTCAACGCGTCGATGAACTTCTGCGACGACACGCGCTCGCTCATGACGTCACCATGCGGCACGCCATTTCGTAGTCCGCAAAGGTGCGCACTTCGAGCCAGCCGGACGTGACTTCGAGACACGTCACCACGTCGCCGTCGCGCATCGCGTCCGCCAACAGATCCGGCAGCGCGCCCGAGCCGCGCTTCTCGGCGCGAGACCTCAGGGCGCTCCACCGCTGGCCGGACACGAGCAGTAGGCCGGCGAATTCCCCGTTGCCGTGCGCGGCGTCCACGCCAGCACCGATGGCCATGATCCTGCGCGGACTCGATGGACTCAGGAAGCGGCGCCCCGGTTCGGAGTCTCCATCGACGGTCACGCGGTCGCGCACGTGCCTGCCGCTGGCGCCGCTGCGATCCACCAGCACCATGCATTCGGCGTCGGAGGCCAGCAGTCGCTCGAGCAGCGTGCGCTCGACAATCACGTCGCCGTAGCACACAAGCACTCGCGAACCCTCCGGCCCGCCATTGAGCGACGCGGCGCCTGCCAGCAACGACCCAACTTCGCCGTTGGATTTCCATGCGTCGTTCACCACGCGGCCCGCGCCGTTCGCGCTCACCGCCTCATGACGGTAGCCCGCGACGACCGTGATGTCGTTCACGCCGCACTGGTGCAGCATGGTGACCTGCCGTTCCACGAGCGTCATGCCGTTGAGATCCAGCGCCGCCAGCGGCACGTCGGCCGTGAGCGGCGCCAACGACGGATCGTCCCGGTGCTCGCCCGCATGCAGGATCACCGCGCGCGTCGGCGGCGGACCACCGCGATCGAACGCACGCTCCGCTTCCTTGTGCTCCGGCATGCCCTGCACTTCGAACAACTCGCCCATCGTGGCGATGGACCCCTCCACCGCGAGGCTGTTGCCATCCCGGGCGATGGTCTGCCACACGTTGGTGAGTGCCCGAGCCGAGGCGCGAATGCCCTGGTTGGCGTAGATGACCGTCTTGATGCCCAAGGACTTCGCGTCGTTCACCGTGAGGGTCGGGTACGAGGTGGGCACCACGATGACGGGAACCGGCGGGCGCCACTTGGCCAGGAACGCGCGGATGCCCTCCGCCGTCTTCGACTTGTCATGCACGAGCAACGCATCGGCGCCGGCGCGCACGTACTCCTCGCAGCGCCGGATGGCTTCGTCCACGCCCCATCCCGCGATCAACGCTTCCGTGCGCGCAATGACGGCGAACGCGGACGTGCGCTGCGCGTTCTTGGCGGCCAGCAGTTTGCCCACGAATTCAGCGATGGACGCCAGCTCCTGCTTGCCCGGGATGAAGCTGTTGGTCTTCGGGTACTTCTTGTCCTCGATGCAGACTGCCGCCACGCCGGCAGCCTCGAACTGATGCACCATCCGGATCACGTTGTTCGAGTTGCCGTAGCCGGTGTCGCAGTCCGCGATTACGGGAACCGGCGCGACCGCGTCAGCGATGCTGTGCGCCGCGGCCAGGTACTCCGACATCGTGAGGATGCTGGCGTCCGGAACGGCGTGCGCCGTGGAGATCTCGAATCCGCTGGACCAGATCGCGTCCATGCCGGCCTGGATCGCGAGCTTCGCGCCCATGGCGTCATGCGCACCGGCGACGCGTACAACACCGGGCGCGGCCCACAGGGCGCGCAGGCGTTCAGCAGGGGACACGGACTTGGCGGCGGGCGGCAGCGATGCTTCTCCGGAACAGAGGGGTGGCTACATTCGGCACTGCGATATGCGAACCCAAAGTAAAGCGGCAGTCCGGCCTTTGACTACGCGCCCCGCCCCGTGACGAGCGAGACACCCCCGCCCACTGGCTCATACGAGTTCACGGACCGCTCTGTCTTGCGTCCGTGGGTGACGCAGGTGTGGTTTTCGCGGCTGTTCCCCCTGCTGCCGCGCTGGTTGGCCGCCAACCTCGTCACACTGTTGTCCACGGGAACGCTGGGCGCGATCGTGGTGGGCTCGCTGTTCGCTGACCGCCTGGGCCCCACGAAACTCGCGTTGCTCCAGCTCCTGGCCCTGCAGCTCTACGTCGCCGGCGACCATCTGGACGGGATGCAGGCCAAAGCCAGCGGCACAACCTCGCCCCTCGGGGACTTCCTGGACCATCACTGCGACCTGTGGGCCGGATGCGTGCTCGTATTCGGGTACTGGAGCCTGGCCGGCAACGCGCCGCTGTGGGTGCTGTACGCGATGACGATCATCCTCATCAGCAGCTTCGCGATCACGTATGCGGAACGCGCCGAACAGAAGCGCCTGCACTTCACGGCGTGGGGCACGCTCGAAGTCATCGCCATCCTCACCGCGTTCTATGTCGCCTGGATGATTCCGCCGGTGCGGACGTTCCTGCTGCTTGACCTCGCTCCCGGCCTGCCGCGCCACTTGCTGGTCGCCGGACTCGGCACCAGCATCTGCCTCGGCGCCATCGTCGTCATCGCGCGACGCCTCAAGCGCCTGCCACTGCCACTGCTACTGAACGTCGTGACGCTCATCGGGTTCGCCGCGTGGTGCCTGACGAACAACGTGACGCCCCTGTGGGGCTGGGCGCTGATCGCCCTGGTCGGCGCTGACTACGTGGCGCGCCTGATGCACGCGCATACCACCACGGTGCCGCGGCCGTGGCCGGACTTGGTCGCGCCCGCTGGTCTCTTGATTCTCTGGTTCAGCAACCTGGGCGACGTCGGGCCGCAGATGCTTCTCGTGGGGGCATCGCTGTGGCTGGTGGTGCGCTACGCCTGGACGCTCACCCGGATCATTTCAGGCTGGCGCCGGCACTGGGTGTGGGTGAACGCCCCCGGCGGAACAGCGCCTTGATGCCGAAGTAGGCCACCGCGTCCTTCACGTTCGACACGAGCCTCGGCAGGAAACCCATGCTGCGATCGGTGACGTATTCGAGCGACAGCACCACACGGTCGTCTCCCGCCGAACTCGGCGTAACGCAGTGCCATACCTTGTCACCGTTGAACACCGCGAGCGTGCCGGGCTTCGTCTTTACGCGAAGCTCCACGGTCTCGCGTTCCGTGTCGGCGTGGAATAGCTGGCACACCAGTTCGCTGCTGGATTGCTGGACCAGTCCCACCAGGACCGTGAATCGCTTGCCGCGATAGAACGACGTGTCGTAGTGATAGCCGATGTGGTCGCCGGCCTCGGTGTAGTAGTAGAGCGCGCACGCGTGCGGATCGTCCTCGGGGCAAGTGAGCAGTACTTCACCCGTCAGCGCGCTGAGCCAGGCGATCAGTTCGGGTGAGTGGTACAGCGCGCGGACCTGCGGCGCGCCTTTGCCAATATCGAAATGGCTGACGCTGCCGCCCTTCTTGATCCGAGGCACGTAGTTGCGGTTGATCCGGCTCCGCAACGCATTGGCTTCGGCGACCAGGGGGCGATGCGAGCCTCGTCGAAAAACCCGTCAATGCAGGCGAACTCATCCTGCTCGCGATACGTTCGCGCGACTGATTCGACGGGAATCATGCTTGAGCACCGACCGAAGCCGGGACCGCTCGCGGACGCCATGTCCACACCACCCCGGCAAGCAGGAACGTCGTGAGGTACATCCCCTGCTCCGCCAGCGGCCAGATCTCGACTGCATCGGCGCCGCCGAGTCGCAGCGCCCATGCCAGCGCGAAACGTGACCCGGTGTAGAGAAGCAGAACTTCAACGAGGCGGCGCGTCGGGCGACGGCCGGCGACCACGAGCGAGAGGACGAGCAAGAGGGGCAGCTTTGCGAGTATGAAGGGGAGAAAGTACTGCACTTGCAATTCTACGAGGTGCGCCGGGAAGAAGGCATAGAGAAAACCCCATTCGAGGCCGCTGGCCAACCAGCCGCTGGTGAGCGCAAAACTCCCAGTGACGATCAAGGCATCCGACCATTTGTCGTCACGGTCGAGCGCGAGCAGCCACACCCCGCACAGAAACAGGTCGATCCACGCAAGCTGGAACAGCGGAAGGCGAAGCGTGAAGTACAGCAGCGAGGACAGGATCACCACGGCCGCCAGGCGGCGGTCGGCGGCGGCACGCCCGCGCACGAAAGTGAGCACGCCAGCGCCCAGCAGAGCGGCGTATGCCAGAGGCGAGTCCCAAACGCGCAGTTCCACCAAGACGATTGCGGTCGCCCACGCCAGCGTCGAACGCCAGCGAGTTCGACCCGCAATACCGTCCAGCACTACGAGCTTAGCGGCGATCGCAATGAGGTAGAGCGGGATCAAGCCGGCGAGGCCAGGCGGCGCCGCGACCCAGGAGGCGCCCGTCGTGCGCGCGGCGAACCATACGCCGAGTACGACAATGGCGACGCGCCACGCCGCCGCTAGTCGGGTCGCTGCCCCGCCCAGCGCGATGAGCACAAACGGAAACACTGTGACGCCAGGCCCCGCATAGTGCTGGAGGCCAACCTCCGCGATGAAAGTCCCTGCAAGGACCGCTGCAACTTTCCATTCCAGGCCCTCTCCGGGCACACCGCGCACGAGCAGGAGCGCCAGCCCCACGGCGCCGAAGGCGACAACCAGGGCAATGGCGTAGTCCGTCAGGCTCGCGCTCGCGCGCCGCGCCGTGGCGATGAGGGAGGGAGTCGAGTCCGCTGCGATGGGAAGCACGCGCGACAATTGCCGGGTGTCGTAGGGCCCTGGACGCAGGGTGACGCCAATCGCGTGACTCGCCACGTAGCGCAAGTTGGTGGTCGGCATGGGCCCCACGATGGCCCCGCGGGCAACGTCCGGACCGAGCAATAGTGCAAACGTCGGAATGTCGATGCCCGTCTTGTGTTCACCGGCCGGTGAGTGCCCGTGATCGCCATAGACCAACAGGTAGTCGCTGGGCCCAAGCGAGGCAGCGAAAGCCGCCACCAGCGAGTCCGCATAGGCGAACTCGCGACGGTAACGCGCGGAGTTCACGCCGGTTTCATGTGCCACCCAGTCGGCTGATTCGTAGTGGCACACCACGATGTCGAACTTCTCGTCACTCCAGCCGCGCATCGCCATCGCTGGCCGCAGGCGATCAGCCTCATACATGTTCAGTCCGCGCGTGTCCGGCGCTCGCTGCTCGAAGTACGCCCCGAATTGCGTGAACGGCTCAACGGCCACGATGAGTGTCCGCTTCCCGAGGCGCGACGCGTCCTGAAAGAACGACTCGAGCCCCAGCGCCCGAAACCGGAAATTCTGGATGAAGTTGACGAGCTGTGTCTCGGCGTGGCCGGAGAACGCCGCCCGTACCGCGGGAATGGTGAACCCCTCGAACACGGTCTCCATTTCCCAGGACGCGCCTCTGGCGCGCAGTGCCGCGACCTGCGGCATGATCGTGGAATCGACCGCCGTCTCGTAGCGCCAACTGTCAATGTGCAGCACCAGAAGGCGCGAACGCTTCGTGGTGTCCACCGCGGCAACGCCGGGATCCACGATAGCCTCGGGACGGTTCACGCGGTCCAGCAATAACAGCGACGCGACTGCCGCCGAGAGCACGCCCACCACGCGAATGACGGTCCAGGCGGCGCGCGAGAGAAGGTGCAGCATCAGGCGCGAAATGTGATAGCCTTACCGGTCATCAGGTAGCTCCTGTGAGCCTCCAAAACCGGAGATGGCGTGAACCACCAAATGGGCGATCTCCCGGGCCATGTTTTCCCCGGCTTGGCCTTCCTCGCTTGGGCCGTGCTTTGGACCATTGTCCTGTGCCGGCGTGGTGGCGCTGCCATAAGCAACCCATGGGACGCGCGGCCCGACGCGATCCTCGGCGCCGACGCAGCCGCATCCGTCGGCTGGGAAGCGTGGGCGAAGATCGTCATTCCACTGGTAGAGATGACGGGCGAACTACGCTGGGTCACGTGGCCCATGACAGAAGCCAGCACCACGATTTACGCGCACATCACCGTGGATTTCGCCGTGATGCTCTCGGGCGCAGTGGATCTTCTGGTGGCCCGCGGGCGCCTTCCGAAGGGAGCCGACCACGTCGCGCTGGCACTCGCCTTCTTTGTCGCCGGCGTGCTGTTTGCGGCGCATGGACAGCACGGGCCTATCGCTGGCACTGCGCACGCTCTCTTTGCCAAGATGCTGTTCGCGGCCGCTGCACTGGTGCTCGTTGAACACTTCAGGCCTGCACCCATGGTGCGCTGGGGCCGGATCTACGCCGTCGCGCTGGCGGGCGTGTGGTTCGTCCACACTGGGTGGATGCTGTACGTGGCCGACTACGACCTCATGAGCGAAGCACTCGTGCCGCGTACGTACTTGTTCTTCACGTGGTACGCGATCACGGTGCTGGTGGTCCTTCAGGGCGCGCTCGCAGCCCAACGGCCCACAGCAGCCGCCAGTCCGTCGCGCTAGGCCCACGCTTAATGCGAGCACTCCTCATGCGGTGCGTCGTTGCCGGCGCGGCGCTCTCGCTGGCGGGGTGCTCGCGGGCGAGCACCCACGGCGCGCGATTCTATGGCGCCAAGACCTACGGCTCCGAAGCACAGTTCAATCCGTTATCGCAGCTTCTGAACGAGGGATTCAACAACCTGACGTTGTATTCTGCGGATCTTGGCATCGCGCGCCAGCCGTACCGAAAGTCCCTCGCGAATCTCGGCCACGCCCTCGCCAATGTGAACGACGCGTACCGCCGCTACGGCTGGCGCCGGGCGCTGACCAACGAGTTCTTCCCGGCAACGGGGCTCGAGGGCGGACAGTGGCTACCCAACTACCAGGATCACCTGTTCGGAAGCGGCATGGTATCGGTGCGGTTGGAGGAGTGGTTTCGATTCCAGCAGGTGCCGATGCCGGCGCTGATGTCGTACCTGACGATGACGGCGTCCCATGCCCTCAACGAAGTGGTGGAACAGCCCAATCCGTTGAGCGTGGACGCGCTCACGGACCTGCTCGTCTTCGACAACCTCGGCTTTCTGCTGTGGCGCAGTGGCCGGCTTCAGCAAGCGTTGAGCGGCCGTGTGTCTCTCACGAGCTGGGCGCTCCAGCCCGTATTCACCGGCCCGACCGGCTCGATCGAAAACACAGGGCAGTCGTTCGTTCTGCGCTTTCCCCTCCCGCGCACGAGCCGATGGCGCGGTATCTACTACTACGGCGTGAATCACGTCTTGGGTGTTTCCAGGTCCATGGGACACGGGCGCTGGCTCTCGGCTGGACTCGGCGCCGGGTCCAACGTCGTGGTCGTATCGGATTCAGCAACGGACACACGCACCGTATCGCTCGGCCCGCGCCTCGGCGTCTTCTACGATCGCGAGAACTCGCTGCTTGCGTCGCTCATGGTGGAGAACAGCCGGGGGACTCTGGCAACGGTGAACGTCTACCCTGGCCTGCTCCGCATCGCCGGTTCCTCACCCGGGATTTGGCTGGCGATTCGCAAGCGCGGCGGTCATCGGGTTGGGCTCACCATGCCGCTGGGCCTTGGCGCCGGCTACGGCAAAGGCCAAGTCCGATAGCATACGCAGCAGGTCAGAAGCCGAATCGAAAGCGGAAGTCGACAAAGCGCCTGGACTGGAGTCGCGTTCCGCGCAGCACGCGATCGTCGCGGACGCTCAATGAGATCGGGACTCCCTTGATCGGCTCCGTGATCGCCTCCAACTCCGTACGGGCGATGACGTGCACGTCCGCTCCCTGGTAGAGCGGCGCCTCCTTCTTCAGGGTGCCGCAGAACAGGTTGCCACCAACGCACTGCGAGATGTCAGTGTCCGCGCCGACGGGATCGAGCCCCTTCTTGATGCGACGGTACCCCGCCATGAGCCGCGTGCGCAGGGGCAGCCACGCCGTCACCCGCCCGGCCCACTCCTCGGCGTTGGGACCCATGAGCGGACCCAGCGGCTTCCCCTCCGACTCGTACGTGGTAAGACGCTGCCAGTGCGCATACGTCCACGGGTCAATCGCCGTGTAGCTGACTCCAAGGCGAACGCCCGGCATCACCCGCTGCTCTGCGCCGGCCAGAAACGCCTTCTTGAACGGACCGAAGGTATCGGCGTCGGGGTTGGGCGCCGACCGGTCGTCAACGACGAACGAGCCGCGCAACTCCGTGCCGTTCCATGGCCGGTACACAGCATCGCCGCCGATCATGAGGTTGTCACGATCGCCCATGCGCAGCTGAGTGAAATACATGATCGCGGCCGGATTGACGTACGTCAGGTCAGGCCCGCGATTGGCGTAGATCGTTGTTTCATGCGCGGACAGCGCGAGGCGCGGAAATGGCATCCACGTCAGCCGTTGCGTGACCACGAAGCGATCGGGAGCGGTGCGCGTGAGAATCGGGTACAGCGCGGTGCCAGTGGTGTCCTCGCGATACGGAGCAACCAAAGCGCCATGCAGTGCCACGAGGTTCAGCTTCGGCCCGCCAAACTGGAATCGCAGGGCGCCGAAGGTGGGACCATCGCCGCGCAAGACAAGCGGATCTGTGACTGAAGCGCCCAAGGCGTGATTGCCCCAGCCCATGTACACCTCGAACCATTTTGGCGCGCGATACGACAGGAAATCGTCGTGATCATACGACGCCGTGCTGAACGGCTTCAGGTCGGCAGTGTTGTACCGCGGGATCTCCGCGATTACGTCGCGCTCGCTGGCGGTCCAGATGTTGTCCCGGTCCATGTGCCAGCCCAACCCGAAACTCGTATTGATGAACGCCCGCAAGGCATGCGTAGTGACGTATCCGGACACGTCGCGGCCGGGTTCGGTGAGGCGCAGTGTGCCCCCGCCGATGGCCGCGTACAGCGCGCCGGAAATGACGGAATCTTTGCTCACCATCGCGATCAGCACCGGATCGCGTCGATCGCGGATCGCGGCCGGCAAGGTGCCGGGGAGGCCGCGAATGAAATCGCGCGTCCAGCCGCGCTTGGCAATCAGGCGGTCCATCTCGAACTCGTCGCGGAATTCGTTCAGCACGCGGCGCTCACCGCCCGTCAACATTTCCTGGCCGGCCGCGAGCGTCCGCAGGTGTCCGGCGATCGTGGCGCGCGACATCGGCCGCACCTCGTGCTGATACGTCGGCAGGCGGCCGTCCACGCGCTGCTCCAGGAGCCAATCGTACACCGGATGCGACACCGGCACGATGGACGCTTGCGCCGGCGCGAGGCCGGCGCGAACCGCAACGAGCAGTGCCACGTACGCGAAGCGCCGAATCATCAAATCGAACTTAGTCGGTGGCTCCGATCCACGATCTTCAAAAGGCCTGATTGAACCCGACATACAGGCTGCCGAAGGCGTAGGCACCCCAGGCATAGTCCAGGCGCAGGCCGGTTCGCTGGACCGGATCGGTTTGTAGACGCCCGCCGACACCCGCAGACGGAAAACCTCGCACGCTTCCCAGCAGACCGGGACGTGGCGCCGCGGCACCGGCACCCGCGAACGCCACTACGCCAAACCGGCGCAGGACCATCGGCGAGCGATACTCCGCCTGCGCCGCGCTCACCCAACGATCGCGAAACCGCCCCGCGGAATAGCCTCGCATGATGCGACTTCCGCCCACGACCGCGTACCGGTCGAACGGCACTGTGCCGTCCACACCCACGACGTTCGCTTGCAGGGCCATCACGTGGCCCGCCGGCAATTCCCGGAACCAGCGCCAATCCGCATCCACGCGTCCAAACTGGTACGACGCACCAAGCTCCTTCACGCTGCGGCCATACGCCAGCGAAAACCGCTGACCCCGGCGCGTGGAGACAACATGGTCGCGCGAGTCGTACGTGGCTCCCAGCGTCACAATCATCGTGCGACTGGTCCGACTGCCCGGAAGCAGTTGATCCTGAATCAGGCCGGCTGACTTCGGCGTCACTTCCTGATAGCCGGCGCGAATTCCATAGAGCGCGTACAGTCGCGGCCGCACGCGTTCGTCCACTTGGACGTAGCCCTCGATCCAGCGCGGCGTGTAGCGCTCCTCCATGGAGTCGGTCGTTCGGTCGCCTATACCGTAGAACGAGAAGGGATACTCCACGGCGTTGAGCGATGCCTGCACGCGGCGCGAATTGCCGGGTAGCCAGCGATCGACGTCCAGCCCAAACCGCGTTTGCCCTTTCTGCGACCGCACGCCGTATACGCCAGTCGACGTTGGCCGCGCGGCGCTATCACGCAGCGGCGTAACCGTCCTCAGAACCGTGAAGCCCGCTTCCCACCCGGTCTCCTGCGCCCACCCGAGCCCCGGCAGGAACAACCAGCGGCGGCGGACGCTCGCGGAATCCGACCCCTGCGCCACCGCGCTCGCAGCCCAGACTGCCAGCATCAGCCCGATCGCCGAACGCCGAGGGCCGAGGGCCAGGAACCTCACTTGTACTTCACGGCGTAGTTCGTGCCGCGCCATTGCATGCGTCGCGAAATCACCAGCGACAATGGCAGGAACGCCATCGCGCCAATCTGCATCAGCCACATGCGCAGAACGTCGCGCCGCAGCGCCGGCGCGGACAGCCGGCCCGCGAGGACGTGGAGGAGCGCCAAGTCAGCGACGAGTTTGGCGCCCACGAACCACATCCATGCCTCCGGCCACCGCGTCCATCCAGCGACGATGAATGCCACAACCACCATTCCCCACAGCAACGCGAGTGGCACGCCGACCGAATACGCCGGCCCCTGCTCCAGTGCTCCGCCTGCCCAACGGCGAAGCTGGCTCAACAGGAACATTGGCGCCGGTACCTCGTCCAGCGTGACGGTCGTCTCCGGGTCCGCGTATGCATCCACGCTGCCGCCCGCAGACCGGCCCATCAGGAACAGCGCAAGGTCCTCGGCGATGCGGAACTTCGCGCGCTCAAGCCCGCCGGCCGCCAGGTACACCGAGCGCCGAATGCCCATGTTGGGGCCAATCGTCACGACCGGCAGGCGCCAGCCGGCGCCGCCGAAGTTGATCGACTGGAGAAACGCCCATGTGACGCGTTCCACTGCGCCCCACCAGTGCTTCGCGACCACGACGCCAGCGCCGCCGACCAGCGCCGTGCCCGTATCGACGCGACCCAGCAGGTGCCGTGCCCACGTCCGCGGTACCTGCGCGTCCGCGTCCGTGATGAGGATCCACTCACCGGTCGCGCGCGCCATGCCATGGGCAATGCCGCGAGCCTTGGCCTCGAGTCCGTTGTCCGGCAACTGTTCCGTGTGCAGCACCGTAACGCGCGGCGCCCTCGCTGCCAGCGCGTCGAGCCATGCGCCCGTGCCGTCGGTAGACCGGTCATTCACCAGCACGAAGTCCAGACGGTCCCGCGGATAGTCCAGCGCCAGCAAGGCATCAACGCAGCGCGGCATCGCGTCCAGTTCGTTGCGCGCGCTTACGACGACGGTGACGAACGGACACGTCGCGTCCGGTCGCGGTACGGAGCGGCGCAATCGCACGATGCCCACCACGATCAGCAGGATGCCGATCGGATACAGCGCTGCCAGCATGATCACGGTGAGCGCCATGTCACGCCCGCCGCCACGCGCGCGCACTCACCACCGCGCTGGACACCGCCATCGTGCTGTGGAAGAGGATGAGCGACACCGATCCCAGCGCCAGGTCGAACACCACGTATCCGCCGAAGAGGATTGCCAGTACGGTGCTTCCCCACGTGATCGCCAAGTCTCGGCGCGGCGCGTAGGCGGTGCCCTTCCACGCCATGCCCGGAGAGTTCGACTGCACCCGGTATTTGGCAGTGCGCCGGAACTCGGCGCGCCGGTCAAACAGTCCTTCGATCAGCGCCACGGTCAGCGAGAAGTTCATGCCAAGGAACAGGAGCACGAGCGCCGGCATCGTTCGGGCCAGCTCGCGCAGCCGCGCGCCTGTCGTCTTCGCGTAGGACTGGAGCGCGATGAGCCCGTACGCCGGCAAGAGCAGCACATTGATCTGTGAAAGAATGAACCACCGCGACGGCAGCTGCATCCACTCGTTCTGCTGCGCGGCCATGACGAACATTGGCGCCAGGAACGCCAGGAGAAACACCCCGGGCACGACGACAGCGTTCAGTTCGTCGAACAGCGCATGCGCCTTCACCATCGGAGCGAGATTGGCGCGCCACGTGGGACCCAACAGCTTCCGGATCACCTGCGTCCGCCCCTTGTGCCAGCGGTGCTGCTGCGTGTGGTAGTCCGCGATCGTCACGGGCAGCTCCGCGGGCGCTACCACGTCGCGGCGGTAGACGATCTTCCACCCGCCCATTTGCGCCCGGTACGCCAGGTCCATGTCCTCGGACAGCGTGTCGGCGCTCCAGCCGCCGGCCGCGTCAATGGCTGCGCGGCGCCAGATCCCGGCGGATCCGTTGAAGCGCACGAAATAGCCGCTGCGTGCGCGGGCCTCCTGCTCCACGACGAAGAACGCGTCGTGCAGCAGCGACTGCGCCAGCGTGAGGATGGAGTAGTCGCGGTTGATGTGTCCCCAACGCGCCTGGACCGCGCCCACCTTGGCGTCATCGAACTCGGGCACCAGCTGTTCCAGGAAGTCCGCACCCGGCCGGAAGTCGGCATCGAAAATCGCGATCAGCTCCCCTTTCGCATTGGGCGTCGCCTCGGCCAGCGCCCCTGCCTTGTAGCCATCGCGGGTCGGCCGCCGCACAGGCGTCACAGTTACGCCGCGCGCGCTCCACCATGCGGCGCGCGCATCCACGATTGCCACGGTCTCATCCGTGGAATCGTCCAACACCTGAATATCGAATTTGTCGCGCGGGTACCGCAGCGCCGCGCACGCGTCGATGGCTTCCTGCGCGACGTACTGCTCGTTGTAGAGCGGAATCTGCACCGTGACTGTGGGCCACTGGCTCGCGTCGCGGGCGCGCATCGCCGGCACCACGTGCGGCCGGCCCCGGAAGTAGCGCCACAGCAGGTGGTATTGTCCGAGTGCGTACCCGAACACAGCGAGCGCACTGGTCGCGTACACAGCGAAGATCAGGACGGCGAGCATCGAGGGAATGTAGCAACGGCGTCCCGCGTACCTTCCCAGGCGGGGGTGCATTCGCTCATCTTGCCGGCCAATGACCGACGCACTCCGGCCAAGGCTCTGGCCCGCGGACCTGCCGGCCCGGGCACTCGCGATTTGTTCAGTCGCCCAGCTGGCGCTGCTTCTCATCCACAACCTCGGCTCGGACGCGGCCGGGCACCCTCTCCAGGTGTCGCCGGTCAACGCGCTCATGCTCCAGGCGCCCATGTACGCCGTGGGCCTGCTGGTTCCCGCGAGCCTGTGGAGCGCGGCGTGCTGGCTCTTCCCGCGCCTTCGGCGTGGCTGGAACGCGATCGGCACCTTGGTCGCGTTCCTCCTGATGTTCGTCGCCGTACTGGACCTTGGCATGCAGCGGTTTCGCGGCGAACGCATCGCGCTGAACCACTTCGCGACGTACGGAACGGGCGGCGTCATGAACAGCGACTGGGTGCGCCCGGTACTGAACGCCGCGGCGCCAACGACAATGACGTTCGCCGTCCTGCTCGTTGCGTGCGCGATGCTGGTGTTGAGCCACCGTTCCCTCGCCAGCGACACCGGCAATCCGCGGCGCGCCACGGCGACGTTCGCGCTCCTCGCGTTGGCCTGCTGGATCCCGCCGCGCTTCGCCTACTACCATCAGCGCGACATGGCGCGACCACCGCAGGCGGTCTTGCTGGGCGACGTGATCCGCCGCCCGTGGCGCCCCCCGTCAGGTGACGAAAGCGACGTGCGAACGGCGCTGCGAACCTTGCTCGACCCTGACGCCACCACGCAGTGGCTGTCGGATTCGTTCCCGGTCTTTCACGCCGCCCCCCTCGCCACGTCGCCCGGCTTCGGCGTCGCCCAACAGGACCCGCCTGACATTGTGATCTTCTCGATCGAGTCCCTGCGCGGGCGCGACGTGGGTTGGGGCTTTGGCGACCGGCGAGGCGCCGATTCGCCCACCCCGCATCTGGACTCGCTCGCCGCGCAGTCAGTGACCTTCCCCCGATACATCAGCAACGGCGAACCGTCGCCGCGTGGGTTCATCACGCTGCACGCCGGGGTCTGGGAGCATGGGAACCTGTTCATCGTTGCCAACCGCCAAGCGGTCGCCCTCGATGCGATTCCGCAGGGCCTGCGACAGGCCGGCTACCACACCGTGGCGCTCTGGGGCGGCAATCCCAGCTTCGACAACCAGCTCACGTGGGCGCGGCGCTGGTATGACGACGTGTTCTTTGAGCGTCGTGACAACCGCGTCTTCTACTTTCGAACGACACCGGACCACGAGCTCATGGACCGCGCCATCGCGCGGATTGACGCCCATGATCGCGATCGGGGCCGCCAGCCCCTCTTCATATATGTAGCCTCAAACGGGACCCACACCCCGTTCGATCTGGAGGAGGGCGCCGCCGTCCCAGCCGACGTCCCGCCATCTACTGACCCCCAGCGCCGCTACGACCTCACCCTGCGCAACGCGGACGCGCAGATCGCGCGCGTGATCGCCCGCCTTCGCGCCCGCGCCCGCTGGCGCAACACCGTCGTGATCGTCACGGGTGATCATTCAGACCGTACCGCCGAGACAGCCGATCAGCGCTGGCGCGGAATGCCGACGGATGCGCTGGTGGCCTCATCAGCGCTCGTCTTTGGCCCTGAGGCGCTCGTGGGCCGCCCGCGCGTCCTGAGCTTCCCGGCCAGTCACGTGGACCTCACGTCCACCATTCGCGCCTGGTTCGGCGATACCACCGCGACGCCGACAATGGGTCGCGACCTGTTCGATACCAGCCGCGTCGCGTCACGTCACGCCATTGCAATCAACAGCCGAGGATACCGGCTCGACCGCGGCGGTTACACCCTGATGGTGGATTCGAAGGACCCGCGCGTATTCGGAGCGTGGCGGTCCTTCACCGGCGAATCCCCACAGTTGGTTCCCCTCAACACCACACCGTTCGCCGCCAACGCCCCCGGCCAACTGCACACGGTGATCCAGTACTGGAGCGCGCTCGTAGACGGCAATCGCGTGCGTCCGCACTAACGCTTTGGCCTACGGATACCGCCCGAGCCGCCTGCGAGCCTCCCCCTGGAAGTATTCATCCACCGGGGTTCGACGCGGAATTTTCTCCAACTGCTCGACGACCGCGATGGCCTCGTCGCGGCGCTTTGTGCGCAGGTACAACTGCGACAGGTCCGCGTACGCGATCATCAGTGTCGAGTCCAGCGCAATCGCGCGCTTGAGTTGTTTTTCCGATGTCTCCCACGACGCGTTGCTCGCGACGTCCAGCCGCGACAGCGCCGCAGCCAGCTTGCGCACGACCCACGGCAACTTCCGCACCTCACTGTGGAGCTTGCCGATGATTTCGTTGGCGCCGGCGTGCATCGAGTCGATGGCCAGCGCACGCATGGCGTGGGTGTACGTCTCGGACGCGAGGGGGAGCGAAGTGCGAAAGCCGGCGCGCAGCGATCGCCGCCCCTGAGCAGACGCAAGCCAGAAGTGTGACCACGCGTCGTTGGGCGCCAGCGCCACCGCGCGTCGCGCATAGGACGCCGCGTTCGACAAGTGACCGTCGACTACGCCGCGCTCGCCGGCCAATATGCCCAACGACAGCTCGGCCCGGGCCGCCCGGTTCAGCATGGCGACGTTATTGGAGTCCGAGCGCAGGCCTGCGAGCGCGTGTTCCAGCGACCCCTTCGCGTCGAGGGTCTTGAAGAACGCCGAGTCCGACGCCGCCGCGTGCGTCTGCGCCATCGCCGGCGCTGCCAGCCAGAATATCATTCCGAGCGAAATCCGGACTGTCATTCCGAGCGAAGCGAGCCGCAGTGTCATTCCGAGCGAAGCGAGGGATCTGCAGTTCAAACTGCAGATCCCTCGGTCGCTATGCTCCCTCAGGATGACAGACCTACGGTACAATCGCCGTCTGCTTGTCCGGCCCCAGCAGCTTGTCCACGTCGATCATGATCCCGTTCAGCTGCGACCGCAGGAACGCGTACCGGTCCTTGGCGTCCTTGCCCGTCCGTTGATCACTGCGTCCAGTCATGGAGTACAGGTACGTGATGTGCGCCTGAAGCCCGGGCGTGCTGTATCGAATGGGCGGCGTGAGCAGCTTGGTCTCGATCGCCCTGACCTTCGTGACCGTGTCCATTTGTGCGATCTGCGTGGTGTCGCGCTGACGCCCGCGCGCATCGCGCAACCGCGTAACGGTCCGGTTCGCGTCGCTCACCATGTCCCGCGCCTTCACGTTGTGATTGAACAAGTCGCGCATGTCCGCGCGCGTGATGCCGTCGCGCGTCACGCGGGGGTCGGCCACGATCGTGAACGGCTTCGTGATGCGCGCGCCGTCTGCGGTGGTGATGCGAACGGTGTACCGGCCCGGCACTGCTGTCGGTCCGCCGCCGCCAACCACGCCATTCGCATTGCGCGCGCCCGGATATGAGAGATCCCACACGTACCGGTTGAGTCCGACGTCCGTCGGCAGCGGTTGTGCCGCTCCACCACCGCCGCGCGGCGGCCCGTCTTCGTCCGCATCTGCCTGTGCAAGCGCCGCGGCGTTGCCGACGCCGGCGCCGGGCATCCCGCCGCCTGCTCCGCCGCCCGGGCCACCCACGCCTCGGCCCGCTCCCGGCGCCGCGCTCGCGAATGTGCGCACCACGAGGCCCGCCGAATCCAAAATGTCCATCGTCAGCGAGCCGGTCAGCGGCTTGCTCACGTAGTAGTCGATGGTCGCACCCGATGGCGGATACTGCGGCCGGCTCGGCCCCGCCCCGCGCCCGAATCCAGCGCCGGCACCGCCGCCCCGCGCGCGAACCACTTCACGCGGTGTGACGAGCGAAACGGGCGCCGCCGCCAACGCGGTGGATGTCGCGTGCAGCGGCGTCAGGTTGTCCACGATCCAGAACGCGCGCCCCTGCGTCGCGATGATCAAATCTTTCCGGAACACTTTGATGTCGTTGATCGGCACCACCGGCAGGTTCAGCTGGAAGCTCTGCCAGTGCGCGCCGTTGTCGAACGAGGCGTACATGCCGAACTCCGTTCCGGCGTAGAGCAGGCCCGGGCGATCGGGATCCTCGCGCACCACACGGGTGGGATCGTCAGCGGCGATGCCGTTGGTCCCGTCGGTGAGGCGCTTCCACGTCTTGCCGAAATCTTCGGTGGCGTAGATGTACGGCTGGAAATCGCCCAGCAGGTAGCGATGCACCGCGTAGTACGCTGCGCCAGCGCGCGTCGGCGACGGATCGATCATCGCGACGCGTCCGCCCGGCGGCATGTCCTTCGGCGTGATATTGGTCCACGTGACGCCGTTGTCGCGCGAGACATGGAACGGCCCGTCATTGGCGCCGGCCCAGATCACGCCGCGCTGCACCGGCGATTCGCGGATCGAGTACAACGTCGGGTACACCTCTTCGCCCGTCATGTCGCGCGTGATCGGCTCGCCGGAAATCGCGTCGTTGAGTTTCGGATCATTCGCCGTGAGGTCCGGCGAGATCTTCTCCCATGTGACGCCTTCATCGCGCGTGCGGTGTACATGCTGCGAGCCGTAGTACACGACCTTCGGGTCCCACGGCGATATCTCCATCGGCGACACACGCTGGAACCGCAGCTCGAGCGTCTTCGGTGTGTTGCCGTAGAGTGACTGAGCGCCAACCCAATACTGCCATTCCTGCCCCGTGCGTAGACTCATGCGGCTGTACTGGCCTTTGCACGATCCGTACACCGTGTCCGGGTTGATCGGGTGCGGCATGATCGGGCCGGTTTCGCAGCCCGGTCCGCTGCGCCACTCCTCGGCTTGTCCGCTCCCCAGCGCATTCGACGGCACGATCAGCGTGGAATTGTCCTGCTGCGCGCCGTATAGCCGGTACGGGTACTGGTTGTCGGTGTACACCTGGTAAATCTCGGCGGTCGGCTGGTTGTACTGCGTGCTCCACGTGCGTCCGCCGTTGAGGGAGACGTTGGCGCCGCCGTCGTTGGCTTGCACCATGACATTCCCGTCCTTCGGATTCACCCATATATCGTGGTTGTCGCCATGCGGCGTCGGGAAGTTCCGCAGCGTGCGTCCGCCGTCGGTGCTCTTCCACGAGCCCTCGGCGCCGACGTACACGACGTCCGCATTGGTCGGGTCGCCGCCGATCGTGGTGTAGTAGAACGGGCGCTGGACGATGGCCGGGGTTCCGTTCACCATTTGCCATGACGCGCCCGCGTCGTCGGAGCGGTACAGTCCGCCGCCCGGCTTGGCCTCATACAATAGATAGAGGCGGTTCGGGTTCGCGGCCGTGACCGCGATGTTGCCCTTGCCGATGAGTTCGGACGGGAGGCCCATGGTGACGCGGGTCCAGTTGTCGCCGCCGTTGGTGCTCTTGAAGATGCCGCCGTCGCGCGCGCCGGAGATGATCGTCCACGGCTTGCGCTCGAGGCGCGACATCACGGCGAAGACCACATCCGGGTTGCCGGGCTGGAGTTCTACGTCCGCGGCGCCGACCGAGTCCGACAGAAAGAGCACCTTCTGCCACGACTTGCCGCCGTCGCGGGTGCGGAAGACGCCGCGTTCGTCGTTGCGGGCGAACAGGTTGCCCGTGGCCGAGACGTAGACGATGTCCGGGTTGGTCGGGTGGACGCGCACGGCGCCGATTTGGCCCGCGTCGCGCAGTCCCGCGAACGACCACGTGGTGCCGCCGTCGGTGGATTTGTAGACGCCGCGACCGGTGGAGACGTTGGAGCGCGCGCCGTCCGAGCCCGTGCCTACATATATGATGTCGGGATTGGACGCTGCCACCTCGATGGCGCCGATGGACCCGACCGGCAGCTTGCCGTCGGTGATCGGGAACCACGTGACGCCGGCGTCGGTGGTGCGCCACACGCCGCCTGAGGCGACGCCCATATAGAACGTGTTGGCCTGTGACGGCACTCCGGTGACGGAGGTGGCTCGGCCGCCACGATTGGGTCCCACCATGCGATAGCGCAGGCCCGTGAAGAGGTTCGGGTCGACGCTGGCCTCGTACCTGGCGGCTGTGGCCGGAATGCGCGCAGGCGTTTGTGCGACGACGGAGACGGCCGCGAAGGCGGTAAGTGCGACGGCGATGCGCATGGATGAGGCGAGTGTGTGGGTTTGGCCAAGGGGGCGTCCCGATGCCCCACTACTATAGAATACGGCGCGCCACGGGGGGATGCTGGGCGCAATGGAATGATGATGGTGCCGAGGCGCGCGGCCACATCATGTGGCTATGGACAACCCGGCCAACCGGATCCCCGAGTCGCACCTTCGGGACGCCGATTCCCGGCCGCTGAGCCTGCTCGGCCGGCTGCGCGAACGCCTGCGCACCAAGCACTACAGCCGAAAGACCGAGCAGGCCTACGAAAAGTGGGTGCGTCAATTCGTGCTGTTCCACGGCCGCCGCCACCCGCGCACCATGGGGAATCGCGAAATCGCGGCGTTTCTGAACCATCTGGCCAACGTTCGCGGCGTCAGCGCCTCGACACAGAACCTCGCGCTCGCGTCGATTCTCTTCTTGTACCGGCACACGCTGGGCGTTGACGTCGGATACGTGCTCGGCGTTGAGCGTGCAAAGGAACCCAAACGGTTGCCCAACGTCCTTGAGCCGGCTGACGTGAAATCCCTGCTGACCGCCATGCGCGGCGTGGCTCGCCTGTGCGGGCTGCTGATGTACGGGTCAGGCCTGCGCGTGAGCGAGTGCACGTCGCTTCGCGTGAAGGACATCAACTTCGAGGGTCACGAACTCGTCGTGCGATCTGGCAAAGGCGGCAAGGATCGGCACGTGCCTCTGCCGCGGACCGCCGAGCCTGCGCTGCGCGCCCAACTCGAACGGAGAAGGCGCCAGCACCACGAGGACGCGCGGGCTGGCATCCATACCACCGGCATTCCGCCCGGCCTGGCCAGGAAGTTGCCGCGGGCGGAAATGGATTGGCCGTGGCAATACGTGTTCCCGGGACGGCGAGCGTGGCGTGACGCGTCGGGCATCCTGCGGCGTGATCACCTGCATCCGAGCGCAATCCAACGAGCTATCACCGTCGCGGTGCGTGTTGCGGGACTCTCCAAACGCGCGGGCTGTCACACCCTGCGTCACTCCTTCGCAACCGACCTCCTGAGAAACGGAGCGGACATTCGCACAATTCAGGAACTGCTCGGGCATAGTGACCTGCGCAGCACGATGATCTACACCCACGTGCTCAATCGCGGCGCGCTCGGCGCAACCAGTCCCGCGGATCGCCTATAGCCCATCGCGCCCACGGGGTCCCCGCGCTGCCATACGCCTCTCCAATCACTCGTGCGCACATTACCCGTCACCCGTTTCGCAAGGTAATTCCGCCCCCCAAGAGGGCGACTTGAGCAGATCCTAGCGTCCTCACGCGCAGATTCGGCGCTATCTTGCTAGGTAATGCGACTAGATAATTGGCGTTAGACGGCTGAACAACCGATGAAGCTCATTTCCTGGAATATTGCACACAGAGAAGACGCTTGGCGTCGCCTGCTCGACACAGACGCGGACGTTGCGTTGTTGCAGGAGGCCAGCGAGCCGCCTTCCGACGTGGCGAAGAAGATTCGAACGGACGACGAACCGTGGCGGACCGACGGTGCCGACGCGGATCGACCCTGGCGTGCGGCCGTCGTGCAGTTGACCGACAACGTGAAAACTGACTGGTATCGCCCGCGGCCACTCGACGAGGCGGGATCAGCCGACTTGGGCGTGAGTCGCAGGGGCACGATTGCCGCGGCAGATGTGACGTCGCCAGACGGCACCTCGTGCACGGCCATCTCGATGTACGGAGTATGGGAAAGGCCACATCCGTCCGCGCAAAGCAGTTGGATCTACGCCGACGCCTCCGTGCATCGTGTAGTTTCGGACTTGGCGATATTCGTCGGTCAGCAACAGGGGCACCGTATCGTGGCCGCGGGCGATCTCAACATTCTTCATGGCTACGGCGAAGACGGGAGCCCGTACTGGGCGGGGCGGTATGCCACCGTGTTCGAAAGGATGCGTGCAATGGGTCTCCCGTTTGTCGGGCCTCAGACGCCAAATGGCCGTCAGGCGGCCCCGTGGCCTTCCGAGCTTCCGAGCCAGAGCGGAAATGTGCCGACGTACCACACGAATCGTATGGCCCCTGCCCAGGCATCCCGGCAGTTGGACTTTGTTTTCGCGTCTACCATGCTGGCTTCCCGCCTCCGCGTCCATGCTCTCAATGAATCGGACGACTGGGGGCCGAGCGACCATTGCCGAGTCCGCATTGAACTGTGACAACACGCCGTCTAACTTGCGCTGCACCAGACGGCCGCCGCTGCGATCGTGAGCGGCCGCTGGTGAGCGCCGACGTTAGAACGCCATCCGACCACAATGCCGAAATCCGAAAAGGTGACGTTCGTTGAGGCGCTGTCTCTGATCGTTTCGGTCATCGCCCTGCTGGTAAGCGGCCTGACGTGGATGGACGTCGGACGCCAGTTGAAGCTCTACGGTGGCCAAGTGCGCGCGCACGTTCAAGTCGTTGAGGCATCGCTGGTCGAACCCCTAAGCGAGGCGTCTCTAATAGGGATGACGCTTCACCTCAGGAACGTCGGGCAGACAACTGCTCGGGACATTCGCGCCACGTTCCATTACGCCCTTGGCATGCCCTCTCGTCGAGCTGGCGCCAGCCCGTCCATACCGGAGCGAGTCGCCCCAATGGGTCCCGGTCTTGAGCGCGCCTTGACCATTCGCGCCAACACATACAACAGGCGTTCATGGCCGCGGCCGGGCCCGCGCGGTGAATCCGTCTACCTCTTCGGCACAGTTTGGTACGTCGACGAAACAACCAAGGAAGAGTGGTATGAAGACTGGTGCTTTCGCGTGCCGCTGCGTACGCCGGGCGACCTGAAGCGGACCAACGTAGAGGAATGTGGAATCCTCACATACGACTCGTCGAAGGATCCGAGCCGTTGATGTGTCAACGGCGGCGTTCTAACGAGCAGTTGCTGCTGGGCGTTTAGAACGCCTTAAGCATCAACGAGCTCGGCGCCTAACCGGTACTGCGCCTCCAGCCTCGGCAATTAGGCGCTCGATTTGGCGCACAAATTCGCCGGTATCCAAGAAGTAGTTCGGATAGGCTCGCCGCAGTGCTTCGATCGGGCCGGCAGATACGAGAACCGCCTCGACGGCTTCGCCGCGCTGTGTTCGCTCCTCGATCTTCGCGTACTCTGTGTTGGCCTCTTCCAATCGTGTTGCGGCAAACGGCCGAATCAACACGCGCCGATTGGCCGAGTCGAGTGTGATCAGGTGATAGCTGCCGCCGCCTTTCTCAGCGGTGATCTGATTTGCAGCAATCGCAAAGCCCTGGAGTTTCGTCAGTACCCGCAACTCGGACTCCAGCTCGGCCAACAGGCGAACGACTTCCTCTCGTGTCAATGCCTCGTACCCCGGCACTGGCTTCGTCCGCTCCAAGTGGGTCAGCGCAGCACTTGCCGCTTCGAAAAACCGCAGCCACTCGGTGCTTCCCTGCCCGGCTTTTAGCGCCTCGCCCAGAAATGTCCCCATTGTCTCCACTGCAGTCGCCCAAGCGTGCTGCAATCGAGTTCGGAATTGCATCTCGATATGGAGTCCGTTGTAGGCAGGGGCTTTCTTGTTCACATATCGATACACCATGTGCACGCTGCGATAGCCGTCCGGCTTGGGGTGCGCGATGTAGTCCTTGGATGACATCAGCTCGTGGTCGAACTGCCGCCCCCGATAGATGGTCTCGAGTTGGCGTACCCTGCGAACCGAACTCACAACAGCTCGAAGCCCGGCAACATCCTGCATCTGCACAAGCTTCATCGTATCGAAGCGACGCAGCTTCAGCATTACCGATGGCGCTCGCTTGAGCCGTTGCGCGACAATTGCGTTGCCGTCCAGCCCCTTTAGACGAGTCCGGAGGGTGGCTTGAAAGGTGTTCATCGGGTAACCGTGGCATGCGCGCCAGTTTGCCAAGACATCGAACGCCCAGACGATCTCCTCAGGGGTCGCATCCTCTGCCACGAGAATGCGCCCGGCCCTGTTTACATCACTTCTTGCGTACGATGGCTTCGCGAACGTCATTGGGCTTAGTCTTGATTGCGGTTGCCCCGGTTGAAATCGTGTCCCAGCCAAATTTACCCAGCCTCGAACCCGGTGTGAACGGCCGGAGAGATAGGTAACACTTAGACCGGAGACATCGGTAACAGTCTAGGTGCTTGAGCGAATTGCTTTCCGCCGGATGTGAACGCCGTGGATGTGGCCTGCTTTTTCATTGAGATGGC
>JANNRQ010000097.1:0-13726 GCA_031401495.1 Gemmatimonadota bacterium
GCCACCTACGGACCAAGCCGTATCGCCCGCAGACCAACGGCAAGGCGGAGCGCTTCATTCAGACGGCGCTGCGGCGCTGGGCCTTCAAGCGCCCGTACCGCACTTCCACGCGGCGCGCCGCCGCACTCCCGGACTTCCTAGATTCCTACAACGTCGAACGACCCCATCGGTCGCTCGGCCGCGTTCCACCGCTCCTCCACTTCCTGATGCGGCGTGAACAACAGAAGTGGTCCCGGTTTTCTGAACAGCTGAGGTAAGTGGACAGGCGGGCTCCCCGGGCGATCTTTCGCCCCATGCATGGAGGAGTCCTCGATGTCGAAGCGATCCCGTCGGAACCACGCGCCCGAGTTCAAGGCCAAGGTGGCCTTGGCGGCGGTGCGGAACGAAGACACGCTGGCCGCGCTGGCCAAGCGGTTCGATGTGCACCCTGGGCAAGTCACCGCGTGGAAGGACCAGCTGCTCCGGTCGGCGGTGGACGTGTTCGCCGACGGGCGGCACACGGAGCCCCCGGTGGACGTGCAGCGCCTCCACGCGAAGATCGGCGAGATGCGCTGGAGAATGATTTTTTAGAAAAGGCGCTCACCAAGGCCGGCCTGCTGCGCGCGCGGCGATGATCGACCGGACCCACCAGCTCTCCGTCACGAAACAGGCGGCGGCCCTCGGCTTCAGCCGGGGCGTGGTGTACTACGAACCGCGCGAGCGGTCCGCCGCCGATCTCGCCCTGATGCGCCGGATCGACGAGGTGCACCTCGAGATGCCGTGGTTCGGCGCGCGCGGGCTCCGCCGCGTGCTGAAGCCGGAGTTCCCCGGCGTGGGCCGGCGGCACATCGCGACACTGATGCGCGCGATGAGCATCAGTGCCCAAGCGCCGCAGCCGGGCACGAGCCGGCGGCACCGCGCGCACCCGGTGTATCCGTATCTGCTGCGGGGCCGGGTGATCACGCGACCCAACGAAGTCTGGGCGATGGACATCACCTATATCCCGATGGCCCGCGGGTTCCTCTACCTCGCGGCCGTGATGGACTGGGCCACGCGGCGCGTGCTCAGCTGGCGTGTCTCGGTCACCATGGACACCAGCTTCTGCGTCGACGCCGTCGAAGAGGCGATCGCCACGTACGGCCGGCCCAAGATCTTCAATACGGACCAAGGCGCGCAGTTTACGAGTGCCGCGTTCACCGGGCTCCTCACGCTGCACGGCATCCAGATCAGCATGGATGGCCAGGGCTGCTGGCGCGACAACATCTTCATCGAGCGCCTCTGGCGCACGCTCAAGTACGAAGAGGTCTATCTCCATGCGTACGACTCGGTCTCGGCTGCGAAAGCCGGCATCGATCGCTACTTCACTATCTACAACACCCGCCGGCCGCACTCGAGTCTCAACGACTTGACCCCCGACGCGGTCTACTTCGCTCACCTCACCCACCTCATTCCCCCCATCCCGCAGCCCCTTCCCAAGGCTGCATAACCCGCCCGCCACTCCACTTATCTCAGGCCGAATACCTGTTCAGAAAAGCGGAGCCACTTCTAACCTCTTTAGATCCGACAGCTAGGCGCGAACCCCAAGGCGCTCGCCGCGGTACACGCCGCTCTGCACGCGCTCCCACCACGCTCGGTTCGACAGGTACCACTGCACGGTCTTTCTGAGACCTGAGTCGAACGACTCCGTAGCCTTCCATCCCAGTTGGCTCTTCAGCCTGGTGACGTCCATCGCGTAACGCAGGTCGTGCCCCGGCCGGTCGTCGACATACTCGATGAGCCGCTCGCGCGGACCGATCTTCGCATCGGGCGCCAGCTCATCCAACAGCGCGCACACCGCTCGCACGACATCAATGTTTCGGCGCTCGGCGTCCGCGCCCACGTTGTACGTCTCGCCCACGCGACCTTCGCCGAGCACCAGCGCGAGGGCCCGCGCATGATCAGTCACGAACAGCCAATCGCGTACGTTCTCGCCCTTGGCGTAAACCGGCAGTGGCTTGCCGGCGATTCCGTTCACGATCGTCAGCGGAATCAGTTTCTCGGGAAACTGATACGGCCCGTAGTTATTCGTGCAATTCGTCGTCACGCACGGCAGGCCAAACGTGTGATGCCAGGCGCGCACCAGATGGTCCGACCCGGCCTTGCTCGCGGAATACGGCGAATTCGGCGCGTACGGCGTTGCTTCCGTGAACTTGCCGGTCGCGCCGAGCGATCCGAACACTTCGTCCGTCGACACGTGCAGGAAGCGAAACGCGTCGCGCCGTTTGGGTGACAGCGCCTTCCAATGGTGACGCGCCTCCTGCAGCAAAGTGAACGTGCCGAACACGTTCGTCTGGATGAAATCGGCGGGACCGTCGATCGACCGGTCCACGTGCGATTCCGCCGCGAGGTGCACCACTGCGTCCGGGTCGCTTTCAGAGAACACCCGACGCAGCGCCGGCGCATCGCAGATGTCGACGCGCTGAAACCGATACCGTGCGTCGCCACTCACCTCCGCGAGCGACTCGAGATTTCCCGCGTACGTGAGCTTGTCCACCACCACCACGCGGGAGTTGGTCTCCCGAATCATGTGCCGGACGAACGCCGATCCGATAAAGCCGGCGCCCCCGGTAACGAGGATGGTTTGCATCGCGCACCAATATGGCACGCGAGCCGCGGGAAGTACCGTCTGCGGACCGTGAACACGACCACCCAGTGAAGCGCCCCCGGATTGCATTCGTTACCGTCGGCAACGCGCGCAGCCGGTCGGCGTGGTCCGGCACGCTCTACTACATCGCCAGTGCACTGGACCGTCACCTTGGCGACGTCAGCCACCTCGAACCGGTCGACCTCAGCAAACGCATCCTGGCAAGAAGGTCCAATTCGAGCGTAAACTAGTCGAATCGACGCTGAGCTGGGACGTCTGGCGCTGGCGGTGAAGCCGCTGGTGCGGAGCCTTGGTCAATCGGGTCAGTCCGCCGAGAGGTAGTCCGGCGCGCCGTCCAGCAAGCGCTCCAGGTACGCGCCATACGGGCTGCCGCGCAGCGGAGCGGCGAGTTCGCGCAGCTGGTTGGTGTCGATCAGGCCAAGCCGCAGCGCGATCTCCTCAGGGCAGGCGACCTTCAGTCCCTGTCGCTTCTCGATGGCCTCGATGAACGAGGACGCGGCCTGGAGCGCCTCGTGGGTGCCTGTGTCGAGCCACGCCATGCCGCGGCCGAACAGCCGGATCCGCAGCTTGCCGCGCTCGAGGTAGGCTCGGTTCACGTCGGTAATCTCGTATTCGCCACGCGCCGAGGGTTTGAGTCCGGCGACCACATCCACGACGCCGCTTTCATAGAGATACAGGCCCGTCACGGCGTAGTTGCTCTTCGGCTTTGCCGGCTTCTCCTCAATGCCGACGATCCCTCCTTCGGAGTCGAGCTCTGCCACGCCGTATCGCTCGGGGTCGGTGACGTAGTACCCAAAGACTGTGGCGCCCTTCAGGTTCTTCACTTCGCGCTGTAGATGGCGGCGCAGGCCGTCTCCGTAGAAAATGTTGTCGCCGAGAATCAGGGCGACGGAGTCATTCTTGATGAACGAACGCCCGATCTGGAGCGCCTGCGCGATGCCGTTTGGCGTCGGCTGGACTTCATACGAGAGCGACAAACCCCACTGCGTGCCGTCGCCAAGCAGTTTCGCAAAGGCGGTCCGATCCTCGGGCGTAGTAATCACGAGGATATCGCGGATGCCCGCCAGCATCAGGGTCGTGAGCGGGTAGTACACCATGGGCTTGTCGAACACGGGGAGCAGTTGCTTGTTCACCACGTGCGTCGCCGGGTACAAGCGCGTACCCCTGCCGCCGGCCAAGATGATTCCTTTCATCGCAGAAATGTGGCTCGCGTGCGCGTGTCCCGAAACACTCAGCCTCTTGCGCCGGTGACGACGCCGGCGACGATGAGGGCGATCCCAGCCACCCTCGCCGCGGTGACCGGCTCGCGGAACAACAGGGCGCCGAGCACGAGTACCAGCACAAACGTGAGGCTCATGAACGGATAGGCGTACGTCAGCTGGAATTTCGACAGCGCCAGCATCCAGCAGATCATTGCCAGCACGGCCGAGAGGACGCACGAGATAACCCACGGGTTAAGGAACAGCCGGACCAGAACCGTGGCCCTGTCGGCGGCGTCGTCGGGCAGCGGTCCGACGCGTGACATTTGCCACTTGAGCGCCAGCTGGCCGTACACGGTGAACAGCACGGTGCCGAGGATGTAGAGATAGTCCGAGGGGTTGTGGGCGCGGAGTTGCATCAGGTGTTCCCGGGTAGTGGGCAGGCAAGCAACCAAACAAATATGGAGACTGGGAACGGGGGCTTGGAACTGGACCGGCTTCCAGTCCAGGTCCCAGTCACAAGTCCCAAGTCCCAAGTCCCCAACGTAGATTGGCATTGCCATGCGCCTCTCGATCGTCGCCACACTCTACCAATCCGCGCCCTATGTGCAGGAGTTCTGCCGGCGCGTTAGCGAGGTGGCGCGGCAGGTGTCCCCGGATTTCGAGATCGTGTTGGTGAACGACGGCTCGCCGGACCAGTCGCTTGAGGTGGCTCTGGCAGCACGCCAGCAATACGGGCGCATACGGGTCATCGACCTGTCGCGCAATTTCGGGCACCACAAGGCGATGATGACGGGCCTGGCGCACGCCCGCAGCGAGTTGGTGTTCCTGATAGACTCCGATCTCGAGGAGCCGCCCGAGATGCTGACGGCATTCAAGGCCGAAATGGATCGCACGGGCGCGGACGTGGTCTATGGCATCCAATCTCGACGCAAAGGTGGTCACTTCGAGCGCTTCACGGGCGCGATGTTTTACACTCTGTTCAATGCCGTGACGTCGATGAACATCCCACGGAACTGGGTGACCTCGCGGCTCATGACGCAACGGTACGTCCAGGCGCTCGTGGAGCACAAGGAACGGGAGATGCTCATCGCGGCGCTCTGGACCATCACGGGCTTTCAGCAAGTGGCCGTCACGGTGGACAAGGCACACAAGGGCAGTACCACATACGATCTCCGGCGCCAGATCGCGGCCATCGTAAACGCGATCACGTCGTTCAGCAGCGCACCGCTGGTGTTTGTCTTCTATCTGGGCGTGATCATCTCAATTCTGTCGGGGGTGATCGGCGCGTACCTTCTCATCGAGCGGCTGTTCTTCAACGTGATGCTCGCTGGCTGGCCATCGCTAATCGTGTCGGTGTGGTTCCTCGGCGGGCTGACGCTGCTCTCGCTTGGAGTCATCGGCATCTACCTGGCCAAGGTGTTCTCGGAGGTGAAGCAGCGGCCGTACACGGTGATCCGCGAGATCTACGAGGCGCTGGGCTAGCGTGGCGTCGCGCGGGAAGCGCATCGCGATCGTGCAGTCGAACTACATCCCGTGGAAGGGATACTTCGACCTGATCGCGGCCAGTGACGAGTTCATCCTCCTGGATGACGTGCAGTACACGCGACGCGACTGGCGGAACCGCAACAAGATCAAGACGTCGACGGGCGTGCAATGGCTCACGATCCCCGTGGAAGTGAAAGGGAAGTACCACCAGCGCATCAGCGACGTGGTTGTAAGCGACGCGGATTGGGCGCGCTCGCACTGGCGCACGCTGTCCCACTGCTACGGCAAGGCGCCGCACTTTCGCGAACTCGCGCCCCGCGTCGAGTCTCTGTACTCCGATGCGGCGGCAATGCAGCAGCTCACCGAGGTCAACGAACGGTTCCTGCGCGGACTATGCGCCGAGCTGGGCATCACGACGACGATCCGGCGCTCGTCGGAGTTCAAGCTGCCGGACGGGCCCACCGAGCGGCTGCTGTCTCTGTGCACGCAGGTGGGCGCCGTCCGATACCTGTCGGGTCCGGCCGCGCGCGAGTACCTGGACTCGGCGATGCTAGCCGCCGCCGGCGTCACGGTGGAGTGGATGAACTACGACGGATACCCGGAGTATTCACAGCAGCACCCACCATTCGAGCACGGCGTATCCGTCCTGGACCTGCTGTTCAACACAGGCCGCGAAGCGACCCACTTCCTGAAGCACACGGACCATGGCCGATCCTGACCGCGCGCTTCTGGGCGACGTGGAGCGTTACTACTCGAAGCGCGTCACGGAATTCGGCGCGACGGCGAAGGGCGTGGACTGGAATTCGCCGGAATCGCAGGCGCTGCGCTTCGAGCAGATCGCGAAGCTTTGGGGCGACAAGCCCCACACACTGAGCATCATCGACTACGGCTGTGGCTATGGCGCGCTGGTGGACTTCCTGCGGTCCCGCGGCGCGCCCATCCAGTACCAGGGTTTCGATATTTCCACGGCGATGATCGCGCAGGCGGCATCGCGCGCCGGCCCGGATTGCACATTCACCACGCGCGCGGACGCCCTCACGCCGGCGGATTTCGTGGTGGCGAGCGGCATTTTCAACGTGAAGCTGGCCCACGAGCTTGACGCGTGGGCGGGCCACGTTCGACGGACGCTGGCCTCAATGAAGGGTTTGTCGAAGCGCGGGTTCGCGTTCAACGCGCTCACGTCCTATGCCGACGAGGAGAAGCAGCGGAAGGACTTGTATTACGCGGACCCGGGATACTGGTTCGATCATTGCAAGCGCGCGCATTCGCCCCGCGTGACGCTGCTGCACGATTATCCACTGTACGAATTCACGATACTGGTTCGCTTCTAGCGTCAACCTCCATGGCCAAACGAAAGACGAAGGCCCCCAAGAAGCTCGTGCTGTTCGGCACGGGCGACATTGCGCGGCTGGCGCATACCTATTTCTCAACGGACAGCCGCTACGACCTCGTGGCCTTCACCGTAGACCGCGCGTACGCCAGGGAGCCGTCCTTCCTGGACTTGCCGCTGGTTCCCTTCGACGAAGTGCAGAAGAAGTTCGCGCCGTCGAAGCACGCGATGTTCATTGCCCTGAGCTACGCGCAGATGAACGCGCTGAGAGCCGAGCGTTACTCGGCGGCGAAGAGCATGGGGTACTCGCTGGCGACGTACGTGAGTTCGCGTTGCACCTACCTGAGTGAACACGCCCCAGGCGACAACTGCTTCATTCTTGAGGACAACACGATCCAGCCGTTCGCGCGAATCGGGAACAACGTCACGCTGTGGAGCGGCAATCACATCGGGCACGATTCAACCATCGAGGACCACTGCTTTCTCGCGTCGCACATCGTGGTCTCCGGTCGCGTGCGTATCCAGCCGTACTGCTTCATCGGAGTCAACGCCACCCTGCGCAACGCGATCACGATCGCGCCGCGCACGCTCATCGGCGCTGGCGCCGTGATCATGAAGGACACGGAGGAGGGCGGGGTGTACCTTCCGCCGCGGTCGACGCTCGGCGAGCGGCGTAGTACGGACGTTACGCTCTGAGGACGGCGAGCCCCAGGCCGGATTTCCCGTAGCCGTTCCCGTTGTAGAGCATGTAGCGGCGTCCGTCGTGGTCGAACACATGTGGGTACTCGACCATCTCGCTCTCCCAGTCGGAGCCATCCGGGCTTAACCCGAGGGCATCGTCCTTCCGGGTCCAGATCTTGCCGTCCGTCGACTCGGCGTAGCCAATGGCGTAGCGGTCGCCGCGGTACGAATACCACATCCGCCAAGCGTCCACGTCCCGAACGACGCACGGCCGGGAAATCGCGTGCTCACCCGCTCGTTGAAAATCAATCGCCACCATGCCGTCGCGCTGCCAATGGATTCCGTCGCGCGACTCTGCGTACTTGAGGTGATAGCGCGGCTCCAGGCGGCCGTCCGCGCGCGTCCATCCGAGGCCAGAGACGTACCACATGTGCCACACGTCCGATGTGACGAGCACGCAACAGCTCGCGGTGAAGCTTGGGTCGTGCGGTCCCCGGTCGAGGACGGGTGCGTGTCCCGTGAATCCGCCCCACTTGAGGACTCTGTCTCCCGGCTTCTGAATCGCCAAACCCACTGCATTGCGAAACGGAACGTCCTGATCACGGTTCCAGCCGACGTAGTAGAGGTAGCGGTCGCTACTGGTCTGGACGATCCAACTCAGCATCGCGCCCGCGTCGTCGAACGTGCCGGGAGCGCCCGGAAGCAGCACGGCGTCAGGTTCCACACGCAAGACGCGCGGCGTCGGCTCAAGTTCCACGTGCAGAATGCCCGTGCACGAGCGGCCTTCCGTGTCGCGACCGCTCACGTACACCGCGTAGTGGTTGCCTTCCATGCGCTCCGCGAAGGGCACCGCCGCGTGCGATCTCATCCACGGTTCGCGCCCACTCGGCGCAAAGATCTTTCCGAGTCTCACCCAGTGCATTGAGCGTCAGGCCCAGGAGGATGCGGCTTCGACTACCGCGCCAACGTCGTCGTCCGACATGTCGTTGTACATCGGGAGGCGCACGAGGCGATCCGCGGCTGACTCCGCGACCGGCAGCGACGCCGGCGTTGCGGCGCAGCGCCGACCCATCTCCGACCGATGCAACGGCAAATAGTGGAAGACGCTTGCGGCTTGGCGTGTCCGCATGTGTTCGATGAATCTCTGGCGGGCGTCGAGGCTCGGCATCAGAAGATGGTAGAGGTGCCAGCTGTGTCCGCAGTGCGGAGGCACGACAGGCTGCGTGATGCCGCCCCTGGCTGCCCAGGCCGCGAGACCGGTATGGTACGCCTCCCAAATAGAGCGTCGACGCTGCTGGATCCGCTCCTCGCACTCCAGCTGCCCAAGGAGGAACGCAGACTGCAGTTCGGAGGGGAGGTAGCTGGAGCCCACATCCACCCATGTGTACTTGTCCACCTGTCCGCGAAAAAACCGACTTCGGTCGGTGCCTTTTTCCCGAATAACTTCGGCGCGTGCCAGGAGCGCCTGA
Source organism: Gemmatimonadota bacterium (assembly GCA_031401495.1). Lineage (GTDB taxonomy): Bacteria > Gemmatimonadota > Gemmatimonadetes > Gemmatimonadales > Gemmatimonadaceae > DASPMP01. The sequence continues at coordinate 8,791 of JANNRQ010000097.1, forward strand.
TCGTTGATGATGAGCGCGCCACCTTCACCGCACGAGAAGTTCTTCGTGTCGTGGAAGCTCAGGGTTGATAGCGCGCCGAAGGTGCCCAGCAGCTTTCCTCGGTAAGAGCCGCACAGTCCGTGCGCGTTGTCTTCCACGACGGCGAGGCCGCGCGTGCGCGCGATTTCCATGATCTCGTCCATCTCGCAACCAACGCCGGCGTAATGGACAACCACGATGGCGCGCGTGCGCGGCGTGATGAGTCGCTCCAACGCACGCTCGTCCATGTTGAGTGTGTCGGGCCGGCTGTCAATGAACACCGGCTTCGCACCGCGGAGCACGAACGCGTTGACGGTCGACACGAATGTGAACGTGGGAACGATGACCTCGTCGCCCGGCTTGATGTCGAGGAGCAACGCCGCCATCTCGAGGGCGTGGGTGCACGAAGGCGTCAACAGCGCCGCGGGCGCGCCGAGCCGCTTCTCGAGCCAGGCGCGGCAGCGTTTCGTAAACGGGCCGTCGCCCGACAGGTGCTGGTGCCGAGCGGCTTCTGCGACGTACTCCAGCTCCCGCCCCATGAGGGCGGTGCGAGAAAAGGGAATTCGGCTCGGTTTCATCTCCGCCATGCACCGCGTCCGTTTCGACTCAGGAGAGGTTTGGACTCAACGGTGTTGGCGCTCAGGCTTCAACAAGTCTTTGGCCTCTTTCACGACCCGATCCGCCGAGATTCCGTACTCCTCGTAGATCTTCTCGAACGGCGCGCTGGCGCCGAACTTCTCGATCCCGATCACGGTGCCGTTGTCGCCGACCCAGCGGTGCCAGGACATGGGGTGCGCGGCCTCGATGGCCACACGCGGCACCCCAGCGGGCAGCACGGAGGCGCGGTAGGCCTTGTCCTGGGCGGCGTAGAGCTCGTGGCTGGGCATGCTGACGACGCGGGCATTCACACCGCCTTCCTTGAGCTTGGCCTGCGCCGTGAGGGCGTAGCCGACTTCTGAACCGCTTGACATGAGCACGACCTGTGGTGCTTCGTGCTTGGTGCTTGGTTTCTGGCCGTCGGCCTCGGTAAGCACATATCCCCCGCGTGCAACCCCGCTCGCGTCGCCTGAGACGGTACGGTCCACAAAGACGAGCTTCTGGCGCGTGAACACGAGCACGGTGGGTCCTTCCGTACGCGCGATGGCAATCTTCCATGACTCGGCGACTTCGTTCGCGTCGGCGGGACGCAGGACGACGAGGCCGGGGATGGTGCGCAGGGTGGCCATCTGCTCGACGGGCTGGTGCGTCGGGCCGTCTTCACCCAGGCCGATGGAGTCGTGCGTGTAGATGAAGATCACGGGCTGCTTCATGAGCGCGGCGAGCCGGATGGTCGGCCGCATGTAGTCGCTGAAGATCAGGAACGTGGCGCCGAACGGCCGCACGGCCCCGTGCAGGGCCATGCCGTTCATGATGCCGCCCATGCCGTGCTCGCGAATGCCGAAGTGTAGGTAGCGCCCGGCGGCGTTCTTCTTGCTGAAGGATGTTTGGGCTTTCAGTGCGGTGCCATTGGACGGCGTGAGATCCGCCGAGCCGCCGATGAGTTCTGGCAGTGCAGGGATCAACGCGTTGAGGACGACGTTGGACGCGGCGCGACTGGCGACGCCGCCGGTCTCCTTCGTGAACACGGGAACCTTGCTCTCCCAACCGCTCGGCAGCCTGTTGGCGATGCGGCGCTTGAGTTCGGCCGCGTCGGGATGTGAGTCGAGCTGCTTCTGCCATTCGCCGCGACGCTTGGAGTTCGCGGTGACGTACTGCTGGCAGTGCTGGAGAACTTCCGGCGGCACGCGGAACGACTCTTCAGGCCACGGCCAGCCGAGGTTTTTCTTTGTGAGGACGATCTCGTCTTTCCCGAGCGGTTCGCCGTGCGCTTTGTGGGAGTCAACCTTGTTGGGGCTGCCGTAGCCGATGTGCGTGCGGGTGACGACGAGCGTGGGCTTGGATTTCTCGGCGAGTGCCTGCGCAACGATTTTGTCGATGGCGGCCAGATCATTCACGTCCGCCAGGTGCAGCACCTGCCAGCCGTAGCCCTCGAAGCGCTTGCCCATGTCTTCGCTGAACGAGAGATCGGTGTCGCCGTCGATGGTGATCTTGTTGTCGTCGTAGAAGCCGATGAGCTTGCCGAGCCCGTTGTGTCCGGCGAACGAGGCGGCTTCGTGCGACACGCCTTCCATGAGGTCGCCGTCAGAGCAGATGAACCAGGTGTGGTGGTTGATGATCTCGTTGCCGGGCTTGTTGAACGTCGCGGCGAGGTGCGCTTCAGCCAGCGCGAACCCGACGGCGTTGGAGATGCCGGCGCCCAGCGGGCCGGTGGTGGTCTCCACGCCCCGCGTCATGTCGTGCTCGGGGTGCCCGGGGGTCTTGGATTCCCACTGACGGAACTGCTTGAGGTCGTCGACGGAGAGGCCGTAGCCGGTGAGATGCAGCGTCGAGTAGAGAAGCATCGACGCGTGGCCGCACGAGAGGATGAACCGGTCGCGGCCGAACCACTTGGGGTCCGACGGGTCGTGCTTCATGTGCTTGGTGAACAGCCGGTACGCGAGTGGCGCGAGCGCCATGGGCGTGCCCGGGTGACCCGACTCTGCCTTTTGAACGCCATCCATCGACAAGGTTCGAATGGTATTGATGGCCAGCAGTTCGATTTCCATTGGTTCTCTGGGTGGCTGAGGCGCAGCGAAATTAACCGTTCTCGGCTGCGCCTGCGGCGCCTAACCGTTCTCGGCGGCGCCTTACGGCGCCGATTTGGTGCTCACGTTCGCTTCCCTTCGCTACGCTCGAGGGCAAGCGCTCAGTGCAGGCGGCCGGCGCTTCCTTCGCTTCGCTCAAGGACAGGTCGCGCCGGATTTGTCGTGGGCTCACGCGCAGCTATCAAGCACCGGCGATCCGAAACCCTTCCTTTTCCGCGGCGTCCGCCTGGCGCGAGTCCAGCGTTACAAACTCCATGCTTGACGGCTGGAGGTTGGCGGCAACCAGCGCTGCGCCGAGTTGCAGTGCATCCCCGGCCCGCAAGCCGTGAACGCGTACCAGCCGAATGGCCTGTTCCCGGAGCTCGTTGCTGGGGCCGATCTCTGCCCACATCGCTCGGGCAACTCGAAGTCTGCCAACAGCTCGCGGCAAGTCTCCCGGCACCGCGCCCTCGCGTGCCAGACGCGCGATGGCAGAAACACATTCCACCGGTGTGCCCCACCAGGTGACGACGGCGGGATCCTCCAGTGACCGCATGCGCATTTGCTCCGACGCGGGCTGCTCCACGAGTGTGGCCACGAGGGCGGACGAGTCCCAGTATCTCATCGTCCGCTGCGTCGCTCCTCGATGAGCGCCTCAACAACCGCGTTCTTGGTCGGGTCACCCATTACAGGCAGCGTTTCGCTGGTCCAGTCGGCGGTGGGCTCCCGCTCCGGCAGCTTCAGAATGCCACGTTCCGCCATCTCGATGAACCGCGGAGGAATCCCGGCGGTCGGCGGCGGCGCCACGAGGCTGGCGACCGGCACACCCCGATCTGTGATGGTGACCGTCTGCCCCTCGCGGACCCGCCTGAGCAGCGCACTGAGGTTGTTCTTTGCGAAGGAAACTGACACTGGCTTCATGTAGCTATTATAGCTACGTCAATGTAGCCACACAACAGAGAGCTGTTCTCGGCGGGCCGCTTCGCGGCCCGATTGACGTGCTCGGCGGCGCCTACGGCGCCGATCGCAGTGGGCTCGCGCGCACCTTGACCAACTTGACCAACTCGCGCATTCTTCACTCATGCCCAAGCCCATCAACCTCTACGCGGCCAAAACGCGACTGTCGGAGTTGGTGGATCGCGCCGCCGCGGGCGAGGAGATCGTCATCGCCAAGTCCGGCCGCCCCATGGCACGCCTGGTGCCGTACGTCGCCGCGCCTCCGCGTCGCAAGCCGGGCCGGCTCAAGGGCCAAATCTGGATGGCGCCGGACTTCGACGCACCCATGACTGAAGAGGAGCTGGCGCTGTGGGAAGGCGGCGATCCGTCGGAGCCGAGTGGGAACCAGTAGGGCGCGTGGCCCGAAGCGAGTTCGCGAGACCTCGCCGCTCTTTGCGGCGCACCCGGTGCGTCTCCTCCTGGATACCCATGCTTGGATCTGGTGGAGTGACGGCAGCAAGAAGCTGGGGCCTCGGGCGCGTGCGGCAATCTCGAATGCTGCTGAGGTCCACCTCAGCATTGCTTCGGCTTGGGAAATCGTCATCAAGCAGAGCACCGGCAGACTTCAGCTTCCACCGCGCTATGACTACGGGGCCGGTCTTGCACTTGAGCAATTCGTTCTGCTGCCGGTTGACCTGCGCCATGTGGCCCGCGTTTCCACTTTTCCACGGATTCACCGCGATCCCTTTGATCGCATGATCGTGGCCCAGGCACTTGAGGAGGGCCTTACGCTGGTAACCGCTGACGTCGTGCTGGCGAAGTACGGCGTTGAGGTGTTGACCGCGAGCGATTGAACTGTTCTCGGCCGCGGCTTCGCCGCTGATTGATGTGCTCGGCGGCGCCTGCGGTGCCGACTGACTGTTCTCGGCGGGCCGCTGCGCGGCCCGATTGACGTGCTCGGCGGCGCCTTTGGCGCCGATCACAGTGGTCTCGCGCCAACAAAAAGGCCCCGTCTCGCGACGGAGCCTCACACAAAAAGCGGGAGCGGCTAGCGGACCATTTCCTCGACTTCCGCCGCCTTGCACTTGGGTTCGTGCCCAGGGTACAAGTGCGCGCAATGCACGCACTGCTCACCGAAACCGGTGCGCTTCCAGATCAAGTAGTAGATCGCGCGTTGCATCTTCTTCACGCGATCAGCAAGGTCGGCCGTCGACGGCGCAGGGTTTGTCATGGGGTGAAAGCTATTCGAGGGATGGGGCAGGAGGGAACTGCAGGTCCCTCGCTACGCTCGGGACGACAACACCGATGCCGGAGGCCTC
>JANNRQ010000098.1:0-1711 GCA_031401495.1 Gemmatimonadota bacterium
CCACGATCACCTCGGCGGCGGTGTGCCCGTGCGACGCCCAGTGCATCTTGTTCTGCACGGCGGCGAAGAACTGCTGCGATTGCTCCGCGTCCGGCGTGTAGTCCACGCTCGTCGCATAAATATCGAGAATCTTCTGGTAAAAGCGCCGTTCGGACGAGCGGATGTCCCGGATGCGCTCCAGTTGCTCGTCGAAATAATCCTTCTGCCCCTTGCCCGGCGGATTTTTCAGCCGCTCGTCGTCCATCGTGAAGCCCTTCAGCAAATACTCACCCAAGCGCCCGATGGCCCACTGGCGGAACTGCGTGCCCCGATGGCTGCGCACGCGGAAACCGACGGCGAGAACAGCTTCCAGCCGGTAATGCCGCAGCTTCCGGGAAACCTCGCGCCCGCCTTCCAAACGAACTTGTAAGTAATCCTTACAAGTTGCCGTCTCGATCAGCTCACCCTCGGCGAAAATGCCCTTCAAGTGCAGTGTGACGTTCTGAGGAGTCGTCTCGAACAGTTCGGCAATCTGCGACTGCGTCAGCCACAACGTCTCGTTCTCAAACCGACACTGGATACGCGTCCGGCCATCCTCTGTCTGGTAGAGAATGATTTCGGATTGAGGTAGATTGGCTTCGTCGCTCATGAATGGAACCGTTCTTTGATATATGCTTCGCTTGTGAAGTCGCGGGCCGGCCACTTGGCCAGCCCGCGTGTTTCACTATCGAATCATTTCATCGTGCCCGGCTCGCGCGCTACTTCGCGGCGTCGGGAATCAGGTTGATGACCACCTTGTCAATCTGGCCGGTGAAGCGGAAGTGATCCTTCTCCTTGTAGTTGTTCGAGACGGGCGTGCCGTTGTCCACGCCGACATCGAAGGTCTCGCTGAGTGAGAAGGTGCCGGGGGTGGTTTTATCAATGGGCGCTTCGGCGACTTTCTTGCCGTTCACCCATAGCTCGCCGGTGCCCTTGAACATGCCGGTCTTCACGAAGTTGAACTTAATGTCCACCTTCCCCTTCGGCAGCTTGGGCGAGACGACTGCGTAGCGCGCGGCGTTAAAGAAGTTATAGTCGTAATGCAGCTTGCCGTCGGCGATGAACAGGGTGTAGCCGCCGTTCACGCCGCCGCAGGCGACGATGACGCCTTGTTCGGTGCCTTTCAGATCGAGCGTGGTCTCGATGGTGTGCGACTTGTTCTTGATCGGCGCGGAGACGGCCTCGGCGATGCGCTCGGCGCCCGGCGCGTAGTAGGTGAAGTTCGTCCGGTCGCCAAAAGCGCGGGCGAATTGCTTGGCGAGGCGGCTGTTCACGTCGTCGTAGAGGGGATAGACGTTGTTCTTCCACGCATGCTCGTCCCAGACCTTCTGGAGTTCCGCCAGTTTGTCGGGGTTCGTGGCCGCGAGGTCGTTGGACTCGGAGAAGTCCTCGTTGATGTTATACAGCTCCCACTTGTCCTTCGCGAAGTCGAAGGTGCCGGCCGTCACCCACGGCATGCGATTGCCGTGGATGGTCACGGCTTTCCATCCGTCCTTATACATCGCGCGGCTGCCGAGCTGCTCGTAATACTGCTCGGTGCGGGCGGAGGGCGCGTCGGCCTTGTCGAAGGAATAGGCGAGGCTGATGCCATCCAGCGGCATCTGCTTCACGCCTTCCATGTCCTCGTTGAACTTGGTGCCGGTGACTTCCAGCGCCGTCACCATGAGGTCGGTGACGTAGCCGTATTGATTGC
>JANNRQ010000099.1:0-1584 GCA_031401495.1 Gemmatimonadota bacterium
GTGTTCTGGCGCAACGCGCCGATCTGGCAGTTGTGGCCACAGGTCGTCGTGCTGTCCGGGCTGGCGGTCGTGTTCCTTGCGTGCGCGCGCGTCTTCGCCCGCAAGTGGGAGGCGGTGTGACTACGGACAACACCGACCCGGAAGGTGCCTGCAGCAGAGTCCTCAGTGAGTTGCGGACTAAGATAGCGTCGTGAAGCTCGCACCAGCACTGCCGCCATGGCCGGACTGTCTCGATACCCGCTGACGCTCGTCCTCGTCATGGTGGTCATGACGATGTCGCTCGGTTGTCGCGACAAGGACGTTGTGACCGAGGCCTATGCGACGATGGCCGAGGCACGCGACGCGGGCGCGCCTGGTCGAGGCGATCTGCCGCAGGGACTGCCCGAGGGCGTCTACGAGCTCCGAACCGCGAGCGACCTCAACTCGGGACGACGGTGGGGGTTGTTCAACTTCGTGCCGACGGATGCGGACACGATGCGCTCGGTGCTCGCGGCCGAAGAGTTCTCGCTCGCAGGCGTCGCGTGCGATATTCCCGGCCGGATCGAATGGTGGCCGCAGCTCCTTCGCGGACAGCTGAACGCGGAACACGCGAAGGCCGCTGGCCTTCAGGCCTATCGATCGCGCCAGGGAGGCCTGATTGTCGTCGTGAACTGGAAGCAGGGACGGGCGTATTACTGGAAGGCGTGAATGAATGCTTTCGCCTGCCAGCCGATCTCCGTCATCAGCGCCCGCCTTCGCCAAGGCTACGGCGCGGCATTCGACCTGAAGATGGCCCGCCATGAGCGACCCTGCGGCTCGCCGAAGGCGAGGCGCAGGGGAGTCGAATGGTGCCGAGGACTGGAATCGAACCAGTGACACCAGCATTTTCAGTGCTGTGCTCTACCAACTGAGCTACCTCGGCGTGCCTCAGGCAGAACCCTCATCATAACAGTCCCGCCAGCGGATCGACAACTCCGCGACCGCCGTGCGCGCAGACGAGTTCCCGCGCGCGAAAAGAGGACTTGTACTTTCTCGCGCGCTGCGGTACTTTGAGCGGGCGCTGACGGATCGCGGCGCCAGCACGAAATCGGCACTTGTACTTTGTTGGCGGGTCTGGTACTTTCCCCACACACCGACGATGAGCTTGAGCGGATTTGACACGCCGAAGCTTCCGCCCCGCCGACGCGAGCGCGCGTGGACGGGCCGGGTTCTCTGCTTCGGGGCGTGTGTGCTCGCGGTCAATGCGCTCATCGGCGAGCGCGGGTTATCCGAGACGTTGCGCGCGCGTCGCGAGTTCAACGCGGCGGTTGCGGAGCTGTCGCGGCTGCAGTACGAGAATGGCACGCTGGCCGAGACGATCTACCAGCTGCGCCACCACGCTCCGACGATCGAGAACGTCGCGCGCGCCGAACTCGGGCTCATCCGGCCGGGGGAAATACTCGTCGTTCTGAAGGCGGAGGCGAGAGAATAGCGTTCCCTCGCCTCCGTCGTCTCGAATCACGCTGTCGCCGCGCCTTCTAGACTGCCACTTCCTTACCCGCGACTTCCGGTTCGCGTCCCATTCCCAACTCGCGGCGGACCTTTTCTTCCAGGGTCTTGAAAATC
>JANNRQ010000100.1:0-46830 GCA_031401495.1 Gemmatimonadota bacterium
GCACGCGGCGAGTCATCGGCGCTACGGCCGGCCGAAGCTGCACGAGGAAGTGCGTGCCCAGGGATGGCCGTGTGGCCACAATCGGGTGGGGCGGTTGATGCGCCTCGAGGGTCTGCGGTCGAAACGGGCGCGCGCGTTTCGGGTGACCACGCAGTCGGGGCATGCCGAACCGGTAGCCGCCAATCACCTGGCGCGTCGCTTCTCGCCGCGCACCTACACCGCGCGTGATCAAGCGTGGGCCGCGGACATTACCTATCTCCCGACGACGGAGGGGTGGCTCTATCTGGCCGTCCTGGTGGATCTCGCCTCGCGGCGCGTGATCGGCTGGCACGCCGCGCCGCGCTTGGATCACACGTTGTCCCTCACCGCCCTGCAACGGGCCTTGGCGCTGCGCCAACCGCCTTCGGGCGTCCTTCACCACTCTGATCGTGGTGTGCAGTACGCGTGCTCCGCGTACCAGCGCCTGCTCAGCGCCAGCGGCATGCGGTGCAGCATGAGCCGTGCGGGAGACTGCTGGGACAATGCCGTCGTCGAGAGTTTCTTCGCGACCCTGAAGGCCGAATTGGTGAACGACGCACACTGGCGAACCCGCACCGAGGCTGTGCGCAGCCTCACGGGATACATCGAGGTCTGGTACAATCAGCAGCGGCGGCATGCGTCTCTCGGGCAACTCGCGCCCGTTGAGTACGAACGCCGGCTCGCACAGCTTCGCAGTGCCTAACCGAGTGTCCACCAAATCGGGGCAACTCCACGTCAGCCGTAAATCCGCGCAATCCGCGCAATTGTAGTCCAGCAGTTGTTGTTGTCGGTGGTGGTGTTTCTACGAGAACAACCCCGTGGGCGCCCGCATTTGCGGCGCGACGCGTACCTGCACCATCACCTCGGCGCTCTGACGGTCGTCCAGCGACACCGTCATGCGGTACACGCCAGGAGCGTCGATCGGCAGATCAATCTGCGCGATGAGCGGAAGGTCCATCTCCACGACGCCGGTGGGCGGCTGGCCAACGTTGAGGTCGCCGGTGCTGGTCCACAGTTCGTTCCCCTGCGCGTTCACCCAGCGCAGCGTCACTGTGTGACGCCCAACGTCGGCCACATCTCCCTTGAGCCGGACGACGAGGTGCGCACGCGGATGAACCGCGGGCAGTGAACCAACCTGGAGCGCGTCGAACACGCCCATGATGTTGAGTTTGCCCTCTTGCGAGAGATTTGCAGCGTCTGCGAAGAGAGCGAAGGCGACTTGCATGGCGCAACATAGACCGCGCAGGAACACGCGTCTACGTTTCGCGCATGTCGTCATCCGACGCCTCGCCCGACCCGCACGCGCCGGCTGCGCGATCAAGTGTACTCTGGGCAGAAGTCGCGGTCGTCGGAATGGCGCTTATCTGGGGCGTGAACTACAGCGTCATCAAGTACGGCATCGGCGTCGTGCCTCCACTCGCGTACAACGGAGTACGGGTCACGCTGGGCGCAGTGTGCCTGCTCTTGATCGCGCTCGTGTTCGGCGGCAAGGCGCCCAAGGCGCGCGATGCGGTCGCGATCATTGCGCTCGGCGCATTAGGGAATGGCGCTTACCAACTCTTCTTCGCCGAAGGCATCTCGCTCACGCGCGCGGGTGAGGCCGCGCTTGTCGTTGGCGCATCGCCGGCGCTTATGGCGATCATCGGGGGATTGCGCGGTGTGGAGCGGGTGACAACGCGCGCCATCGTTGGCATCACGCTGTCGATTTGCGGTGTTGGTCTCGTGGTGCTGGGCGCGGCGTCCGGCGACGCGGCGCACGGCATCTCGCTCACAGGAGACTTGCTGGTGCTGGCCGGCTCGGTCTGCTGGGCGATCTATACCATCCTGCTCATACCATTTACGAAGCGCCTGAATGGCTGGTACATCCTGGCCTACAGCATGTTTGGCGGTTCGCTCGTGCTCCTCTTGGTAGGCGGCCGCGCCATCGCAGGCGTCAGCTGGCTGGAGTTGCCCACCGCCATTTGGGCTGCCGTGCTTTACAGCGGACTCGGCGCACTGGTGATCGCCTACATGCTGTGGTATCGCGGCGTGAAAGTGCTGGGCCCGACGCGAACCGCGCTCATCGGAAACTTTCAGCCCTTGATTGCGCTCATGGTCGCTTGGGTCACGTTGCACGAAAGGCCGACGGTGTGGCAGGCCATTGGCGCGCTGACCATCGTCGGTGGTGTCCTGCTCACGCGCGCTCAAGCCACCGAGCAATCGTGAAACTCGTCCTCTTTGACATCGACGGAACGCTGCTCCTGTCGGACGGCGCCGGGCGTCGCGCCATCATGCGCGCGCTGGTTGAGGTGTACGGAGCCACCGGCCCGCAGGACTACCACTTCGACGGCAAGACAGATCCTCAGATTGTCCGTGAGCTGATGCGGCTCGCGGGTCTGGACGACAGTCGCATCGATGCTGGCATGAAGGCGTTGTTCGCGCGATACGTCGAGTGCTTACATCAGGAATTGCGTTCCACGGTCCATCGTCCGTACGCGCTGCCCGGGGTGCCGGCCCTGCTCGACGCGCTCGAAGACGAAGACGACGTCACCCTCGGCCTTCTGACGGGCAACCTGCGGCAGGGCGCCGAGGCCAAGCTCGAGGCGGTGGGACTGGAAACCCATCGGTTTCGCGTCGGGGCATATGGGTCTGATCACGAGCGACGTCCCGAGCTTCCCGCTGTCGCCCTCGCGCGAGCCAAGGCAGAGTTGGGTCTCGAATTCGCCGGCACCCACGTGGTCGTCATCGGCGACACGCCCGCCGACATGACGTGCGGCAACGGCGTCGGCGCTCGCGCCATCGGCGTCGCGACGGGCCGCTTCAGCGCTGCGGACCTGTCGAATCACGGCCCGATGGCGGTCTTCGAGGACCTCACGGATACCCAGTCCGTGGTCCGCGCAATCGTCGGCAGCTAGTCGCATCTTTCAGGTGTGACGGAAACGCGGCTCAAGCACCCCGACGAAGTGGACTACGGCGAGCTGCCGGAGTTCGCGCGATCCGCGCGCGCTCTGGGATCTTCGCGGCGCAGCGGTGGAGAGCGCCAATTGCATTTCTTTCTGGCCCTTCTCGACGCGCGCCGCAGGGCAGAGCAGGCAGGTTCCCCGCGGGCCCGGGTCGAAGCGTTTGATACTGCCGAGTTGAGCCGGGCGCTGGACCGCGCCATCGAGCGGTTTCTCGGCGACTGGCCGGATAAACGCCCATCGGCGCGGCGCGCCCTCAGGGCGGAGTTGGGCGAGCGCGTCTTTTCCTACTCCGCCTCGCTCACCATTCTGGCCGAATGCGGTCGGCAGGCGATTGCGGCGTCAAGCGACGCGCAACTCGACGCGTGGCGCGCCTGGACCGCCCAGCTCTCGACGACATTTGACGCGGCTGACCGCGCGTGGATGGCGGTCATGTCAGTGGCGGATTCCCTGCCACAACCCAAGGCACCGTAGCGACAGTGATCAACTATCTGCGTCGCTTCAATGCCGATAGATTCACTCGGCAATGAGTTCCCGCTTAGTCGCGACGCTCGTCTTCTCACTCGCGCTCGCAGTTCCCGCGATCGCCCAGGAGCACCCGGTGCGTCGCGTTGCGAACATCGTCAGCGTCGCCGTGGAGGAATACGGCCGCGGCGTTGACGCCACGGGCAAGCTCACGTCGCAGCTCGAGTACCAGGAAGCGACCGACTTCCTTGCCGACGCCATCATTCAGGCCGCGCGCCTGCCCGGAGACCGTGCCGTCACGAGGGCGCTACTCGATTCACTCGTCGCCGCGGTAAACGAACGCAAGCCGCCGGACGTAGTGAAGGCGCTGGAACAGCGTTTCGCCGCGTCGCTCGGCAGCGAAGGGAGGCTGGAGCTGCCCACCAAGGCTGCCGACCTCGCCGAAGGTGGCGCGCTCTATGCAAAAACCTGCGCGCGCTGCCATGGCGCGCTCGGATTGGGTGACGGCCCGGAGGCGCGCCTCCTGAATCCCAAGCCTCCGGCGTTGGGAAGCGCTTCGGAAATGCGCGATCGCTCACCGGGCGCGATGTACCGCGTGCTTTCCGTTGGTATCGCCGGCACCCCGATGGTGGGATTCGCTGCGACCATGTCGGCGAACGAGCGATGGAACATCATTGCTTACTTGATGACGCTGCGGACGTCGACGCCTCGCCTGGCCGAGGGCGAAGGGCTCTTTGTTCAGCGTTGCGCGCAGTGTCACGGGACGCTGGGCGCCGGCGATGGCGTGCTGGCCCGGACGATGTCCCGCATGCCGCAAGAGGTCGGCTCACTCTCATGGCAGGAGTCGCGAACCGACGGTCAGCTCATGACAGTGCTGCGCGAAGGCGTTGTAGGCAGCGCCATGCCGCCGAGCCGCGATCTCACGCTGGAACAAACGGCGAATGTGGTGGCCTACCTTCGGGCGCTGCCGTTCAAGGCAGCGCCTCAGATCGCCGAGGCGGGTGGTAATGATCCCCAGCAATCCTCGCGCAGAGTGCTCTCGCTGCTGGAGCAGTCGCTTTCCGCGTCGCGCTCAGGCCGAACGGATGACGCGAAGGACCGCGCATTCGACGCGTACATCGCTTTCGAGCCGCTCGAAACCCCGGCGCGCGCGCGCAACGCCGGCATGGTCGCGAGTATGGAGCTGGAGTTCAGCAACTTCCGCGGCGCGGTTGGTGTTGGCGACTGGCGCAAGGCCGAGCGGGTACGCGACATGATCGAGGCGAAAATGCCGGCGATCATCGCGCTCACACGGCCCACCGGCAGCGGGTTCAAGGCGTTCTGGCAGTCGCTGCTGATCATTCTGCGCGAGGGCTTCGAGGCCATTCTCGTGATCGGCGCTATGGCTGCGCTGCTCATCAAGACCGGGAACCGCCAGCGGCTGCGCTCGCTCTGGCTCGGCTCGGCTTGGGGTCTGGTTGCCTCCGCCGCCACGGCGCTCGCGCTCAAGACGCTGCTCAGCGCCGCACCAATGAGCCGAGAGCTGATCGAGGGTTTGACGATGCTGGTGGCCGTCGCCGTGCTCTTCTCGGTGAGCTACTGGCTCATCTCCAAGGTCGAGGCGGCCAAGTGGCAGCAGTTCATCAAGGACAAGGTCTCGGAAGCGCTCAATCATGGTGGCGGCCGGGCGCTTGGCTTTGTCGCGTTCCTCGCGGTGTACCGCGAGGGCGCGGAGACGGCGTTGTTCTACCAGGCGCTCTTCAATGAAGGCCCTCGGGTCGCTCTGCCGATCGCGCTGGGCATCGTTGTGGGCGGCGCCATACTGGCAGTGATCTTCACGGCGTTCCACAGGTACGGCGTTCGCCTGCCGCTGCGTGAATTCTTTGGCCTCACAAGCGTGCTGCTGTACTACATGGCCTTCGTTTTCATGGGGAAAGGCATCCGCGAACTCCAGGAAGGCAATGTCGTGAGCATCACGGTCATTCCGGGCGTGCCGAACATCGACGCACTGGGCTTCTATCCGACGGTCGAAACGCTGATGGGCCAGCTGGTGCTGGCGGTGCTCTTTGTGTTCGCGCTCGTGCGCACGTTCTGGCCCAGTCGCTCGGTGGCACTTCCCACGATGCCGTCAGATCCGACGACGTCAGTGCTCGTCGAAGCTCAGGTGGCCGAACTGCAAGTCTCACAGGACGCGCTCAAGAAGCGCATCGCCGAACTCGAAGCGCAGTCGCGCGCGACAACCCGCTCGGGCGACTAGGCGGTGCGCGGCTGGCGCATCTTCGCCAGCCAGACAACGCCTGCGGCGAGCGCCGCGAGCGCGATCACCTGCGCGATCGTGAGGCCGAAGGCGAGCTGGTCGTCCTTGGCGCGGAAGAACTCCACGACAAAGCGCTCCATTCCCGCGAGCACGAGGTACACGCCAAAGAGCCAGCCCTCGCGATGTTTGTGATGGCGCAGTTTCCAGATGATCACGAACATCACGAACGCCATGCCCACTTCGTAGAGCTGCGTGGGGTGCACGGCGATCACCGAGTTCGGATCGGTTCCTGGCGGGAACTGAACGCCGAACTCGCTGGCCATGTTTCCGGCCGTTGATGCCGGAGCACCATCCGGGAATTGAACGGCGAGTGGTCCGTCCCAAGGACGGCCGTAGTCGTCGCCGACCGTCCAGCAGCCGGTACGCCCAACTGAATACCCTGCGGCCACCGCAGGAGCGCCGACTTCCACCGTTCGCAGCAGCGGCACCTTCTTGGCCCGCGAGACCGCGAGCACTCCAATGGCGCCACCGATGAATCCGCCCCAAAACACGAAGCCGCCGCGCGAGAACAGCGCGTCCGTATTTCCGAGAACGAAGGCGAAGTAGAGCTTAGCGCCGAGCAGCCCACCGATGATTGCGCCGATGATCATGTCGGCGATGGGTGTCGGGTCGTAGCCGCGAATCTCCATCATCCTCTGCGTCACCATCTGAGCCACGATGAACGCCGCAACGACGGCGAGGCCGAAACCCGTGAATTCCAGGATCCACACCTTGAACTTGAAGGTGTGCGCAACGATCGGGTCAGCAGCGACCATGAGGAGTGCGTTCACGCGATCAAACCGGGAATGGCCAAGGTGGCGTAAGCGTTGAGATCCAACCCGTCCCGACGTCCGCGTTCGAAATGAAAGAGCGCGGCGCGCGCGATCATCGCGGCGTTGTCCGTGGCGAGACGGGCGGAAGGAGCATACACGGTCGCGCCCAGCGAAGCCATGCGTGTCGTCATGGCGGCGACGAGCGTTTTGTTGCACGCCACGCCGCCGCCGAGCACGACACGGTCGCGCCGATGTTGCTCAACAGCCCTCGCCGTTTTTTCGACGAGCGTGTCCACGAGTGCGTCCTGAAATGCGTGGGCGATGTCGGCCGGTCGACTCGGGTCTTGGGCCTTGGGTCTTGGGTCTTGGGTCTGCAGTTCGTTCATGACTGCAGTCTTCAGTCCACTGAACGACACATCGTAATAGTCTGGGTCACCCGGCACTTGGTTCTTTCGCAGCATCGGCCGAGTGAACCGGATACGCCCGGGCTTGCCGTCACGCGCCAATTTCTCCAGATGCGGTCCGCCTGGATACGGCAGCCCCAGCTTTTTCGCGACCTTATCGAAAGCTTCGCCAGCGGCGTCGTCCCGCGTGCGGCCCAGCAAGCGATACCGACCCCACGCTTCCACGTCCAGCAGCAGCGTGTGTCCGCCGGAAACCAGCAGGGCGGTGAACGGCGGAACTGCGTCGGCGTGCTCCAGCGATGTCGCGAACAAGTGCCCTTCCATATGATGCACGCCCACCAGCGGCCGCTGGCGCGCGAACGACAGGGCCTTCACGAAACCCACGCCCACCAGCAGTGCGCCGACGAGTCCAGGCCCCATCGTCGCGGCGAACACGTCGATCGAGTCGAGGTCCACATTCGCCTCGGCAAGCGCGCGACGCGTCACCGGTTCGATCGCCGTCAAGTGCGCCCGCGAGGCCAGTTCCGGCACCACGCCGCCGTACACGCGATGCACGTCCTGCGAGAGGATGACCAGCGAACGGAGCGAGACCGAATCACCGTCGCCGTCGAGAACCGCTGCGGACGTTTCGTCGCACGACGTCTCGATTGCCAGGACGCGCGTCACGGACGCTTCAGGGGAGCCGCGATCCCGGTGTCGGCGCCCGGCGGAGCCTGTGTCTGGCCGGTGCCCAGGAGCTCACGGATCAGAGCGATGTTGGATTCCGACGCCCAGTCAGCCGGGCCGATCCACTTCTTGCGGATCGTGCCGTCGCGCGCAATCACGAACGTCTCCGGGTATCCCGTGGTCAGGTAGTCCTTGTCGATCCGATGCACCGAATCGAGAAGAATGTCGAACGTGAGCTTGAGGTTCCTGGCGAAGGTGCGAACGGAATCCATCCCGACGTAGTCATCGGTGCTCACGGCGACGATGCGCAGGTTGGTGTCCGCCACCAGCGCCTTCAGCTTCTCGAACGTCGGCATTTCCACGACACACGGCGCACACCACGTGGCCCAGATGTTCAGGACGACAACCTTGCCCTTGTAATCCGCAAGCGTCCTCACGCCCATGGCGCCGTCCACTTCACGCGCCACGAAGTCAGGTGCCCGCGAGCCGACCTCAACGGGAAAGAGCTGGTCGCGCATGACCCACGCGCCCACCGAAAGGGCGGTGGCCAGTACAGCCACGATACCGCCCACGAACAGCCATTGTTGCCGCAGGGTCATGCCCGAGCCGCGCACTCAGCGCGCAATGCGGCGATCTCGCCGCGGGGATCCTTCGCCGAGAAGATCGCGTTGCCGGCCACGAACGTGTCTGCTCCGGCGTTGCGCACCGACGCGATCGTGTCGCGCGCGATGCCGCCGTCCACCTCGAGCGCCGCGCGCGATTTCACGGAGTCCAGGAGCGCGCGTGCACGGGCGACCTTGTCGACGCTCTGCGGGATAAACGCCTGGCCGCCGAAGCCCGGGTTCACCGTCATGATGAGCAGGAGGTCGAGATCGCGGACCACTTCCTGTACCGCCTCGACGGGTGTGGCCGGATTAAGTGCGACGCCGGCCGCGCAGCCCAGTTCGCGGATGCGGGCGAGCTGACGCTGGAGGTGCGGCGCGGCCTCCACGTGAATGGTGAGCGTGTTGGCGCCGGCCTTCGCGAAGCTGCCGAAATAGTTCTCGGGCTCCACCACCATCAGATGAACGTCGAGCGGAAGCTTGGTGAGCTTGCGGACCGTCTCGATCACTTTGGCGCCGAACGTCAGATTCGGCACGAACCGACCGTCCATCACGTCGATGTGGAGCCAGTCCGCGCCACCGGCCTCGCACATGGCGACTTCATCGGACAGCCGCGCGAAGTTCGCGCTCAGGAGGGACGGGGCGATGCGAGCGGGAGTTGCTGGAGCAGGTGTCACGGAGCGCGTCCCCCCACAGTGAGGTCAACCTTCGTTCCCGCGATGACGAGATTGCCAGCGATTGGCGTCTGCGACTGCACCATGACGGCCATGTCCGGCGTGGGGATCACGGCGCCAGCGGGCGTTTTCACGTCGCCTACCCGCAGTCCCACTTGGCGCAGCAGTTGAAATGCGTCGGACAGCGGCCGGCCTGTGAGGTCGGGGACAACCACGTTCGTCGGCCCGGCGCTCACCACCAGCGCTACCGGACTCGGCGCCGGTGACTGGGTGCCGGGCCGCGGGCGCGCGTCGATCACGGCGCCACGCGGCTCGTTGCTGGGTCGTTCGCTGACCAGCCCCATCGTGAATCCGGCTTGCTCCAGTGCCAACTGCGCCTGCTCGCGGCTCAGACCGATGATGCTGGGCACGGCGGCGACCTTCGGGCCGCCACTGACGCTCAACGTGATGCGGGCGCCCGGTGGTGCGTTGGATTCCGGTTCCGGATCCTGGCTCAGCACGCTGCCCCGTGGTGCAGCGCCGTGAAAGCGGACTTCACCGCGCTGCACCGTGAACCCGGTTTGCGCGAGCTTCTTCTCCGCGTCGGCGTATTGCAGTCCCACAACGTTGGGCACGAGCGCGTCGCTCTGCGCGGCACCCGCCGGGAAGACGAAGGCCGCCACGAGTACGTACGCGAGCGTGAACCCGCTGAGCCCGGCCGCGACGTACGCCGGCCACGGCCGCTTCTTTCTTGCGCTCACGCGCGTCTCCGCAAGCGCGCCGCGAAGGCGCCGTCCACTCCGTGCTTCTGCGGCAGCACGCGAAGGCGACCCGCGTCGAGGACTGTCGCCGGGACCGCACCCTCAGGCGGCGGCTCCAGCGACCAGTCCGGCTGTTCGGCGAGGAAGCGCTCCACTTGAGCATCGTTCTCTTCCATTTCCAGCGAGCAGGTGCTGTAGACCAGAAGGCCACCCGGCGCGACGATCGCCGCAGCAGACCGGAGGATCTCGCGCTGGATCGCCGGCATCACCGCGAGGTCCGAGGGTTTGAGGCGCCATCGGGCATCCGGGTGCCGACGAAACGTGCCCGTGCCTGTGCACGGCGCGTCGATGAGCATCGCACTTACCGATCGCAACGCCGGCTTGCGCGCGTCGGCGACGTACGGAATCAGCGTGGTCAGACCGAGCCGCTGCATATTCTCGCGCACGCGCCGCATGCGGTTGAACGAGGCGTCGCTCGCGAAAACGGTCGCCGCGTTGCGCGACAACTCGACCGCCTTGCCGCCGGGCGCGGCGCAGACGTCTGCCGCGACGACGCCGTCGGGAAATGCCGCGTACTTCGTCACGAGCGTGGACGCGGGGTCCTGCAGGTGAATCAGGCCCTGGGTGAAGACGCCCAGCGTCGTGAGCGAAGCCACGTTGTTGAGCACGATGCTGTCGGGCACGAGCGGCACGTCTGAGACCTCCATGCCCGCCGCTTCGAGCATGGCCTCGACTTGCTCGCGCACCGCGTTGATCGGTCGGGCCACAAGCGGCGGCTCCGTGTTGTTCGCCTGGAGCAGCAAGCGCGTATCCGCCTCACCCCACCGCGCCACCCACCGCGCGACCAGCCACCGCGGGTGAGACTCCGCCATCGCCAGCGCATCGATCGGGTCCGCGGGGACCTCGGCCGGCCGGACAGCCTGCCCCGAGCCCCCTGCAGTGTCGCCTTCGCGGTCCAGACGTCGCAGCACCGCATTCGCGAGGCGCGCGGCGCCAACACCTTGCCGCGTCTTCACCAATTCGACCGTCTGCCCGATGGCCGCGTACGCGGGCACGCTGCGCATGTGCAGCAGTTGGTGCGCGCCAAGCCGCAACAGGTCCAGCACGTCGTCGTCGAGTCTGCCAAGTCCGCCCTTCACGCGATCGTGCAGCAGTGCGTCCAGCCACCCGCGCCGGCGCAGCATTCCGTAGACGAGCTCGCGGGTGAATCGCCGGTCGCGTGGATCGAGGGCGCTGGTCCGCCGGTCGAATGACGCGTCGAGGAACTCGCCGCGTCGCAGGTCGACCAGCACTTCGGCGGCCGCGATGCGGGCATCCGTGACGGCAGTGCGCGTCGCGGCGCGAGACTCTTCACGCATGGGTCAAAGATACCCCGCAGTTGTCATCCCGAGCGCTCAGGACGACAGCTATTCGAATCGCTGACCGGCGCACACGCCTCGACCGCGCGCCCAATCTCCGATCGCGAGTCGTTTCTGTCCCGCAGGCTGTGCCTGCTGGATTCGCACAGCGCCGCTACCGCACGCGACCACCAATCCGTCGGCCCCAGCGGCGATCACGTCACCGGCAGTCCCTGCACCGAGTTCCGGTCGCGCACCGAACAGCTTCACGTCCTTGCCGGCGAGCGTAGTCCATGCCGCGGGGCGGGGGTCATACGCGCGGATGCCGCGCGCCACGACGACGGCTTCCTGCGACCATTCAATGCGCGTGGTCTCGCGATCGATCTTCCCGGCATAGCTGGCCAGCGAGTCGTCCTGCGGTCGTTCTACAGCTTGGTCCATTTCCATCAGCGCCAGCGCTTCTATCAGCGCGGTGGCACCCAGCTCGGACAGGCGCAGGCCCAGTTCGCCGCCGGTTTCGTCGTCGAGAATGTCCGTCGGCAACTGGAGGATGATCGGACCGGCGTCGAGCTTGCGCACCATCCGCATGATCGTGACCCCGGACTTCGTGTGGCCCTCACGAATGGCGGCCTGGATCGGCGCAGCGCCGCGCAGCGCGGGCAGTAGAGACGCGTGGATGTTCAGCGTGCCGCGCGGGGGAACGTCGAGCACATCCTGCTGGAGGATGTGGCCGTACGCGACGACGACGGACAAATCAGGCGCCAGTGCGCGGATCTGCGCGACGAAGTCGGCGCCGCGCGGGCGCTCGGGCTGCAGGACGGGGAGCCCCTCGGAGACCGCGACTTTCTTCACAGCGGACGGCTGCAGCGCGGACCGGCTGCGACCCACCGGTTTGTCCGGCTGCGTCACCACACCCACGACTTCGAACCCCTCGCCCAGCAGCGCCCTCAGCGCTGGCGTCGCAAACACGGGCGTGCCCCAGAAGAGCACACGCAAGGTTACAGCTCCTCGCGGTGATGGTCGCTGCTCTTCTCGTCGGCGAGGTGGCGGATGTAGCCCGGGAACTTCGGTTTCAGGTCCGACCACTGGGCCAGCGCTGCGCGCCGCTTGAGCACGCTCAGGTGATCGATGAACAGTTTGCCGTGCAGGTGGTCAATCTCGTGCTGCAGGCAGCGCGCGAGCAGGTCGCGCGCGGATACCTCGATGGCCGCCCCGTTTCGGTCCAGTGCGCGCACGACAATGCCGATCGCACGCTCGACGTCGCCGAAGATGTCCGGAATCGAGAGGCAGCCTTCTTCGCCCTTCGCGCTGCCTTCCCGCGAAACGATTTCCGGGTTGATCAGCGCCAGCGGACCGACACCCCCGACGGCGACGTCAACCACGGCGACGCGCTCACTGCGCCCAACCTGTGGCGCCGCGAGCCCGATACCCTGTGCCGCGCGCATCGTCTCGAACATGTCGTCGATGAGTCGCCGCACATCATCGGTGACAGCGGCGACCGGCTTCGTGTCCAGCCGAAGGACTGGGTCGCCGAGGACGCGGATGTCCAGAACGCTCACGCCGAAGTGGCCACTCCAGCAGACGTGATCTTCGCGATGCGTCCGCGCTCGATGATCAGGCGTGTCTCGCCGGACTTGATGGTGATTTCGTCGTCCATCAGCGGCGACGGCTTGCCGTCCACAATCGTGTCCTTGGTGTGGATGACGTCGCCGATCACGCCGCCCGCCGTCACCACGCGATCACCGCGCTTCACGTTCTTGAGCGACGTCTCGTGCTGTTTCCGCTGCTTCTGCTGCGGCCGGATCATCAGGAAGTAGAAGATCGCGAAAATGAGTCCGAACTGGAAAAGCAGCTGCGGCAGGATCGATCCGCCGCTGGGCGCAGGGGCCTGGGGCGCGGCGCCTGCACTGAGCGCAGCGAACGTGAGCAATGGAAGAAG
The DNA here is from genome assembly GCA_031401495.1 of Gemmatimonadota bacterium. Classification (GTDB taxonomy): domain Bacteria; phylum Gemmatimonadota; class Gemmatimonadetes; order Gemmatimonadales; family Gemmatimonadaceae; genus DASPMP01. Next base: position 12,833 of record JANNRQ010000100.1, read on the forward strand.
GAGGAGTGTCATTCGTCGGGTTGGGAACGGGAGTGATAGCGCTCGAGCCACTGGCGGCTCCACGCGTCGAACCCTCGGGTGCCGATCGCGCTGCGCGCAATGCGCATCAGAGCCACCAGAAAATGTACATTGTGCAGCGAGAGCAGCCGCATGCCGAGCATCTCGTCGGAGACGAAGAGGTGCCGGAGATACGCCCGGCTGAAGCGCATGCACGCGCTGCAGGTGCAGCCCTCGTCCAGTGGGCCCTTGTCCTCGCGAAACTCGGCGCGCTTGATGTTGATGCGGCCGTCGTTGGTGAACGCGGTTCCGTTGCGGCCCATGCGCGTCGGCGCGACGCAATCGAAGAGATCAACGCCGCGCCGCACGCCTTCGACGAGATCCTCCGGGAATCCGACGCCCATCAGGTACCGCGGCCGGTTCGCGGGCAGCTCGGCGCTCAGGCAGTCAAGGATTCGGTACATGTCCGGCTTGGCCTCACCCACCGAGAGTCCGCCGATGCCGACGCCGTGCCAGTCGTGCATCGACGTGATCGCCTTCGCCGCTTCGATGCGAAGTGATTCGTGAATGCCGCCTTGCACGATGGGGAAGAGCACCTGCGTCGCGCCGAACAGCGGTTCGATGCGCTCGAACGCGGTCTTGCAGCGCGCGAGCCACCGGATGCTGCGCTCGGACGCGTCACGGGCCACTGCGGCCTCGCTCTGGCCGGGGATGACGTGATCGAATTGCATGATGACGTCGGCGCCCAGATTGCGCTCGATCTGCATCACGCTTTCCGGCGTGAAGTGTCGCGCCGAGCCGTCGATATGGCTGCGGAACTCGACGCCGTCCTCGTCCACTGTGCGGAGCGCGGCAAGGGAGAACACCTGGAACCCGCCCGAGTCCGTGAGGATGGGACCGTCCCACGCCATGAAGCGATGCAGGCCGCCCATGTTGCGCACGAGCTCGTCGCCGGGGCGCAGGTGCAAGTGGTACGCGTTGGAGAGAATCATTTGCGCGCCGGCTGCGCGCAGATCGTCCGGGTCGAGCGCTTTCACCGTGGCCAGCGTGCCGACCGCCATGAACGCCGGCGTTTCTACGACACCATGCGGCGTGCTGAACACCCCGCGTCGCGCGGACCCTTCGGATGCCTCTACCTCGAACGAGAACGGGTTAGTTCGGGTCACTAGTCACTGGTCACGGCATTACCACCATTGCATCTCCGTACGAGAAGAACCGGTACTTCCGCTCCACCGCTTCGCGGTACGCCTGCATCGTCAGGTCGTAGCCGGCGAACGCCGCGACCAGCATCAACAACGTCGAGCGCGGCAGGTGAAAGTTGGTGATCAACCGGTCTACAACGCGAAACTGGTAGGGCGGGCGAATGAACAGGCGGGTCTCTCCCTCGCCGGAGCGCACCGTGCCGGCCGAGTCTGCGGCGCTTTCCAGTGTGCGCATGCTTGTTGTGCCAACCGCCCAGACATGCGCGCCCGACGATATCGCGGACGCAATCGTTTGCGCGGTCGTTGCCGGAATCGCGAACCGCTCTTCGTGCATGAGATGATCGGCAGGGTCGTCAGCCTCGACCGGCTTGAAGGTCCCCGCGCCAACGTGGAGCTGAACGCCCGCGCGCTCAACGCCGCGTTCGCGCAGCGCATCGAGCATCTCCGTCGTGAAATGCAGACCGGCGGTCGGCGCGGCGACGCTGCCGCACTCGACCGCGTAGACGGTCTGGTACCGCTCTGCGTCCGCGGGGCTGTCCGCACGCTCGATGTACGGTGGCAGCGGAACGTGACCGTAGCGCTCGATCGCGTCGGCATGGGCCAGCGTTGTCAGGAGCCGCACAAAGCGGGTGCGTCGCTCGGTCGTCTCGAGGATTTCCACGGTGAGGTCTGGACCAATGACCACCCTGCGTCCGGGCTTCAGCTTGCCGCCGGGCGACACCATCGCTTCCCACACGTCGTCGCGGACGGGCCGGAGCAGGAGCACTTCCGCCGGCGCGCCGCTGTCCCGTTGGCCGAGCAACCGCGCCTTGATCACGCGCGACGTGTTCACCACGAGCACGTCGCCTTTGGGCACGAGGTCCACGAGATCCGAAAAACGCCGATGCTCGATGCGACCATCCGTGCGATGCACCACCATGAGCCGGCTGGCACTACGCTCCGCCAGTGGTTGCTGCGCGATGAGTTCGGGCGGAAGTTCGAACTCGTAGTCGCTGGTGCGGGTCCCGTTCACGGTGTCATTCCGAGCGAAGCGAGGAATCTGAAGTTGGAAACTGCGGATCCCTCGCTACGCTCGGGATGACATCTAGAATAAGGTCTCTTGAGCGGGAACCGGCGTCGGAGGGGTGAATCCGAAGTGCCGGTAGGCGAGCGGAGTCGCGACCCGGCCGCGTGACGTGCGCTGCAGGAACCCGTGCTGCACCAGGAACGGCTCGTACACTTCTTCGATCGTGTTCGAATCCTCGGCGACCGCGGCCGCGACTGTGTTCAGGCCCACCGGTCCGCCTTCGAACATTTCGATGATCGTCTTGAGGATCCGCGCGTCCATGTCGTCGAGCCCGAACTCGTCCACGTCAAGCATCTGCAGGCCTTCGTGGGCAACTGCCTTCGAGATGATGCCGTCGGCGCGCACCTGCGCGTAGTCCCGGATGCGTCGCAGCAGCCGGTTGGCGACGCGCGGCGTGCCGCGTGCCCGCTTGGCGATCTCGGTCGCGCCGCCCTTGTCGATCTCGACTTTCATGACGTCAGCGGACCGGTGCACGATCATCTCGAGATCCTCGGCCGGGTAGTAATTCAGCCGCTCCACAATCCCGAAGCGGGCGCGCATCGGCGGCGTCAACAAGCCAAAGCGTGTCGTGGCGCCAATGAGCGTGAACGGCTCCACCGGCATCGTGATCGTCTGCGCCTTGGGTCCCTCGGACAGGCGGATGTCGATCTTGAAGTCCTCCATTGCTGGATAGAGGAACTCCTCGACGATGGGACGCAGCCGGTGGATTTCATCGATGAACAGGATGTCGCCGGCGCGCAAATTGGTGAGCGTCCCAACGAGGTCGCCCGGCTTTTCCAGCGCCGGTCCCGAAGTCGCGCGGATGTTCACGCCCAGCTCGCGCGCGATGAGCTCGGCCAGGGTGGTCTTGCCTAATCCCGGCGGTCCGAAGAACAGCGAGTGGTCCAGCGGCTCGCGTCGCGCTTTGGCCGCGTCGATCCACACGCGAAGGCTGTCTTTCACCTTCTGCTGGCCGATAAATTCGGCGAGGCGTTGCGGCCGCAGCGACAGCTCGACGACGGACTCGTCCGAGAGCGCCTCTGGTGTGGTGATTTCCGGACGCGACATCGCTACACGGTACCGGTGTGCGGGTGGGCGGACCAGGAATCCATCGCGGCGAAGTATAGCCGAATAGATGCCGAAATCCGATAGCGGAGCCGTTGTGGTTTTGGTCACCGCTTGTGTCGGACACGTGTCGCCAAATTGTGAGTCGGCAAGGCGTTGACTTAGGTCAGTGCCGAGTCCACACTCCTCAGCCATTGTTTGGGATCGCGTCCGACCGCGATGCTGCGATCCCAGTCACCCGAAGCCGGACGACGAATGACTTCTGCACTACCCCGCCGAGCGGCGCTGCTTGGGCTGGCGATGGTCGCCTTGGGATGCGACCTGGCCAACCTTGCCAGCAACGATCCGCCGCAATTCGAAGAGACGTGGAACCTGCCGGGACCGGACACGCGCATGTCCGTGGCCAATCTGCTGCCCGCTGGCACCGTGACGATCAAGCCTGACTCGAGTGCGTTCGTACTTACGGTTGCCTCAACGAACATTTCGGCGATCCTTGGACCGAACTGCGCGGCGTGCCTACCGCTCAACGGAACGAACGCGATCAAACCGGCGTTCACAATGAACCCGGGCAACTCGACTGCCCTGCCCACGGACATCGTCTCTGCTGCAATCACGGCGGGTCAGATTGCCATCACGCTTACGAACAGCCTGACGTTTGACCCCTTGTACGTGAACACGGGCGGCGGCTCGCCACCGCAGGGCAAGCTGATAATTGTGGTTCGCAGCGGCTCCGTTGTGTTGGGTCGGGATTCGGTGCAGGGCGCGTCGGCGGTGAGCGGGACTGCAGCGCAGTGCCCCAATGGATCACCACTCTGCAATACGCCGTTTGCTCCCTTATCGACCCTCAACCGCACGATCAACCTCAACACCGGCACGGTTACTACCAACCTGACGGTGGATGTCGTGGTCACCTCGCCGATTGGCGACCACCTTGTGCCGATCGATGTCAGCAGGACGTTCAATGCCACCGCGTCGGTCCCGAATCTGGAAGTCGCTTCCGTGAGCATGAATGTCCCAAGCCGCACGTTTGATTCTGGCGGCGCTGACTCCGTCGAGATGGCTGCCACCGGCGACATCGTGACCGGCATCGGCCTCGACATGACGATCACGAACCCGTTCACCTCGGTGACGGGAAACCTGAACATGGTTTTCGCATGGGGCCCGGCACCGACACAGCAGATCAGCAAGGTGATCTCGCTGCCGTCCGGCACGGGAGTGCGCAGCGTCATGCTTACGGCCGCGGAAACCCAGCAACTGCTCAACGGCGGCGACAAGGTGAGCATCAAGCTGACCGGTAACGTGACGGCGGCCTCGCCGATAACGGTGACACCGAGACAGGAAGTCGCTATCGCCAATCGATTGATCTTGAAAATCAAAGTCGGAGCGTAACCATGAGCGCAAACAGAGCAGTGATGCGCCGCGTGGTTGTCTCCGCGGCAACTATTTCCATCTGCGCGGGCGTGCTCTCGGCCCAGCTGCCGAATAGCAGCGCGGCCGCGTTCGGCATGGCCGGCAACTACACCGCGATGGCGCGCGGCTATGAGGCCGTCTCGTGGAACCCGGCAAATCTCGCGATGCCGGGGCGCCCCTTCCTCTCGATCGGCCTCCTCCCGGCCGGCGGAACGGTGGGCATGGATCCCGTCGGATTCAGCATGCTGGGAGATTACGGCGGCCTCCTGGTAGACTCGGCCGTGAAGTCGTCCTGGGTGGACTTGGTGCGGGCGTCCGGTCGTCAGCGCACCCGTGTGGACATGGGAGTCACTGTGATCGCGTTGAGCATCGGACCGATCGGCTTCTCGCTGGGCGCTTCCCAGTACGTCAACATGGATCTCAGTCCGGACATGTTCGAAGCGGTCATGTTCGGCAACGCGGGCCTCAACAACGGCCAAGCCAAGGTGCTCGACTTCGCGGGCACTGGAATGGAGACGGCCGCGTTTGGCACCGGCGCAGTGAGCTTCGCGCTTCCGCTGCCGGTGCGCTTTACCGGCGGCTTGCTGGGGCCTGAGCACTTCGCCATCGGCGTTACCGGCAAGGTCGTCGCCGGAACGATGGCTATCGCGCAGGACGGCGGCAGCGTCTTTGGCACAAGCAGCGTGAACTACTCGTTCCCGGTGATTGCTCCGATGGAGGATTCCAGTTTCGTCGGCGGTATTGGGACCGGCGCAGACCTCTCAGCCTCCTGGCAGGTCGGACGCTGGAAGGTGGGCGCGTTGATCGAAAACGTGTTCAACAGCTTCAAGTGGGACACGACCAAATTCGAGTACACGTCCTTGAGCGGCTACTTTGACGCGGACTCGAACTCCAGCACCGACACAACGCTGGCGTACGGGCAGGCTCCGCTGGCCCTGCGCGAGCGCATTGCCGGTCAGAAGTTCATGCCGGCGATCAATGTCGGCATGTCATTCAAGCCGACGGGCTTCCTCACCATCACTGCGGACTTGCATCAGCAGATGGGCGGTGATGACGCGATTTCCATCGGCCCGAAGAACAGGATGGGCGTTGGGGCAGAGTTGCGGATCCTTCCGTTCATCCCGCTCCGGGCTGGCGTCGCGTCAGTGACGGATGGATGGCAAGCCGCAGCTGGTCTTGGTGTGCGCTTGCTTGGCCTCGAAATCGGCCTGTCGGGCTCCGTTCGAAAACGCGGCGCCGCGACCGAGTCGGGCGTGATGATCAGCGCTTTCGGACTGGGACACTAGTTCAGCTGCTGGAAGTGAAAAGGGCCTCGGCGAAAGCCGGGGCCCTTTTTGCTTGAGCGTACCGATGCCCTACAGGTGCTGGGGCAGCTTGGACAACCTGTCCGCGGCGCGCTTCATGGTTTCAAACTTCTTGCAGAAGGCGAAGCGCACGAACTTGGCGCCGTCTTTCTTGTTGTGGTAAAAGCTCGAACCGGGAACGGACGCGACGCCGACTTCGGTCACGAGCCATTTCGCGAAAGTGACGTCGTCCATCTTGCTGATCTTCGAGAAGTCGCAGAAGAGAAAGTACGCGCCTTCGGGTTCCACAAACTGGAACCCCACGTCGCGCAACACCGGCGCCAGGACGGCGTAGCGCGCGCGGTAATCGGCGGCCAGATGATTGAAGTAGTCCGCGTCGAACGCGAAACCGATGGTGCCGGCCGCCTGGAGAGGCGCGGGTGCGCCAACAGTGAGGAAGTCATGCACTTTGCGGATCGCGCCAGTCTGTTTCGGCGGGGCGACCGCGTATCCCAGCCGCCATCCGGTGCAGGTGAAGGTCTTCGACAGGCTCGAGATCGTGATGGTGCGCTCGCGCATTCCGGGAAGAGATGCCATCACGTGGTGATCGCCGGCGAACCGGATGTGCTCGTACGGTTCGTCCGTGATCGCCCAGACATCGTACTTCTGGCAAAGGTCCGCGATCGCCGTCATCTCCGCGCGCGTGAACACGCGGCCGGTCGGATTGTGCGGCGTGTTGAGGACGATCGCCTTCGTCTTCTTGGTGAAAGCCTTCTTGAGCCGGTCGAGGTCCAGCGTCCAGTTCGGATAGTCGAGCGGCACAAACACCGGCGCGGCGCCCGCGAGGATCGCGTCCGGACCGTAGTTCTCGTAGTACGGCTCGAGGATGATCACTTCATCGCCCGGATCGATCAGCGCCATGAACACCGACGCCATCGCCTCCGTCGCGCCGCACGTGACCGTCACCTCGGTGTCCTTGTCGACGTTCATGTTGTACCACTTCCGGTATTTCTCCGCGATCGCGATGCGCAGTGCGGCGCTGCCCCACGTGACGGCGTACTGATTGATGTCGCCGTTGATCGCCGCGCACGCCGCTTCCTTCATGGGCTCCGGCATGGGGAAGTCCGGAAAGCCCTGGGCCAGGTTGATGGCATCGTGCTGGTTGGCGATGCGCGACATCTCGCGGATCACCGACTCTGTGAACGTCGCCGTGCGTTTAGCGCCGAGCATTGATCACCTTGGCAAGAGCCTCGCGAATGAGATCCGGCGTGCTCGTGTTTGGTCCGTTTGCGTCGAGCGCTGATTTTACCGCGCGCTCGGCGTCCTGGCTCGAGTAGCCCAATGAGACCAACGCGCGGATGGCTTCTTCCGCGGCACTTGACCCAACGAGTTCCGAGTGCCGAGTCCCAAGTCCCGTGAGCAAGTCATCCATCTTCTCGGATAGGTCGAGGATGAGCTGCTCCGCCTTCTTGCGTCCTACGCGCGGTGCGCCCTGAAGCGTGGCGACGTCTTTCTCCCGGATCGCGCGCACCAATCGTTCCGCAGAAAGAGAAGAGAGCAATCCGATCGCGAGTGCCGGACCCACACCCTTCGCACCCAGCACGCGCTGGAACACCCGCCGTTCGAAGGGAGTGTTGAACCCGAACAGCTGCCACCCGTCGTCCTTCACGACCAGGTGCGTGTGCAGCACGCAATTTTCGCTGGGCCGTGGCAGCGCCTCGTACGTGCCGAGCGGAATGATCAATTCGTAGGCGACGCCGCCCGCGGTCATCACGTGCGCGCGGTCCAGATCTTTCGACAGCAGCGTACCCGTGACCTGTGAAATCATGAGAGCGCCCTCAGCCTTTCCGTATGCGCGCCGAGGAAGAACGCCAGCGCCGCCGCAACACCATCGGCGGCGTCGGCGGGCTTTGGGGCGCTCTTGAGCCGCAGAAGCTTCGTGACCATGAACTGCACCTGATCCTTGGTGCCTGCGCCGGTGCCAACCACGGCTTTCTTGATCGCGGTCGGCGTGAGCTCGCGCACGGCCACGCCGCGCTGTTCAGCGGCGAGCAGGATTACGCCGCGCGCGTGCCCGAGCATCACCGTCGTTCGCACGTTCTTGGCATAGAAGACGTCTTCGACGCACATGAAGTCGGGGCGGTGCCGGCCAAGCAATTCGCTCACGCCCTCGTGGATGGAGTTCAGTCGCGTGGGAAGGGGATCCTTCGCCTGTGTCCTGATGACGCCGCACTCGAGCAGTGTTGCCGCCGACCCCTCTCCGCGGATCACGCCGTAGCCCGTGACCTGAGTGCCGGGGTCGATCCCGAGGACAATCACGTCGCTAGTGCGCGACCTGACTGAAGTCGATGTCGAAGTTCGCCCACACCTTCTGGACGTCGTCCAGGCCCTCCACTTCTTCCATGAGCTTGAGCAGCTGCTCTGCCGTCTTGCCCTCGACCTTCACGATGTTCTTTGGAACCATCGCACCTTGCTCTGCTTCGACGAACGTGATGCCTTTGGCCTCGAGCTTTGTCTTCACCGCATGGAAGTCCGCCGGCGAGGTGCTAACGATGTACTGGTCGTCGACTTTCGCGAAGTCTTCCGCGCCCGCGTCGAGTGCCGCCTCGAGCGTCGAATCCTCGTCGTACTTGCCGGCATCGATCGAGAGCTGGCCCTTCTTGTCGAACATCCACGCGACCGCGTTCGGCGTGCCCAGGTTGCCGCCCAGGCGCGACATGACGTGCCGGACATCGGCGACCGTGCGCGTCGGGTTGTCCGTCACCGCGGCGATGACCATGGCGACGCCGCCCGGGCCGTAGCCCTCGTAGGTCACTTCCTGATAGTCCACGCCCTCGAGTTCGCCCGTGCCCTTCTTGATGGCGCGCTCGATGTTGTCCTTGGGCATTGAGCTGGCCTTCGCGGCATCGATGGCAACGCGAAGGCGCGCGTTTCCGCCCGGATCGCCGCCGCCCAGCTTTGCGGCCATCGTGATTTCACGAATCAGCTTCGTGAACAGCGCACCACGCTTGGCGTCCGTGGCCGCCTTGTAGTGCTTGATCTGCTTCCATTTACTGTGACCAGCCATGGACCTGACAGGGTACGGGTTACAGGGTTCGGGGTGCAGGGACGCACACCCGACAACCGAATATAAGGTTGGGGTTCTCGACGCCCGAAATGAAAGCGGCGCCCGATTTCGAGCGCCGCCGGAAGCCGAGAGCCGAGCGGCCTAGTACCCCACGCGCATCGCCAGCGTCGACCGGAATCCTGTGACCACCGCCGACTCGAGCGAGCCAAGTGACAGGCCCAAGCCGGGCACAACTGCCCATGCGCCGTGGTTGATGATGAAGCGCATCCCGAAGTTGGTGATGAAACTCGTCTTCGCGTTCGCTTGCGTGAACACTCGCGCTTCCGCGCTCGGCTCAACGCCCATACCCCACGGACCGCGAAGGCCGAAGGACATCATCGCGTTCGTGATGTTCGCCGAAGGCGAGGTGCTCTGGTTGATGAGCGTTCCCTCGGTGCGGAACAGGTTCCACACAGCCAGCGTATAGTCCACGCCGTTCTTCAAGGCGCTGCTCACCACGACCGAGCCGATGAAGCGGTCGCCGGTGTTGAATGTGGCCGCGTTTGCCTTGTCGTCGCCGAACTTCGAATACGTGAAGCCAAAGGAAATGCGGCCGTCGCCAAGGGGATGATCCAGACCGACGCGCGTGCGGATTTCGGGGCCCGGCTGGAATTTCGTGGCCGTGCCCGAAGCATCCTGGAACGGCTCGTATGCACTCGCGTACCGCATGGAGGCGGCGAAGCCCAAGTTCCACGATCCCGCCGGCTTGGCGATCGCCACGCCGCCCGTCATTCCGAATCCGCTGCCGAAGCCGGAGATCGGGAAGCTCAGGAAGTCGCTGCCGATGCGAGTTGAAGCCTCCAGTTCTTCGGGCCGCACGGTCGCCGAACCCGTTGGGAGGTTCACACCCGCAGTGAAGACGACGAAGTCGTCGCCCAGCGAATAGTTGGCGCGGATCTGAGTGTCGGTCAGTCCGCTCAAGTCGCTTTTCGTTGTCGTGAATCCGCCGGACGTGTCGGCAATTTGACGCTCGTGATGTGCGACCGCGTACGCCGAACCGATGTCAATGCGCAGTTGCGGCAGGACCGGCACCGTTACGAACATCGGAAACGCGAATTGCGAAACCTGCTCGTTGATCGGCGTCTTGATGCTGTACGAATACGACTGCGGAGCCATGCGCACCGACGATTGGCGCCACGACTGGGCCCCCATCGTCGTCGCCGACGCGGTCAACGCGATCGCTGCTCCTGCGCTGAGCGACGCCAATCCGTGGCGGGCGTTCATGGCTTCGGCACCTTGACCACGATGCGCACCGTCGCGGTCTTGGCCGTGGACTCAGCACCGGTCGCGGCGCCGAGGGGATCCTTGGCAGGCGCGCTGCCGGTCGTGCTGCCTCCCGAACTGCCGCCAGCCGATGACGTCGCGCCGCCGGCGGTCGACGGATTCACGCCGTCTGCCATGCTGCCTGCGCCGCTGCCGCTGTTGTTCGGCGACAGTGGCGCCTGACCGTCGGCGGACTTCTGTGCCACGTTCGCTTCAGGTGTGCCGGCGACGTTGCTCTCGATGGCGGACGCGGACAGCGCGGAACCAACAGCCGCCGATGACACTGCGGCGCCCTTGATCTGTGCTTGGAAGAACGACGGATCAATGCGGGAGGCGTCCTGATAGGCCCGTGCCGCGTCGTCGTACTGGCCGGCGTCTTCGAACGTCAGGCCGCGGCTGTACGCGAGGAACGCGGGCAGTGAACGCGTCGGACGGGTCTCGAACTGCTTCCGCTGCGCCGACGTCAACTTCACGCCGAGGCTGTCGAACAACTGCAACACAATCGCCTTCTCGATATCAAACAGTTCCTCGAGCCCGTTTTCGTTGGACGCGCCGCCGGACACGAGCGACGTGGTCGTATTCACGATCGCTGCGTCCACGCGCAAGCGTTCGGCGGTCTGGAGGATCTGACCGCTCACGATGCGGCCGGCCTGAATCAACTTGCCGGCGCGAACGTTGGTGGTCGAGTCTGTCGCGCCGGACTTCTGCAGCGCGAGTTCGTTGAGCAGCGCCGCAAGCCGCGCGCGCTCGACAACGATGAGTTGGTCCGTAATGCTCAAATCCGTCGTGATCAACTCCGCCAGACCGCGTTCCAGCGGCTGAAGCGATGTATCGGCGCCGACGAACCGCAGCGGCATCACGGCGACAGTCGTGATGCTGCCCTCCTGAGTCGTCAGTTGTTGTTCCTGCGCCACCGCCGATTTCGCTGAGGCCTGCAGCTCCTGGCGCGTGAGGTGAGCCAGCCGGGCCTCGAGTTGTTTCCGCACCTTCGACGTCTTGCCGTACTTCACATAGGTCTCGTACGCGCCCTTCGCACCGGGCATGTCATTCTGTTTTTCCGCGGTCAAGCCGAGATACAGTGCAGCGGCGCCGTCACGCGGATCCAGGCGCACGGCGGCCTCGAGGTTCGTCCGCGCCTCGGCGAGCTTGTCGGCCTTGTAGTAGGCAATGCCAAGTGAGCGCGCGATGGCCGGGTTATTCGGGCGCGCCAGACGCGACTTCTCGAGCTTCGCCATGGCAGCGTCAGTGTCCTGACCCGCCGACGGTGTCGCGAGTGCGACCAAACCCACCATCACCAACGAACAGATGCGACGCATTGCGTGTGCCTCCTAGCGGTCCGGATCCAGCATGTCTTCGAACCGCATCCACTGTGCGTAGAAATACAAGTCTACGTACCCCGTGCTGCCGTTGCGGTTCTTGCGAACCAGCAGCTCGGTGGCGCCCTCGATCTCGCGGCGCCGGTCGTACATGTCTTCGCGAAACAGCGCGAGCACCACATCGGCGTGATGCTTCACGGCGCCCATTGCGCCGAAGTCGTCCAAAAGGGGCCGCCGATCGTCGCGCGCCACCAAGTGCGGCAGCTGCGCAGTAACCACGATCGCCACGCCGCGTTGAATTGCAAACGTCTTGAGGCGGCGCACCGATTCGGCGAGATCTTCGTCCGTCGTGGCGCGCTCGCCCCGCAACAGCGACTGGAGCGAATCCACCACCAGCAAGTCGGGCCGCAGTCGTTCCACGTGTTCGAAGATGCCCGGCAGTCCCTCGGCCGGGATGGTCTCAAAGCGCGGAAGCACGTCGCGCAGGCGAACCGCTGCGGCGCCAACGGAGGCGCGCGCGAGATCATTCACGACTCCTACCCGCAGGTCGTCGACCTTGACGCGGCCTTCGATGGCGAGCGCGCGCTCGAGAAGGCGGTCCGTCGACATTTCGCCCGAAAAAAACGCTACCGGCGAGCGTCGCTGCGCCACACGCACGGCGAGGGCGAGCGACAGCGCGGACTTCCCGCTGCCCACGTCGCCGCCGAGCACTACGAGGTCGCCGCCGCGAAGACCGCCACCCAAAATGCGGTCGAGGCTCTGAAACCCAGTGGCGATCGTATCCGGCAGGCGCGCGCCATCAGCGATGGCGTCAGCGCGGGCGAGGACTTGGGACAGCGGTGAGATGTCGGTACTCCGAGCCATAAGGCAAGATACGCCGTTTTTCCGGCGGTCAGCAAGGAACGAACGGCCTTATTCCGCAACGGCTTGCGCCAGCCTGCTCCATTCCAAACGTGCGGTTGGTTCAAGGTGGTTTGCGGTGACCGCAGTCACCGAGTCCAGGGCCGACTGCACGGCGTGCGCCTGGTCACTGCCGGTGGCCTCCGCCAGCCGCACCAGCGCCGCCCGAACGGGCCCTGGGAGGGCCGCCGAGCCGAGCCACTGGCGCGCGCCGGCTGCCCGGGAGCGCCGGTGCTCAAGGCTGAGCGGAAGATGGCGGTCACGGGCGTCGACAACGAGCCGGGCCACCAAGAGACACGCGAGAGCGACTTCTCGCGGGCCGCCCAGCGGCGCGCGTCCGCTCATTGCGGCGAGCGCGGGGAGCGCGAACGCGACCGGTTCCAGGGAGTACGGTGCGCGCGGCGCGCCGGTAGTCTGAGGCACGCGCTCAAAATGTCGGGGTTATCTTTGGGCCACAATGGGCCTTTATCGTCGCCTGCTGTGGTTCCTCCGGCCGCACGCATGGCGCATGGCGGCGGCGATCGCAAGCAACATCGTGGCCGCGGTGCTGGACGCCTTCGCGTTCACGCTGCTGATCCCGTTCCTGAACGCCCTGTTTCAGGAACCGGACCTGATCTCCCCGCGACTGGGGTACCTCGCGGAAGTACAGCGTACGCTGATCGGCTCACTGCTCGACGAATCCCGGCCGATGGATTCGCTGCGCGCCGTAATCATCGTGATCCTGATCGTGGTGGTGGCGAAGAACATCTTCGTGTGGATGGGCGGGCAGTTGGGTGCGGGCCTGCAGGAATTCGTGACACGCGACCTGCGCGATGCGGTGTTCCGCCACCTCCAGCGCCTGCCAATCGGCTTCTTCCAGAAGAACAAGACCGGCCAAATCATGTCCACGGTCCTGGCCGACACCGAACAGACGCGTGCGGTCATCACGGAAGTCGTGACCCGCACGCTCCAGCACGCCACGATGCTGGTGGTGAGCGTCGTGGTCCTGTTCACGCTCTCTGTGCGGCTCACGTTGGTGGCTCTCGTGATTGCGCCGCTGCTCACGCTGGCGCTGCAGCCTATCCTGCGCCGACTGCGGAAAGGGCATCGTGTGCTGCGCAACGAGTACGGCGAGATCACCAGCGTACTCCAGGAAGTCATCAGCGGTGTGCGGCTGGTGAAATCGTTCCGCGGTGAGCCGTATGAGGACACACGCTTCATGCGTGCCAGCGCGGTGTTCGCCACCGGCGCGCGCCGCATCAACCGGTTGTCCTTCCTGTCGCAACCACTCACGGAGCTTATTGGTACGAGCATCGCGCTCCTGGTCCTCTGGATCGGTGCGCAGGCGGTGTTGCAGGGGCAGCAGGGGATGACGGGCACCGAGCTCATCACTTTCATGATCATGGTCACGCGATTGCTGCCCCCGCTCAAGCAGCTCTCGATGGTGCCGAACATCGCCCAGCAATCGTTTGCGGCCGCGGAGCGCCTGTTTGTGGTTCTGGACCACAAGACCGAAACGCAGACGGACCGCGGCACGAGAACCACCGCAGCGCTGTCGCAGTCGCTCGAATTCAGGAACGTGACGTTTGCGTACGAGAAAGACCCTGTCCTGCGCGAGGTGTCGTTTGTTGCCAAGCGCGGCGATGTGGTGGCACTCGTTGGTCCGAGCGGCGCCGGCAAGTCCACGCTCGTGGACCTCATCCCCAGGTTCTATGAACCATTGTCGGGCAACATCATCCTCGACGGCGTAGACACGCGCGAGATCAAACTCGACGCGCTGCGCGCGCTCACCGGCATCGTCAGCCAGGACACCGTGTTGTTCAACGACACGGTCGTGAACAACATCGCCTACGGCGCCGCCGGTTCGCGGTCCCGTGACGCTGTCATGCGCGCGGCCAAGGACGCCAACGCCCACGAGTTCATCATGCAGTTGCCGCAGGGCTACGACACCGTGCTCGGCGAACGTGGCACGCGCCTGTCGGGTGGGCAGCGCCAGCGGCTCGCGATCGCGCGCGCATTGCTGTCAGATCCGCCGCTGCTGATCCTCGACGAGGCGACCTCCGCGCTCGACACCGAGTCCGAGCGCTTGGTGCAGGAAGCCATCGGCCGCTTGCTCGAAGGGCGAACCGTATTCGTCATCGCGCACCGGCTCTCGACCATCGCGCATGCCGACCAGATCCTCGTCCTGGACAGCGGCAGCATCGTCGAACGTGGAACACACGATCAACTGCTCGCCAAGCACGGGCTCTATCATCGCTTGCACGAGATGCAATTCAAGCCGCCGGCGGAGCAGGGCGAAGCGTCGTGACCGCGCGGGCCGTTGTCCTGCGGCACCGGGTTCAGTACGGCGCGATGCGCGGTGCGTTCGCGATGTTCGGCGCGCTGGGGTTCCATGCGGCCAGCAACTTCGGCGCGCGGCTTGGGCTGCTCGGGTACGCGCCACTCGGTATTCGGCGGCGCATCGTTGAACGCCAGATTGAGGCCGCGTTCCCGGATTGGAGCGCTGAGCGGGTGAAAGCCACGGCGCGCGCAGCGTACGAAAGTCTGGGCCGCACGTCCATCGAGACCGCTGTCATGGCCCGTTGCTCGCGCCAGGAGATCCTCGCGTTGTTCGATCCGTGCAGCAGTTGGGACGTGGTCGAGCGCGCACTGGCACAGAAGCGCGGTGTGATCATCGTGGCGGGGCACCTCGGCAATTGGGAACTCTCCGGCGCTTACCTCGCCGCGCGCGGCGTGAGCCTCGAAGCCGTCACGCGCCAGCAGGAGAACCCGCTGTTTGACGCGTACCTCGCGCGCACGCGCGAGCGCCTCGGCATCAAACCCATTTGGGACGGCGACGCGGTGAAGCGCGTGCCGCGGGCGCTGCGCGACAACGCTGCCGTCGGGTTCGTGATGGATCAGGGCGCCGCCGGCCTTGCGTCCACGTGGGTGCCGTTCTTCGGCCGACAGGCAAAGACGCCGCGCGGCGCGGCGACGTTCGCGCTCAGGCTCGGTTCGCCAATCGTGTTCATGGTTGCGCTGCGAAAGCCGGATGGCCGCTTCACGATCCATTTCGACGGCGTACCGGTGAACGAGACCGGCGACAAGAACGTCGACGTGGATCGCATCGTCACCGACTGCACGGTCGTACTCGAGCAATGGGTGCGTCGGGCTCCTGAGCAGTACTTCTGGCATCACCGCCGCTGGAAGCATCAGCTGCCGGGAACGCCGCCCGAACTCGGGAACCCGCTGTGAACCGCGTCAGCGTGCTCCTCAAACGCGACCGGCGCGCGTGGTTTGGCGCCGGCGTGATCATCGCGATGACCGTGTCCGCGGTGCTCGCGCCGTTGCTCGCGCGCCACGACCCGATTGCCATCGATCTCGCGAATCAGCTGTTGCCGCCAAGTGCGTCGCACTGGTTTGGCACAGATGTGCAGGGGCGCGACGTATGGTCGCGGCTCGTCCACGGAGCGCGCGTCTCGCTGGCGGTCGGTCTGGTCTCGCAGGGAATTGCCCTGACGCTGGGGGTGGTGTTTGGCGTGATCGCGGGCTTCTATGGTCGCTGGATCGACGAAGTCATCATGCGACTGGCCGACGTCACGCTCGCGTTCCCGACGCTGCTGCTGCTGGTGGCGCTTGTCGCGGCGCTCCAGCCGTCCCTCACCGTGGTGTTTCTCACGATTGGACTCGTCGGTTGGGCCGGAATGGCTCGGCTCGTTCGCGCACAAGTGCTTGTGATCCGCGAGCTCGAGTTCATCCAAGCGGCACGCGCGCTCGGCGCGCCGGCGCTGCGCGTGATAGCCCGTCACGTTCTGCCGGCAGTCGTGGCGCCGGTGCTCATCGCCGCAACGCTCGGCGTGGCCGGCGCGATCATGGCGGAGGCGGCGCTCTCATTCCTCGGGCTCGGAGTTCAGCCCCCAACTCCCAGTTGGGGATCGATGATCGCGGACGGCCGAGACCTGAGTCAGCTGCGAACCGCGCCGTGGACCTCGCTTTTTCCGGGCCTCGCGATCGGCGCAACGGTGCTTGGTTTCAATCTCCTCGGTGATGCGCTGCGCGACGCGATGGACCCGCGCGCGGGTGGCGTCACCCGCGAGGTGCGTGCATGAGCCTCGACGTCGAGGCGTTGCGAAAGACGGAGTTCCCGTGGATGCTCACGGGCGACGCGGTCTTCCTGAACGCGGCGTCGACCGGCCCACTGCCGCAGCGCGCAGTGGACGTGCTCACGGAGTGGGCGCGGCTGCGCGCCACGCCGCACAAGCTCAAGGACGAGGTCAACTTCGGCACCTTGACGCGCTCGCGTGAGTTGATCGCCACGCTGATCGGCGCTGGTTCGGACGAAATCGCTCTCGCCACGAACACCGGCTATGGCATCAACCTCGCCGCGCGCTCGCTGCCGATGACCAAAGGGGACGTAATCGTCACGCCGCACAGAGAGTTTCCCGCCAACGTGTATCCGTGGATGGGAGCGGCCAAAGCGCGGGGTCTCGAGTACCGCTTGTTGCCATTGCAGCGCTCGCAGCGCGTCGAGGACGTGCTGATCGCTTCGCTCGCCGATCCGAAAGTGAAGTGTGTCGCGGCGTCGTGGGTGGATTTCCTCACGGGCTATCGCGTCAACCTCGAGGAAGTCGGCCGAGCCTGCCGCGCGCATGGTGCGTATTTCGTGGTTGACGGCATTCAAGGCCTGGGGCCGTGCACGCTGGATTTGAGTCACGGGTTGGTGGATGTCTTCGCGTGCGGCAGCCAGAAGTGGTTGCTGTCGCCATGGGGAAGCGGGTTCGTCTACGTGCGTCGCGACATGATCGCCAAGCTCGAACCGTCACCGGTGAGCTGGATGTCGCCGCGCGGTACGGATGACTTCAACCGCCTGCTCGAATTCGATTCCACGTGGCGCGACGACGCCCGCCGCTTCGAGTTCATCACGCTGCCGTTCCAGGATTTCGCGGCGATGAACGCCAGCCTCGAGATCCTGATCGATGCTGGCCCGGCGAACACCGAGGCGCACGTCAACGCGCTCGTCACCGAAATGGTGAAGCTCAACGACGGGCGCGCGAGCGTGCAGGTGTTGACGTCGCCCGATCCCGCCCAGCGCGCGGGCATTGTCACGCTGCGGCCGGAGAACGGCGCGAAAGTCAGCGAGGCGCTCAAGGCGGCCGGTGTCGTCCACTCCCTGCGTGAAGGAGCGATTCGACTTGCACCGCACCTGTACAACACCCGAGATGAAATCCGCAAAGCGCTTGAGACCTTCTGGAGCGCTCTCTAGCGCTTCCTTACTGCGTGCGCGTCCAGATCATGATCAAGCCGCACTGTGCGTTTCGGCCGACGGTGGAGTTGAACTCTGGGGGCATGGATGCCGCGCCGGCGTAGACTTCAATTCCGTGGATATCCCTCGTCGGAATCTGGTTCACGCTGAACATCGGGTCCTTGATGGACCCATCGACGCCGACCCGCACCACGCATGCTTCGACTTGCTTCGGAATCAAGAAGTTGACTTTTGCGCCGCGCGTCGAGATCGCGATCGTCACTCCCATGCTGTCCACCATCTTGATGCCTTGGACGTATCGGAGGACGTCGGCAGTCGCGATCGAGCCGCGGCGCTCGATCTGCTCTCGCGTCACAAATTGCCCGCCGTTGCGTCTCTGACGTCGCTCCTCGAAGCCCTGGAGTTTCGCGCTGATTGGCTTTCGAGCCGTCACCAGCACGCTTTCTAGCGCTTCGGCATGAAGGCGAAGGGCGAATGAAGCCTCGGCGGCACCGCCCGCCGCAACTCGAACCATGATGCTCTCGGGTACGAAGCCGACTTTACGCGCCAGAACGACATGGGTTCCGCTCGTGAAGCCTCTGGCCATGAACTGGCCGTCCTCAGTCGTGACCAGACGACGGCTCGAAGGTCGGAAAACGATCTCGACGTTCGGAATGGCGTTGCCCGCTGTGTCTCGGACGATGCCGGAGATCTGTCCGAGCCGCAAAGTGTCGGCGGATTGGGCGAGCAAGGCGATGCCGGGCAATGTCGTCACAACTATCCAGACCCGGTGGGAGCCAACCTTCAACGACCTTGGGTAGAGGCCCATTCTATAGAATGGGCCTCAGCCGCCGACCTTCACCAGTCCGTAGGCCCGCGCGCCCTTTCGCACGAGCAAGAACTGTCCGTGCAAGAGAGAGCTCGCCTCGAGTGGCGCGCGTTCGGCAGCGACCCGGGCGCCGTTGAAATACAGGCCGCCCTGTTCGAGCGCTCGCCGCGCTTCACCCTTGCTCTTGAACATCGCGGCCGAGCCTCCGCAGATCGCGTCGATGACGTCGAACGTGTCGGCGCCCTCGCGCTTCGCCACGGCAAATACCGGGATCTCCGATTCCAGCAACTTCACCGCGCTGCGTGAAAGCGTCGATGCGTCGCCCTTGCCGAACAGCAGTGCCGACACTTCCTCCGCCGCGTTCGATGCATCGGCACCGTGCAATCGCGACGTCATGGCGCGCGCGAGGGCGCGTTGTG
Source organism: Gemmatimonadota bacterium (assembly GCA_031401495.1). GTDB lineage: Bacteria > Gemmatimonadota > Gemmatimonadetes > Gemmatimonadales > Gemmatimonadaceae > DASPMP01. The sequence continues at coordinate 31,868 of JANNRQ010000100.1, forward strand.
CCTCGCGCGCTTCGGGCTTTTCCTTCGTCGCCGAGTCGAGTGCTTCGACTTCTGTGCGCGCCATGAGGGTGAACGTGCGCAGCATCGGCCCGACGTCGCGGTCGTCCGTGTTGATCCAAAACTGGTAGAACTTGTACGGCGACGTGAGCGCGGGATCGAGCCACACCGCGCCTGCTTCCGTCTTGCCGAACTTGGCGCCAGCGGCCGTCGTGACGAGCGGGAACGTCAGCGCGTGCGCCTCCTTGGACCGCGTGCGGCGGATGAGGTCGATGCCGGCGGTGATGTTGCCCCACTGGTCGCTGCCGCCCACCTGCAGCGTCACGCCGTGCCGGTCGAACAACTGTTGGTAGTCGTACGCCTGGAGCAGCATGTACGAGAACTCGGTGTAGGAGAGCCCCGAATCGAGCCGCGACTTCACCGAGTCCTTCTGCATCATGATGTTGATGGAGAAGTGCTTGCCCACGTCGCGCATGAACTCGATGGCTTTGAGCGGCGCCAGCCAGGTGGCGTTGTTCTCCATCAGCGCTGCGTTCTTCCCGCTCGTGTCCACGAACTTCTCGAGCTGTCGGCTGATGTGACGCGTGTTCTCGGCGATCTCGTCCGCTGATAGCAGCGGCCGCTCGCTCGACTTGCCGCTCGGGTCGCCGATCATGCCCGTGCCGCCGCCGGCGAGAAATACCGGGCGGTGCCCGTGCCGCTGGAGGTGCACGAGCCCCATGACCGGAACCAGGTTGCCAACGTGCAGGCTCGACGCCGTCGGATCGAAGCCGCAATAGCCGGAGACGGTGCCGGCGCTGAGCGCCGCGGACAGTCCCTCAGTCTGCTGATGGAGAAGCCCGCGCCACTGCAATTCTTCGAGGAGTGGGTGCGGCGGCATGGGACCTAACTTAGGCGCGACCTGTATGAATGTCAGTTACTATCTCCATTGATGCCGAGACCGACGTACCGCGTTGCAAAACCAACGGGGTTCTGGAAGCGAAACCCGAACCTGACTCGACGGCTGCTGCTGTCGGCGACGTTCGCGCTTTCGTTCGGCGCCGGCATCGGTTTCGGAAGCTGGACCCTGGTGTGCCGCGGCCGCAGCTGCCCGGCCATGGACGATCTCCAGACGTACAGGCCGCGCCAGACGTCCAAGCTGTACTCGGCCGACGGGCATTTCATCGCGGAAATCGGGCTCGAGCGCCGCACGCTGCTGCCGCTCGCGGAAATCCCGCCGATGCTGCGCGACGCGTTCCTCGTCGTGGAAGACAAGCGCTTCTACAGCCATGGCGGGATCGACTTCTTCAGCATTCCGGGCGCGATTCTGGCGAATCTGAAGACGATGAGCTTCAGTCAGGGCTTCTCCACGATCACGATGCAGCTCGCCGGCAACATCTTCCCGGAGCAAATCAACCGCCGAGAGCGTTCCGGTGTGTCGGCACTCACACGCAAGCTCAAGGAGATCAAGGTCGCGCGACGCGTCGAGGCGGCCGTTTCCAAAGACCGCATCCTCGAGCTGTACCTCAACCAGATCGACCTCGGTAACGGCGCGCACGGAGTTGAGACCGCATCGCAACGCTATTTCGGAAAGTCGGCCCGTCAGCTGAACCTGCCCGAGGTCGCGACGCTCGCGGCGCTCCCAAAGGCCCCCGGCCGCTACAACCCGCGCCGCTATCCTGATCGCGCCATCCAGCGGCGCAATACCGTGATCGAAGTGATGCGTCGTCACGGCCTCATCAGCGACGCGGACGCGAGCGTCGCCAAGGCGTACCCGTTGCGTCTCGCCAACCGCAACGAGTCCGGCGATGTGGCGCCGTACTACGTCGAATGGATTCGCCAACTTCTCGACCAGCAGTTCGGTGCCCAGTTGTACGAGCAAGGTCTTAAGGTGTACACGACCCTCGATCTTGAGCTGCAGTCTGCCGCCGAACGCGCGCTTGAACGCCAGCTTCGCGCCATCGAGGCCGAGCGTTACGGGCCGTTCAACCACCAGACGTACGAGGCCTACCTGGCGAACGCGAGCGACGCTGACACACGCAACTCGCCGTACCTGCAGGGCGCATTCGTCGTGATGGATCCCCGCACCGGCGCCGTGCGCGCGATGGTTGGCGGACGCGATTTCTCGGACTCGAAGTTCAATCGCGCCGTGCAGGCCAGGCGTCAGCCGGGCTCAACGTTCAAGCCGATCGTCTACGCCGCCGCGGTGCAGCACCGCCGCCCACCCACCTACATCCTCGACGACTCACCGCTCGTCCTGCCGATGGTGCAGGGCGACACGTGGGGTCCGCAGAACTACGATCTCCAGTTCGAGGGCCAGATTCCGATGCGCCGAGCGTTGTACGAGTCGCGCAACGTCCCCGCGGTCCGGCTCGGCATGGAACTCGGCGAGCAAACCGTCGTGGACATGGCGCACCGCCTCGGCATCAGCACGACCATTCCGCTGTACCCGTCCATCCACATTGGCGCCGCCGACGTGTACCCACTCGAAATGGTCGCGGCCTACTCGGTGTTTCCCACGCTCGGCACCCAGGCGCACGCGATGGGCATCACCAAGGTAGAGACTGCCAAGGGCGAGGTGCTCTGGACGCCCGAGCCTGTTCGAGTGCCCGTGCTCGCGCCCGAGGAGGCATGGCTCATGGTGGACATGCTGAAGGACGTCGTGAGGCGCGGGAGCGCGGCCTCAACCGTTGGTGCGCAATTCAAGCTTCCGTCAGGCGGAAAAACCGGCACGACGAACGACGGCACGGACGTTTGGTACATCGGATTCACCAGCGACCTCGTTGCCGGAGTGTGGATCGGACTCGACAATCCCGTTCGCATCAAGGACAACGCTCAAGGCGGCGTCCTCGCGGCACCCGCGTGGACCGCGTTCATGAACGAGGTCTATCGTCGCAAGCCCGCACCACCGGACTGGCCGCGTCCGGCCGCGATCGTGTCGAAGACCGTGGACCTCCTCTCGAACACGCTGTGGACGCGCGACTGCCCCGGCATCGAGGCAACCGAGTTCTTCATTTCGGGCACGGAGCCCTCGATCGCCTGCAGCCTCATGCCTGGGATGACGATCGATACCGCAGCATCGCCCGCGCGCCCGGACACCGCCCGCCGCCGCCCGCCGCCGTAGCGTGATCCTGTACCGCGCGCGGTGGGTACTGCCGATCACGACGCGGCCCATCGAGGACGGCGTTGTCGCCGTCGACGGCGATCGCATCGCCTGGGTCGGCGCGCGCGCGGCCGCGCCCGCCGGGGCACTGACGGACCTCGGTGATGCGGCGCTCATGCCCGGGCTGGTGAACGCGCACACACACCTCGAGCTCACGGCGCTGCGCGGGTTTCTCGAGAACCTGGATTTCGCGCGCTGGATCACGCGGCTTCAGGCGGTAAAGAAGGCTGTCTTCGATCGGGCCCGGATGCTGGACGCCGCGCGACTCGGCGTGCGCGAGGGCTTGTTGTCCGGCATCACGACGTACGCGGACACGTGCGATTCGGGCGTTGCGCTGGACGCGATGCTTGAAGCCGGCGTGCGCGGCATCATGTATCAGGAAGTGTTCGGCCCTGACCCGGCCGTTGCCGCGATCTCGATGGCGGACCTTGCCGTCAAGATTGCCGCGTTGCGTGGCCGCGCGACGCCGCTCGTGCGCATCGGCGTCTCACCACATGCGCCGTACACCGTGAGCGACGCGCTGTACCGCTCCGTCGCAGAGTACGCGGAACGAAACAACCTGCCGATCGCGGTTCACATCGCCGAAAGCCATGACGAACAGGAGTTGGTGCTCAAAGGCGCCGGCGTGTTTGCGGACGCATTGCGTCGGCGGGGAATCGGCGTGGACGCGCGCGCACGATCTGGCATCGAGCTGCTCGAGAAAACCGGCGTTCTGCAACGCAAGCCACTCCTGATTCACTGCGTTCGCATTGACGACGCTGACATTCAGATGGCGGCGCGCGCCGGCTGCGGCGTTGCGCATTGTCCGGTATCCAACGCCAAGCTGGGTCATGGCGTGGCGCCGCTCTTGGCGATGCAGGACGCCGGTCTCGCTGTGGGTCTCGGCTCTGATTCGATGGCGAGCAACAACCGGATGGATCTCCTCGCCGAGTCGCGCGCGGCGGTTTTCGCGCATCGTACCGCCGCGGGACGGCACGACGTGCTCAACGCCGGTGCTGCGCTGGCGCTCGCGACAATCGGCGGCGCCCGCGCGCTGGGGCTCGAGGATGAAATTGGGTCGCTCGAACCCGGCAAGGCCGCGGATCTCGCGGCGTTTCCGTTTCCGCCGGAGCGTGGACCGGTGCACGATCCGGCTGCCGCGCTTGTCTTCGCGCTCCCGGGCACGCACGCGAGTCTGGTCACGGTCGCTGGCCGGGTTCTCGTCACAGGCGCTGGCGTCGTCGCGCCGGACGACGGGCTCATATCGCGTATCGACGACATCGCGCGGCGCATGCGCGAGTGGGCGCAGTCCGAATAGCGCCGTCACGCCGGCGCGCTTAGAATCACGCTTCGCACTTACAGGGACTGACATGGCACCGAAGTCGAACTCCGCACTCAAGATTTGGCGCGACGGTCAGCTCATCAATTGGGATGACTGCAACATCCACATCATGAGCCATGTCGTTCACTATGGCTCGAGCGTGTTCGAAGGCGTGCGGTCGTACGAAACCCCGAATGGCGGCGCGATTTTTCGGGCGAAGGAGCACTCGCGCCGCCTGGTGGACTCCTGCCGCATTTATCGGATGGCGTTCAAGTACTCCGCGGATGAGATCACGCAGGCGATGGTGGACACGCTTGCCGCGAACGACCTGAAGGACGCGTACCTGCGTCCGTTGGTGATTCGCACGGGACAATCCATCGGTGTCTATGCGCCGAACGCCACGATTGAGACGTTCGTCATCACGATCCCGTCGTCGCCGTATCTCGGGCACGACAGCATCTCCAAGGGCGTCAGTGCGCGGATTTCTTCGTGGCGCCGGCCAGCGCCGTCAACGAACCCCACGATGGCCAAGGCGGGCGGCAATTATCTCAGTTCGCAGTTGGCGAAAATGGAAGCCGTCGCCGACAACTACAACGAAGGCATTATGCTCGACACCTTCGGCTATCTCTCCGAGGGCAGCGGGATGAACGTGTTTTGCGTGAAGGACGGCGTGTTGTACACGGCGCCCGATGCCGCCGGCATCCTGCACGGCATCACCCGCGACACGGTCATGAAGATGGCCGCCGACCTGAACATCGACGTGCGCGAGCAGACGATCCTGCGCGAGTTCCTCTACACGTGCGACGAAGTCTTCTTCTGCGGTACTGCCGCCGAAGTGACCGCCGTGACTTCAGTTGATCGCATCGACGTTGGCAACGGCAAGCCTGGCCCGGTCACGCTCAAACTCCAGAACCAGTACCTCGGCATCGCGCGCGGCCAGATCAAGGACCGCCACCACTGGCTGACGCCGGTTCCGCAACCGGCAATGGCCGGTCGCTAGGTTAAACAGATGATCGTGGGATGTCTCGCCCTCAACGCGTCGTTCGAGCCACTGACCATGGTTCCGATGAAGCGCGCCCTCCGTCTGGTCATCGACGGCAAGGCGGAGATAGTGGAGGCCGACGACGACCGGATTGTGCGGTCGGAGCGGCTCAGCCTGCCGCGTCCCGCAGTCATTCGCCTCACGCGCTTCGTGCACGTGCCGCGCCGGTTCCGCCGTCACGTCACCAACACGTTCCTGTTCGCGCGCGATGAGTACCGCTGCCAGTACTGCGGCCGGCACATGACGGAGTTCCGTCCGCGCGAATCACTGACGCGCGACCATCTGGTTCCGTTGTCACGCGGCGGCACAAACGATTGGACCAACGTCATTACGGCGTGCAGCCCCTGCAACACGCGCAAGGGCAACCGGCTTCCCGGGGAAATCGGGATGCATCCGCTTTCGAGTCCGGTCGAGCCGCACTTCGTGCATCTCAGCTGGGCGGTGCGCCGCCTGACCGCAATTCAGGCGAAGTACATCAAGACGTTCTACGGCGACCAGGTACTGCATCAGCTCAAGGAGCTCGAGTCAGAGCAGCACGCGCCGCGTCCGCACCACGGCAAGCACCACTAGGCCGGGTGCCGTGGCGTCAGCCGCGGAAACTGACGGACTTGGCTTCGAAATGGCGTCGCTCGCCGCCAAGCATGCGCGAGAGCAGCGTGCCGATGCCGCGCCGCACTGCTGACACGGGATCGCGCTCGCCGCGAACGGCCGGCCGCAGGTCGCCCCGCAACCAGCGCTGCAGTTCATCAAGATCGGTGAACGAGAGTGTCTCGATGTCCAACACGACGTTGTAGTAGTACGACGCGCCGCTGCGGGTCGGGGGCAGATGCACCGGCAGGGTCGCTTCCAGCGCTGCTTCGGCTCGCTCGATCGTCTGGAACGGACCCTGCGACTCGGTGTCCCGCGCGCCTCGGCGCACGATCTGGTACGTCTTCGAGTACGCGTCGTACATCGCCAGCACGTTCCACGTCACCGCGCTGTCCAGGTTGTCGAAGAATCTTCCCTCTCGCCACAACTCCAGGCGAAAGCGAAACGCCGCGGGGAATCCGTTCAGCAGCAGCTCGCGCGTCTTGCCGATGCTCAACATGCGGCGGGCCGTGATGCTCGCGCCGGCGGGCGCATTGACTACCGACACGGCAAGCTGCGGCCCCCGCTGCGCCAAGGCTGGCGCAGCGACCGCAAGACTCAGCGCCGCCAGCGCATGGCGAACCCGAAGGGGGCTCAGAATCTGTGTCGAATGCGAAGGAAGAAGTTCACCGGCTCCCGCGTCGGCGCATTCATGGCCTTGGCCATGTAGATGCCGACCGCCGAGAAGTCGAGGCCGATGCCAAGGTCCGTCCTGAATGTCGACAACGGCGGCAGCTTGTTCTTGTCGAACGTCAGGGAATCACCCGGAGTGCCCACCAGCCATCCTCGGCCGGCGTCAGCAAAGAACACCCACCCACCGCCATGGGAATTCCGCTGGTAGTCATCGTTGTCCCAGTCGGTGAACAGGTTGAAACGCAGGTCGCCGCGGTACTCGATTTGTGCCAGCGCCATGCGGTCACACTGGCCGGGAATGCCCGGGACGTGCGATCCGGTGGTGCACGTGAGTTCGCGCAGCGCGTTGGGCGAATGGAAGTCATAGCCGGGCATCGAACCGGCGCCGTCCAGCGAGAATCGGCGTTGCAGCGGCATCGGATCGCCGTTCACCCAGCCGCCGGTCACCACGCGCACGTTGAACTGCGAATTGGGTGAAATGCGGTTGTAGCGCCGCAGGTCGGCAAACACGCGCGAGTACTCGATGTTGGTGCCGGCAGCGAGCCCCACCGGCGAAGAGCGCGGCGCATATGCACTCACGGTGCCCGTGCCCTGTTCGTAGTCTCCCAGCATGAACCAGCCCGACCGCGGGTTTCGCGGGTCGTTCCGCGTGTCGACCTTGATCGTGCCGTTGACCAGGTGCAACCGCGTCTCGTCGAAAACCGGGTTCGGGCGCCAGCCGACGGTCCGGCGGGTCAGTGTCCACGGTGTCGTGGCAACTCGCGACCCCCACCGCTCATCACTGTACGCGCCGGTCACCTCGATGCCTTTGCGAACGAACAGGCCGGCGCGAACCTGGCCCCCGCGGCGCTCGTAGTAGTCGCGGTAGTCGCGGCGCGCGAGGAACGCAGCCATCGACACTTCCAGATCCGTCAGCCTCCAGGTCTCCGTCGGCTCTACGATGTTGAAGGCGCGACCACCCAGCAGCAGGCCCCCGGGCCGGCCGAGTCGCAACTCGAGGTTCACGTTGTGGCCGACGTCGTCCTTGTCGCCCTGGAAGCTCGTCTCGGTGCGAACGACTGCGTATGCGTCGAGTCGCGCGCTGCCCCACGAGTCGTTCCAGAAGATCTGTGGCCCGAGGTTGATCGGCAGACCTTCAACTCGGTTGTAGGCGCCGGCGCTCGCGATCTGCAGCTTGCTGCCGCTGCGCCGGGTTCGCTCCCATCGCCGCCACCAGTCGGTCTCGTCACTGGTGTCCGAGGACGCTCGCTCCTCGAAAATGCGGTCGCCTTCGCGCGTGTACTGCAGCGCCTGCCGGTAGATGCGGATCTCGCCGCCGACATACGCAGCATGCCGCCCCTCGACTTCGCCGCCCACCACCCACAAGTCGCCTTCGATCCGCGCGGAAGGGCGCAGCACCACATCGCTGTTGATCGCAACGACGCGGCCACGAACTCGTCCGCTCAGAAGGAGGGGACCGTTCAGGACGGCGATGTCACCGTCGATCGTGCGTTCTTCGTCTATGACGAGTCGCTCCGTTGATCGTAGCGCCGTCGTTTCGTTGAACATCCGCGTGGCTTCGCGCGCAACGTCGCGCGGTAGGCCGGAGCGCCCCCCGGTTTCCACGCGGCGCTGCGCGGATGCCGAGCTGGTTGCACTGGCAATGAGGGTGGCGGCGATGACGAGTGTCAGACTACGCATGCGATCTCCCGGGGGTCAGGTTCCGACTGGACTGACAGCAGTCGGCGTACCGGGGTTTCAACGTGCTGGAAGGACTGTCCGCCATTGCACTTAGCTCCGCACCCGTGATTGGGCGTTCTCACTGTATGTCCTCCGGTGGCAACACGTCCTGTGTCCGTCTGCGTTCACTGATCCGTTCCCAGACCAAGGCGGCGCATCCTGCGGTAGAGATTCGGCCGGTCCGTCTTCAGCTTCCGGGCCGCCTCGGCCACGTTGCCGCCCGCCATCGACAGGGCGCGTGAAATCAGCGTCCGCTCGTAATCGTCCAGCGTGTCGCTCAACGAGTGGTCCAGTGATGTCGGATCGGGAAGCGGCGTCGTGACCGCGGCCCGCTCGACCGGCAGTACACCGCGCACCGCCTCTTCGTTCACGTCAGTGCCGCCGTGCAGGATCGACAGACGCTCCACGATGTTCGCCAGCTCGCGGATGTTTCCGGGCCAGCGATAGCGGTGGAGGGCGGAAATCGCATCGGGCGTCCAGCGCGGTGGCGCCTGCCCGGTGCGAACGTGGTGCAGCGCCGAGAAGTGTCGTACGAGCTGGGCAATGTCGCCGGGCCTGTCCCGCAGCGGTGGAACTGACACCGGGATCACGTTCAGGCGAAACAGCAGGTCGTCGCGGAACTTGCCCTCGGTCACTGCGCGCGAGAGATCCTTGTTGGTCGCGGCGATGATGCGCACATCAATTCGTATGGGCAAGCCGCCGCCCACGCGCTCGATTTCGCGTGCTTCGATGGCGCGCAGGAGCTTGGCCTGCGCTTCGGGGCCCAGGTCGCCCACTTCGTCCAGCAACAGTGTTCCGTTGTGCGCCAGCTCGAACCGGCCAATGCGGCGATCTGTCGCGCCCGTGAACGAGCCCTTCTCGTGGCCGAACATCTCGCTTTCCACCAGGTCGCGCGGAATCGCGGCGCAGTTCACGCGCACGAATGTCTTGTCGCGGCGCGGGCTCATGGCGTGCATCGCCGCGGCCACAAGCTCTTTGCCCACCCCCGACTCCCCCGTTATCAGTACGCGCGAGTCCGTCGGGCCCACACGCGCAATGAGGTCGCGTACCTGCTGCAGCCCGGGACTGTCGCCCACCATTTCACCGGTGAGCCCAAGGTCGGCGCGCAGCGCGCGCGCCTCCAGTCGGGCGCGACGCAGCTCCATGGCCGACGCCATCGCCAGCAACACGCCTTCGGGCGACAGGGGCTTCTCCAGGAACGTGAACGCGCCGAGCTTCGTGGCCCTCACCGCGTCGCTCAGCCCGGCCTTGCCGCTCATCATCACCACCGGAGAATCCGGGATCTCCGCGCGCAGCCGCTCCAGCGTCTGCATGCCGTCGAGATTGCCCGGCATCATCAAGTCCAGCAGCACCACGTCGGGCTCGTTGTCGGTTGCCCGCGAAATTCCGGTCACGCCGTCGGATGCATCCCGTACGTCGTAGCCCTCGGCGCCAAGCAGCGCCCCCACCATGCGGCGGATGTTCGGCTCATCGTCGATGATCAGGACCGTCGGCATTGGCGCTGGTGCGGGAGGTGGCTACTTGGCCGGGACAGGAAAAATGAACCGGATCGTCGTGCCGCGCCCGGGCTCGCTTTCGGCGGTCACATCGCCGTGGTGCGCCAGCACGGTCTGCCGGGCGATCGCGAGGCCCAGTCCGGTGCCGCCCGACTTGTAGGTGACGTAGGGTTCCCAGATACGGGAGAGCCGGTCCGACGAAATGCCGCTGCCGGAATCACGCACCGAGATCGCCACCGACTGGCGGCCGTTCGATTGCAGACGCCCAACATTCACGGCGATCGCCCCGCCGCCGCGGCAGGCATCAACTGCGTTGAGGATCACGTTGGACAGCGCCCGCCCGATGGCGTCGTGGTGGCCGGAAATCATCGGCACATCGTCTTCCACGGTCACTTCGACCTGCATGTCTTCGGGTACCGACGCCCGTGCGTGGTACCGCGCTAGTTCCCCCAAGTCCACGGGCGCCGCCGGACCCTCGGGCAGGCGCCCGAATTGCGAGAATGACTTGGCCAGCGCTTCGAGGCGCGCGGACTCGATGGCAAGGACACCGACGCTCTCCTGCAGGGCCGGCGGCGCATCGCGTCGCAGCCGGTCGATCGCAAGTTTGATCGGCGTCAGCGGGTTCTTGAGCTCGTGCGCCACTTGGCGCGCGGTTTCTCGTTGCGCAGAAAGCCGTTCGGCCTCGAGCGCGGCGCGGCGGCCCTCTTCGAGTTCGCGCGCCATCTCTCGCATGCGCGACCGGAGCACGTCGAATTCGGGCGCGCCGCGTACGTCCGACGCCTCGGGCAGGGGTTCGGCGCGAACGATCTGTTCGGTCCAGCCCACCAGTTCTTCCATCGGCCGGCTGAGGCTGCGGCTCAGGTGTCCGGCGACGCGCGACGCAACCACCAGCAGCAACGCGAAGGCGACGAGCGCGGTGAGTGCGGCCGGCACCGGCGCGCGCTGGAAGACGAAGCTGGCGCGGCGCGCCTGGGTCTGACTCAACTTGAGCGCTTCTTCGTGCGCGGCGATCGCCGCCGAGTCCGCACGCGACAGCGGACGGGTTCGCGCGATCCCCATGGCGCGTGCACCGCTGGCCGCCGCGCTGTCCCATGCCGCCGCGGATCCCATCAACGGCAGCGCCCACCACGTCGTCGCCGCCCACGCCACCGTCAGCACAAGTGATGGCAGGAGCGCGAAAAACAGCAGGAGGATGAACAGGCGACCGCGGAATCTGATCCGCTTCACTGAGACTCCGGGTGCATTACGCCTAACATACTGGCGGCAAACCAGTCCATCCACTCGCTGCGCACATGAAGACAAACACGTCCTATCTCACGTTCAACACGAAACGCCGGCAGGAAATCATCGACATCACCGACGAGGTCGAGAAATGCCGCGCGGCCGCTGGGCTCACAGAGGGATTTGTGCTGGCGTCCGCCATGCACATCTCAGCGTCGGTGTTCGTGAACGATCACGAATCCGGCCTGTGGCAGGACATTCTCGACTGGCTCGAGAACGACATCGCCCCGTGGGACCCGGGCCGCTACCGCCACAACTCCGGCACCGGCGAGGACAACGCGGCGGCGCATCTCCGCTCCCTCACGATCGGCCACGAAGTCATCGTCCCCGTGACTGCCGGCAAGCTCGATCTCGGTCCTTGGCAACGTGTGTTCTATGGTGAGTGGGACGGTCAGCGGTCCAAGCGCGTTCTGTTGAAGGCGTTGGGGGCGTAAAGCTTACGCGACTCGGGGGCCGCAACTACATTCCTCACCTGAAATGAGACAACGTCAGTCGCGCCGTGCGCCTTCAAAATCGTCGCACGCCGCCTTAGTGCATCGGGGTCCTGGTGCCCACGCTACAGTCGCGTCGCACGGACCCCCGCCGATCCACTCCGCTCCCAACGCGGCGCTTCTCATCGACTTCGACAACGTCACGATGGGAATTCGCTCGGACTTGGGCAAGGAGCTCCGCAACCTTCTGTCGTCCGAGATCATCAAGGGCAAGGTCGCTGTGCAGCGCGCCTACGCAGATTGGCGGCGCTATCCGCAGTACATCGTGCCATTGTCGGAATCGTCGATTGACCTGATCTTCGCGCCCGCCTACGGATCGTCGAAGAAGAACGCCACCGACATCCGCCTCGCCATCGACGCGCTCGAATTGGTGTTCACGCGGCCCGAGATCGGCACGTTCATCCTGCTCTCCGGCGACTCCGACTTCTCGAGCCTCGTCATCAAGCTCAAGGAATACGGCAAGTACGTCATCGGCGTCGGTATTCGCGAGTCGTCCAGCGACCTGCTCGTCCAGAATTGCGACGAGTACTACAGCTACAACGCGCTCGCCGGACTCATCAAGTCGTCTGACGATGAGCCGCGCCAGAAGCACGACCCGTGGGAGTTGGTCAAGGAAGCCATCACGCGCATGAAGCAGAATCACGACGTGATGCGTTCCGACCGCCTCAAGCAGGTCATGCAGGAAATCGATCCGACGTTCGACGAATCCAATGTCGGCATCGCCAAGTTTTCGAAGTTCTGTCAGGAAGCGGCTGGCAAGGGCCTGCTCTCGGTCCGTCGCCTCGAGAATGGTCAGCTCGACGTCGATGTCGCAGGCGCGTTCACGTCGGACATTCCAGTGGCCGCGGCCGCCGAAGCTCCTCGGTCCGAGGGCTCGGCCGGTGGCCGACGCCGTCGTGGCGGACGTGGCCGCAGTCGCGGTGGTCGCGGTCGCAGTGAGCCTACGGGTGAGCATCCGGTTGCAGCGCCGGTCGTCGTCATTCCCGCAGGCGACGAGGTTGGCGTCGGTGGCGAGCGCCTCACGCGCGACGAAGCGTTTGACCTCGTTCGCCGGTCGGTGAACCGCCTTGTGAACGGAGATTCGCTGGCCAATGCGTCCGACGTCCGGAAGGGCGCACGGATTGTGCTCGGCCGCGACAGCGAGAGCCTGAGCGAGCGCAACTTCGGGCGCATCCTCAAGGACGCGCACGATTCCGGCATCGTCGTGGTGCGCATGGACGGCGACACAATGGGAGTCGGACGGGCCCCCGAAGTCGCCCCGAGCGACGCCGTGACGCCGCGTTCGAATCCTGTGATCCCGCCGAAGGCGTTGGGCCTGCGTGGCCGGAGCGTCGGTGGTCGGGGCCGGTCAATTCCGCCGGAACTGCTCGCCCTCGGCGTCGTCGAGACCCCAGTCTTGGAAGATACGGGCGACGAAGACGCAGCACCGAAGAAGGCTGGTCGCAAGCGCGCCAAGCCGGCCGAGGGCGCCGCGAAGAAGCCGCGGAAGCCGCGCGCAAAGAAGGCCAAGACCGAGGAGTAGTGCGTCGCGCCGCGCAATCCGCGCGGCGTCGCGGCGCGGACGGTGCAGTTCTCGCGCCCCGATTCTACGCCCGGGAAACCGAAACGGTCGCCCGCGATCTCCTGGGCTGCATCCTCGAGTGTCGTAGCCGTCGCGGGGTGGCCAGTGGACGCATCGTTGAGACGGAGGCGTACCTCGGCGAACACGACGCCGCGTGTCACGCCGCCGCCGGTCGCACCCGCCGAACCGAGACCTTGTTCGGACCTCCGGGGACGTTCTACGTCTACTTCACGTACGGCATGCACTGGTGCTGCAACGCAGTCACCCGGCCCGAGGGCCTGGCGAGCGCCGTGCTGATCCGGGCAGTCGAGCCGATCCGAGGACTCGACCTGATGTGGTCCCGTCGTGAGCGCGCCAAGCGTGACCGAGACCTCACCAGCGGGCCTGGGAAGCTCTGTGCCGCGCTCGACATCGACGGGCGACACAACGGCACCTCCCTCCAATCCGGGCTCGTCACGATTCGCGCTGGACGGCCTGTCGCGGACACGGATGTCGTCATCACGCCACGCATCGGAATCAACGAGAACAACGCGGCGCTCGACTGGCTGCTCCGTTGGTGCGTCGCCGAATCGCCGTTCTTGTCTCGTCGCGTCCGCTAGCGGGGTTCGCGCACACCAGACCCTGACCCTGTACCCTAAGAAAAACCCCAGCGCCGGAACGGTCGGCGCGGGGGCGGTAGTGCAATAACCGCTAGCGGACCCGGTCCACAGACGGGCCCAGGTTGAACCGCATGCCCCCCTCGAACGTTGTTCGCCAGCCACTACCCGAGAAGAGGAAGAAGTTGTTGTTGGCCGGCGTCGTTGTGATCTGGCCGAATGCCGACGCGCCGAACGGTAGTTTCAGCTGGGCGCCGACCATCACCAGCGGCGTTGCGGCAGTTCGGAACGTCTCGATCGTACCCAGCACGACCGCCTCCTGCTTGGCGTCTCGGTATGTCACGCCTGCCGCGCACCCGGCGCAGACGCCTATAGGATCTGCCTTCACAACGCTTGACAGCGTAAAGCCGAAGCCCATGTAGGTGTGAATGCGATAGGTCTGTAACGGGAACAGCATACCCGCGATGGTAAAGCGGTTGAGCCCGCCAATCGACACAACCCTTGGAACGCCGGCGTCCAGTGGCGAGACGGAGTCGTTGACGAAGATCGAGTCGGCGCTGAAGAATGAGTAGTCGAACGAGACATACAGGCCGCCGCTGCTGCGCGTGATCAACCAGTCCGCGCCTCCCATCAACGCAATGGGATTCTTGGCCACGCTGTTGTCCACGACCTGAAGCAGTTGTATCCCGGACTTGACGCCCCAGAACCAGGAGTCTTTGAATCCGCGTGACGCCTGCGCTCCGGCGACACCCGCGTACAAAAGCATGAGTGCCGCAATTGACAAACCCCGAATGGCCCGCATACGCATCCCTCGATGGCGTGAAGTTCCGGCCAGCAGTCTCCCAGCTACCTACCGGACGAGGGGCGGCGGAGGGAGGTCACATCAAATGGCGCCGCCGGCGCCGTGCCGGCCCTGTACCCTCACCCTGTACCCTGTACCCTGTACCCTGAAGGTTCAGGGTTCAGATGAGGTTGAGCTTCCGCCCCACCTTCTTGAATGCGGTCACGGCCTGATCCAGGTCACCCCGGGTGTGTCCCGCCGAGATCTGACAACGGATTCTGGCCTGACCCTGCGGTA
>JANNRQ010000101.1:0-2093 GCA_031401495.1 Gemmatimonadota bacterium
ACCATCTGGCGCGCCCGCTCCATCGCCTCGGCGCCCACGGCGGCAATCGTCACGGTGCCATCGTCCTCAACCGAGAGTTCGGCGCCCGTCTCGTCCTGAATCCCGCGAATATTCTTGCCCTTCGGTCCGATCAACTCGCCAATCTTGTCGACAGGGATCTGCACAGTCACGATGCGCGGCGCGTACTTGGACAAGTCACCGCGCGGCGCGGCCAGGGCCTTGTCCATCTCGCCAAGAATGTGAAGACGGCCGACACGTGCCTGCGCCAGCGCTTCCTCCATGATCTTGAGATCAAGCCCCTCGATCTTGATGTCCATCTGAATGGACGTGATACCTTCCGTCGTGCCGGCCACTTTGAAGTCCATATCGCCCAGATGGTCTTCGGTGCCGAGAATGTCAGTGAGGATCGCGTACTTCTTGCCTTCCTTGATCAACCCCATCGCCACACCCGCCACGGCCGCCTTCATGGGAACGCCGGCATCAAACAGGGCAAGCGAGCCGCCACACACTGATGCCATGGAAGACGATCCGTTCGACTCCAGCACTTCAGACACGATACGAATCGTGTAGGGGAAGTCGGCAAAGGCCGGCAGCACGCCCTGAATCGCGCGCTCCGCCAGATTGCCGTGCCCGATCTCGCGACGACTGGTGCCGCGCATCGGGCGCACTTCGCCGGTGGAGAATGGCGGGAAGTTGTAATGCAGCATGAACGAACGCGTCGTTTCGCCCGGTTCGTTGATGGAGTCGAGACGCTGTGCATCCTTCGCCGTGCCGAGCGTGGCCGCGACGAGCGCCTGCGTCTGGCCGCGCGTGAAGAGTGCCGAACCGTGCGCGCGTGGCAGCACGGTCGTGTCGATGGAAATTGCGCGCACTTCGTCAGGCTTGCGGCCGTCGACGCGCAGTCCGGTGTTGAGCACCTGCGCGCGCAGTTCGTTGTATTCGATGTCGCCCAGCACGGCATTGATGTCCTTGCCGTTGTCGGGGAACTCCACCGCCAGCAACTCCGCCGCCGCGTGCTTCGCCTTCTCGATGGCCTGCACGCGCGTGTGCTTATCGGCCTGATTCAGCGCCGCGCGAATGGGGGCCGATCCGGCCGCCTTGGTGCGCTCGACAATCGCTTCCGCCGGTTCCGACTTCTTCCACTCCATCTTCGGCTGCTGCACCTTCGCCAGCAGTTCGTTCTGCATCGCGATCAGCTCGCGAATGCCGTCGTGCGACAGCTTCAGCGATTCCAGCACGTCCGCTTCGGTGACTTCGAGCGCGCCGCCCTCCACCATCACGATGGAATCTTTCGAGCCCGCGACAATGAGCTCGAGATCCGAGAACGCCAGCTGCTGGAAAGTCGGGTTCAGCACCCAGTGCCCTTGCACGCGTCCCACGCGCACACCTCCAATGGGACCCATGAACGGAATCTTGGAGGCGTTCAGCGCGAACGACGTGGCCAGCAGCGCCAGCACGTCGGCGTCATTTTCCTGGTCGGCTGAGACCACGTAAATGAACACCTGCACTTCATTCTTGAAGCCTTCGGGAAAGAGTGGTCGAATCGAACGATCGATGATCCGGCAGGCCAGGATCTCGTGATCGTGCGGTCGACCTTCCCGCTTGATGAACCCGCCGGGAATCTTGCCCGCCGCGTAGGTCTTTTCCTTGTACTCGACGGTGAGCGGGAAGAAGGGCAAAGAACTCTGGTTGTCGCTGACCGTGACGGCCGCGATTACCATAGTCTCGCCGAATTGGACGACGGCGGAGCCTGCCGCCTGCTTGGCCATGCGGCCGGTCTCGATGACCAGCGGGCGACCCGCAAAGGTCCGCTCAATGCGATGCATCATGTGCTCTATTTCCTGTTGAGAACGCAAATCGCGCGGGAGGCATTGCTGCCCCCGCGCGATGTGACGACGTGATTTTGCTTAGTACCGGAGTCCAAGGTTTTGAACGAGCGTGCGGTACTCGATAACGTCCGTACGCTGCAGATACTTGAGGAGACGGCGGCGCTTGCCAACCATCTTGAGAAGACCGCGACGCCCGTGATGGTCCTTGGCGTGGGTACGGAAGTGACCCGTCAGGTAGTTGATTCGCTCGGTGAGGAGCGCCTC
>JANNRQ010000102.1:0-2301 GCA_031401495.1 Gemmatimonadota bacterium
TTTACGCCGATCGCAACTCGATCGTGCGGCATAACACCGTGGTGTGGCAGTCAGGCAACTGCCGTGACGGATCGCCGTGCGGGTACATCGACATCAGCCACAAGTCCGCTGACCCCGCCTCGCAGGGGACGCAGGTCTACGACAACGTCGCGGTCGTCGACATGAACGACACGCAGGGCGGCACCGCTCATCACAACGGCAGCGGCGCACTGGTCTCCTACGTCGGGCCGCTCACGTCGTGGGCCGGGTACGCCCTTGCGCCCGGCAGTCCCGGCGTGGCCGCAGCATCCGACGGCCTAAATGTCGGTGCGCGATTCGGCGCGCCTGTCCCGCCGCTGCCCGACACGACGCCGCCGGGTACTTCGATCACGTCGGGTCCCGCTGGTTCGGTGACGGTCACGGACGCTAGCTTTGGGTTCTCTGCGACCGAGCCCGGCTCGACGTTTGAGTGCCGCATCGACGGCGGCGCGTGGGCGTCGTGCAGCTCGCCTAAGTCCTACACGGGTCTCGCGCTGGGCTCGCACGCGTTCGATGTGCGCGCGACCGACGCTGCGGGCAATACTGATGCTTCGCCGGCCTCGCGGTCGTGGACGATCGTGGCGCCGCCGGATGCCACGCCGCCGGATACTTCGATCACGTCGGGCCCGAATGGTTCGGTGACCGCTGTGGACGCGACGTTCGAGGTGGCTGCGACGGAGGCCGTAGCGACGTTTGAGTGCCGCATCGACGCGGGCGCCTGGGCCGCCTGTGGCTCGCCGAAGTCCTACACAGGTCTCGCGGTCGGCGATCACGCGTTCGATGTGCGCGCGACCGATGCGGCGGGCAACGCCGACGCTTCGCCGGCCAAGCGGACGTGGCGGGTGACGCGCAAGCGCCGCAGGGGCGGGACCACCGCACTTGCGGGTCTGGGCATGCGCGTGACGTCGGAGCCCGTGGCAGCAGCCGACGCCAAGCAGGCGTGCTCGAGGGTGCGCAAGGGCGGACGGGTCGTCGTGCGGGTTCGTGACGCGCGGTTCAGCCGCACGCCGCGCGGTCGCCTCCGCGTGCGCGGGACTGCCCCGGCGGTCGCGGTCGACGGCCGGAAGGCCCGGGTAAGAGTGCTGGTGAAGGTGCGCGGGCGCTGGTATGTGACCTCTTCGCGACGCGTGACGGTGACAAGCAGAGGCGGGTTCGCCGTACGCACCAAGGCTCGTAGGGGCCCACTTCGCGCGGTGGTCGTCGTGCGCTGCGGGTGACGGTCCTGAGAGTACGCCGAGGCGCCGGGTAGACAGCCCTGCGCCTCGGCGCTGGGCTGTCCGGCGCCGCGCGACCGCCAGGTGGTCCTCAGCCAGTGGCTGGCGTGGCTGGGTGGGCGAGGCTGCACCCAGGCGCCTGTCACCGGGAGGCAAGCGCTGGCGAAGTGCGTTCGCGCGATGGAGTAGGTGAGACAACTAACCCCGGGTCGCAACGAACGCCACCACCAGAGGCATCGGAAGCCCCCAGGCGTCGGGAGCTATCTCCCCATCGGACGACTTAGGCGATCAGCGACGATCTGCGCTAACGGAGTCCACCGGGGGGTAGGACATGGCACAGAAGCTAGGCGGGGGCGCGGCGTTGGCGTCGGTTCCGGCTACCAGAACGCGGACGGAGCCGGAATCGGCGCGTCCCACAGTAAGCGAGTTGCACGACAGCAGCGCCTGCGGCAAGAGCGGGTTTCAGCCGCGCGTTTCGCCCAAGGAGACGGAAAAAAGCGATCGAATCGTGCAGCTTGCCGTCGCACGAGCCAAGGAGGGCGATCGCGACGCGATACGTATCCTGTATCTGCGGTACTCCGACAACGTATACGGCTATGTCCGCAGCATCGTTCGCAACGACCACGACGCCGAGGACATCACCCAGCACGTGTTCGCGAAGCTGATGACGGTGCTCGTCAAGTACGACCAGCGGAGTGTGCCGTTTCTCGGTTGGTTGCTCCGCATGTCCCATAACGCCGCGATCGACCACCTGCGCAGCCGTCGGGCAATTCCCGCCGAGGAGGTCTACGGAGCTGAAACGCCTGAGGACGAAGGGGCCGACGTCCGTTCGACCTCGCTCCGCGAAGCGCTCGCCACACTCCCGGAGGAACAGCGCAACGTGGTACTCATGCGCCACGTCTACGGTCTGAGTCCTGGCGAGATCGCACGGCGGACCGGACGATCTGAGAGTTCGATTCACGGACTGCACCACCGCGGTCGCCGCGCGCTCCAGTCCGAGCTCGTCCGGCTGGAGTTGGCGCCCTCAACCACGGGAACCTTGACGCTGACATGACGCTCGAGAAGATTG
>JANNRQ010000103.1:0-3921 GCA_031401495.1 Gemmatimonadota bacterium
CAACTTGGCTATCAGGCCGAATCGGCCACGTGGCGCAATGCCTATCTGCTGGGCGCGCAGGAATTGCGGACGACGACGGCGGCCGCGCCGCGTCCTTCACCTGGCGTCGGCGCCGACATGCTGCACGCCATGCCGCTCCGCCTGGTGTTCGAGTACCTCGGCACGCGCATCAACGGCCCCCGCGCCGGAACCGCGCATATCGTCATCAACTGGCGCTTCACGGATACGCAGGAATCGCTGGTCTCCAATCTGGGCCACGGTGCGCTGACCACGACGTTCGATCGCACCAGACCCGACGCCAATGCGACCGTTACACTGACCCGCGCCGTTCTGGAGGCCATCGTGCTTGGCCAGCGCACCCTGGGCAGCGCCATGCAATCACCGGCGCTGACAGTGAGTGGCGACGCCAGCCAGCTGACCAGGCTCTTCTCGTTTCTCGACGCTTTCGACGCCGCGTTCCCAGTCATCGAACCTCGTCGTTGAACGTGGCAGGCAGCCGGGCGCCGGCGGCGATAGCCGCTGGCGGACCTTCATCTACGCGCGGCGAGTTCGAGCGCTACGACGTCGTGTCGGAAAACGATCTCAACGAGCGCATCAAGTGGCTGTCGGGGACGATCGCAGCGACAATCGACGCGCCGAAGCCACTTCGGGCGGCGGGAGCCTTCGGAAAGCGCAGGGAAGTTGGTGGCCAGGGACGGGATCGAACCGCCGACACTGCGATTGGCAGTCGCAGTACGGACCGCTTTCAGGTGTTTGCATCTGATTGCCTGGTCGGCCGTAACTGCTTGATTCACTAGTGAATACTGCTTACAATCGCGCTCAGCCGTGCGCAGGTCATTCTCGGTCGTTTGTGACCCCCGTGTGACCCCAGGCGGCTACGGCGATTGGAGCCACGATGGCGAAGAGCCCGATTCTCACGAACGCGCAGAGCGTCGATGCGCTCAAGCCTGGTCTGCTGCGGTATCACGCGCGCGACTCTCAAGTGCACGGCCTCGAGCTTCGCGTCAATCCGGACGGCAAGCGGACCTGGACGTTGCGGTTTCGTAACACCGCTCGAGAGCAGCGCCGCCTTAGGATCGGCGCGTATCCACGGGTGACGCTCCATGCGGCGCGCCAGGCCGCGACTGAGCACCTGCGACGCATCGACGCCGGGATCGATCCGCAGGCCGAGCGCACCGCGGCGAAGCTCGAGGCCGAGCGCGCCAAACGCGACAGTGTCGAAAGCCTGTGCGCCGACTATCTTGAGCGCCAAGCACGGCCGCGGAAAAGGACGTGGCGCGCCGATGCGCATAAGGTCAATCGCATCATCCTGCCGGCGTGGCGCGGCCGGGCGGTGTCGGCGGTCACGAGGCGCGACTGCCGTGAATTGCTGGAAACCATCGCCGACCGCGGCGCGCCCATCCAGGCCAACCGAGTCGGCGCACTGCTGTCGCGGCTGTTCAGGTTCGCCGTCGACCAAGAACTGATCGAAGTGAACGTAGCGCAGAAGCTGCCGAAGTTGGGTGTCGAGGTCGGCGCGCGGCCCGAGGGCGACCGAGAGATCAAGCCATACGACGACGGCGAGATCCGCACCATCTGGGCCGCGACGGACACGCTAGAGGCGGCCCCGCGCGCGCTGTTTCGGCTTGGGATCCTCACTGGCCAACGGCCGGGCGAGATCGGCGACGCATCCTGGTCAGAGATCGACGGTTCGTGGCTCACGATCCCGGCGGCGCGCGCGAAGAACGGCAGGTCGCATCGGGTCTACTTGACGCCGACGGCGCTGAAGGAACTGGCGGCTATCCCTCGCCTCGACGACGAACCGCGCGTGTTTCGCGGCTTCAGGGGCAAGCGTCAACTAGCGCTGCTCAACCGCGTCGTGTTCAAGGACGTGCGCCGGCGGCAGAAACCGAGACACGCGTTGCGCGACACGGCCGCCACGAACATGGCGGCCGCGGGCGTGCCAGTTGAAGACATCAGCCGATGCGTGAACCACCGCGTCGGCTCCGTTGTCACCAGCGTCTATAACGCTTGGCAGTACGACCGTGAGAAGCAGTCCGCGTTCGAGATCTGGGAGGGACGCCTCAAGGTGATCATCGACCAGAGCGCAGCGAAAGCAGCGAAGGCTGGCAAGGTGCTGGCTCACTGGCCGAAGGCGAAACGCTGATGGCTGGCACCCGACGGCTGGCGATCCAGATCACGCGCGAACATTTCCGGAGGTGGACCCGAGAGATGCTCCACGAGAGTGGGGCGCTCCGCGTGCTGGTTGCTGACGCCATTCGTCAGGGAGAAGATCCGAGCTCCGCGGATGTCGCAGCGGCACTGCGCGAGCCGCTTCCCCGCGCCGACGACGGGGCGCTCCACAAGATTGATTGGACTGCCGAAGAGCTCGGGGTGCAAAAGACCGCGATGTTGGGGGGTGCGCAGCCTGTCGGAGGTCTGCGAGCCTGGCAGCAACAGCAGATCACTCCTGAGCGGCGCCGCAAGTTGATCGCGAGCAAACAAGCCCGCATCGACGCTGACACCTCCGTAATCATGGCCTACGTCGCAACGACGTACGTGCTCGGTACACCGAGACGCACTGGTCCCAAGGCGGCAGCGCGTTCGCTGCGTAAGGAGCTAACGATCGCACGCGCGTATCACGTCGCCCTGCAGCGTGCCAAACTGGCCCACGAGCACGACAGCCGACAGCCGCGGCAAGACGTACTCGTCAAGCGCCGCGTTGCCGAGCGATTTGGGATCGGGATCCGCACGCTCGAGGGCATTCTGCGAACAGTGCGCGCAAAGGTTTACTGACAACGCCTGCGTTCGGAATCTGGGCAACGTGAGTTGCAGCGCGCAACCTGTTGCGCATGGATACAAGTACTCGCAACCGCGCTCAAGAGCTCTTCGACCTGCTAGAGAACGTCCGGCACGTCGATACGGTCACTCGAAAGAACGCGCAACAGCCCTACGACCCGCTTGAGATCGTCCGGCGCCGGAACATGCCGGCAGCGACGGGACTGTCCAACGCGACCATCTGGCGCGAACGGAACGCAGGTCGATTCCCCGAACCGATCCGACTGTCAAAGCAGGCGATCGGCTGGACGCGGGCGTCGATCGACGAATGGAAGGCCGAACGGTCGCGGCTCAGCGGCCTCGTAGCCCCGACGAACGAAAGCGCCCCGTCCGGTTCCAGCCGGGCGGAGCGCTGAGGTGCGCGTCGTGGGCGACACCACGGCACGCACAGGTCAGTCTACACCCGCGCCGGCGTGGGGTATTTCGTGGGCGCTGGCGCCGCTCGGCGACGATGACCGCGACGACGCCGAAAAGCTGCGAGCGGTCCGCGAATTGCTGTGCCTCGCCCTGGGCATGCTTGGCGATGCACAGCGAGAGACTCGACGCCTCGAGCAGCGTCTCTACGTCCTGCTCAACGAGCGCCGGGCCCGTCCGTCGGAGGCGTCATGATCAACGGCGTCCGACCCGACGATCCCGACGTCGTCGCCGAATTGCAGCGGGTCATCGCCGTGGCGGCCGCCGGTCGATTTGCCGAGGCCGCCCGCGCGCTGGCGGAGGTGCACGACACCTTTCGACGGTGGCTCGGCGACGAGTACGACCTCGACGCTATCAACATCACGTTGGCCACCGCGGCCGCTGAGCGGCTTCTTGGGGATCCGCTCTGGTGCCTGCTGATCTCCGGCAGCGGCAACGCAAAGACCGAGACCGTGCGGGCCACTTCAGGCATTGGCGCCTTCGTCGTCAGTACGATCACGTCCGACGGCGCGCTGCTTTCAGGGTCCCCAACTCGCGAAAAGGCGAAGGACGCAACCGGGGGGCTCCTGCGCGCCATGGGCGACCGGGGCCTGATGGTCGTGAAGGACTTCACCTTTTCGCGAGTTGGGGACCCTGAAAGCAGCGCGCCGTCGGACGTGATCGTACTGACGACGAAGGCGCCAATGCCTG
>JANNRQ010000104.1:0-2462 GCA_031401495.1 Gemmatimonadota bacterium
AGTACTCAGTTATGGCCTGGAGAGCGTTTGCAAATCGTAGTACGACTGCACCGTGCCGGCCTTGACTCCGCGTACGATGTCCAGAATCGACGACGTCAATTGTTGCATGAGAAAGCCGCCACCACCACCTCCACCGAAGCGGCCGCCAAAGCCGCCGCGATTGGTGACGGAGCGAATGAATGCGCTGCTGGTATCCACCGGCATTGTGCCCACGTTCGCATAGAATGCCGGCCACGAGCCATATTGAAACAGATACTGCTCGACGTTGCTGGTGTAGAACACGTTCACGCGAGCGTCGCGTTCGCGCAGCCAATTGCCCACGGCGCGCAGCGCTTTCGGACCGGAGAAATCGCCGACCACCGGCACAATGAGATTGCGTCGCTGCAGGTCACGGACCACACGATACGCGTCTTCCGTGCCCAGAAATCCCCGATTGGCACCGTGCGCATCGGTGGCACTGGCGACCTGCGCAAAGGTGGGCATGCTGCTGAACCCGCCGCGTGAGCGACCGCTGCTTCCCGACGAGTAATTGAGCGACGGACCGGACACAACGAAAATACTGTCGATGTAGCGCAGCGTGGCCAGATCACTTGAGTCGAGTGTGAATCCGTGCTGCACGACCAGCCGCTTTTGCGCTTCCTCAAACGTGCGACGAAACATCGCCATGTCGGCCGGCGCCTGATCGAGCAGTGTGATGAGCGAGTCTATGCTGAGCGTTCTGGAGACTGCGGCGATTGACGGGCGCGAAAAGAGTCGCGACACAAACGCCGCCCGGGTCGGCGAGAGCTCGAAGATTGCCTTGTACCACAGGTGCTGCAGCAGATTCTGCCGACGAATGTCGACGATGAACGCGATGCGCGGACGCAGCGCGCCGAGATACGTGAAATTCTGCTCGGGTCCGACCCCCACGTAGACACCGCCCGGCGGTGCGAGCGCTTCGAGGTGCGCGATCACGTGCTGCAATCCCATTTCGTTTGAGACGAAGTTCTCCGACTGGAAATAGCCGCCGGGCTCGGAGAGATCGACCACCATGCGCCAGAACGTGCTGTCGCTCAGACGATCCGGCAGTCGCGTGCCATAGAGCGCGGCCGGCAACGGTCCGAGAGGATCCCGGTCGGTCGGAACCGCGGGCGGAGCCGATCGCGCTGGTGCTGCGGCGACCGGCATCGCCGTCGGCGGCACGGGCGCGCGATGGCAGGAGGACAGCAGCACTCCAGCGCCGGCCAGGGCCACTGCACGCCGCGCGAGGAAGGATGGGATTGGCGTCGTTCGCATGTGGATAGACCTTACGCACGGGACGCGCGGCGGCAAGGTTGAAGAGCGCGCAGTGCGCTACTGAAACCGTACCGTAGTTGCGGCGTAGTTCCCGCTACCACGCGGGACGCCGCGTGTGTCTTCCTGTCCCCCCGATCGATCTTGCCATGGCGCCCTCGTTCCAGCCGGCAGCGCCGGCACAGACTGCCACTCCTGTCGTGGACCTCGCCGCGTCCGCCCGCAGCGGCGCGAATCCGGTCGAAGTGCTTCAGGGGGCTCGGGCTCAGCGTTCGGAGCTGAGAAACCAAGTCGATCGCTTGGAGGACAAGCGGAACGACCTGACGCGTGAGCTGAACAACGCTCAGACGCCGTCCTCGACGAAGCCCGGCCTCGAAGCACGAATCAAGGAAATCGACGCGCGCATTTCGGCTACTGAGCAGCAAGTGGCCACCGCAGACCTGGCCGTTGCCCAGGCGGCCGCCGTTCCCGGCGCCACCACGGAGCCGCCTCGGCCGATTCGCAATGGCCCGCCCGAGGAGGTCTTCGCGATTCCGATTGTCTTTACGATCTTCGTGCTTGCCCCCATCGCGATTGCCTACGCGCGGCGCATCTGGAAGCGGGGCGCAACCGTGATTGCGCCGATACCACAAGACGTGCGTAACCGGCTCGACCAGTTGGGAGACGCACGCCTCGAGGCCGGGCGCACGCAGCTCACCGATTGCCTGGCCGATCTCGGCGCGCCGCTGTGGGTCTGGGAGCACCTCGAGGGCGGCCGCGACGGCGCCGCGCTGGCCTACGGCTGGTTCGACGAAGAGGACATCGGCGTGAGCGTCAGCGTGCCCTTGGGCGAGCACAGCTCGGCCTCCTTCGACTACACCACGCTCGACACGCGCCTGCACGGACTGGTGCTGTTCTTCGACGAGCGCTGGGTGCTGACCTCGTTCCGCACGGGACTGCTGAGCGATCTGACGAATGAGGCTCGTCGGCCGCCGACGGCGCTCGAAGAAGACGCTTGAGGCCACCAGCGCACGCGCTTCAGCGCCTGGTTCGGACACCGCGGCGCTTTCCCGGCCGAGCGTGACCAGGCCCGCCTTCGGCGGGCAAAGCGGCTCAGAGCACGTCCTTCCCGACCTTGATGGCGCGCTGGAACAGGTTCACGAGGTCGATCTCCGGGGGTACGGGGATCCCGGCCGCGAGGCTTCTGTGGG
>JANNRQ010000105.1:0-2807 GCA_031401495.1 Gemmatimonadota bacterium
CCGGCTACGATCCCGTGTTCGGCGCGCGTCCACTCAAGCGCGCCGTGCAGCGCATGCTGCAGAACCCGCTCGCACTGGCGGTGCTGGAAGGGAAGTTCAAGGAGGGCGATATCATCGTTGCCGAAGCAGGGGCGGATGACACACTCACGTTCCGTCACGGCGACGGCAGCGAAGTGGATGCCGCCAACCCCTCGGCCATCGCCGTCGCGTGACAGCGCCGCCGCATGCGCCGCTGCGCGAGGGTGAGCTGGCGGCGATGCAGGCAGCGCTTGAGCAGGCGCGCGAAGCGGCGCTGGCCGGAGAAGTGCCGGTTGGCGCCGTGCTGGTACACGGAGGCGTGATCATCGCGCGCGCGCAGAATCGGATGGTGCGCGATCGCGACGCCACCGCGCACGCCGAAGTGCTGGTGCTGCGTGACGCGATGCGTCACGTGGGCGAGGGCCGATTGTCCGGCGGCACCTTGGTTGTCACTTTGGAACCCTGCGCCATGTGCGCGGGAGCCATTGTGCTGTCGCGCGTCGACCGGTTGGTATTCGGATCGTGGGACCCCAAGGCCGGGATGTGCGGTTCAGTGGGCGACGTGGTCAGGCACCCCAAGCTCAACCACCGTCCGGAGGTGCTGGGCGGGGTATTGGAGGGGGAGTCCGCGGCCCTGTTGCGCGAGTTCTTTGCCGGGCGTCGTTGAACTCCCAGCCTCAGGGTTTTATTAATACGAGCTGTACTGGAATGCATTCAGGTGCGATTCCGCTCCAGGATAGGTGGCCGAGTGGTTGAAGGCACCGGTCTCGAAAACCGGCGTACCAGCAATGGTACCGTGAGTTCGAATCTCACCCTGTCCGTGCTGTGCTGGACGCTGTCGCAGGATCGCTTCCCCGGATGGGTGGCCGAGTGGTTTAAGGCGCACGCCTGGAAAGCGTGTGGGGTCGCAAGGCTCTCGCGAGTTCGAATCTCGCCTCATCCGCTAGCCCCGCAATGACTTAGCCGTCGTTGCGGGGTTTGTGTTTTCCGACGGGTGTCGGTATTGGTGTCGGCATTGAAACTCCGGAGCGAACTTGTGCATGCTCGTCAAGAAGTCCACCAGTATAAATACTATCGAATATAACCCCTGAGGTTATAGGGCTATTGACACAAACTGAATTCTGTGCCACTCTTCTCCATGCGAGTCGAGTACGCCCACAAAGACTACCAGCGCCTCGCGGAGGACCGCTCGTACCCCCACGGCTTCGGACCAGAGATTGTGAAGGCGTATCGAAAGCGGATCGGTTTCTTGGGCGCGTGCTCGGACGAACGAGATATCTACCAGCTGAAGTCGCTCCACTTTGAGAAGCTTGGCGGCAACCGATCACACCAGGGGTCCATTCGGCACAACGACCAGTTTCGATTGGTTGTCGAGATTCGAGCCGACCAGCAGGGCAAGCTGATTTTGGTTGTCGAAGTGATCGACTACCACTAGGCAGGTTTACGCTCGACCGGAGAGGCCCGGTCAACATCGCGGAGTGCCAACATGAGTATCACCGTCGCTGATGTTTTTTCTCCGGGCGAACATCTGCGCGAGGAGCTGGAGTCGCGTGGATGGACGCAGGAGGAATTTGCGGACATCATCGGTCGGTCGTACAAGCAGGTCAACGAGCTGCTTGGCGGAAAGGCGACCCTGACAGCTCCCATGGCCGCGGTGATCGCCTCGGCGCTCGGGACGAGTCCGGAGCTGTGGCTCAATCTTGAGAACGCGTACCGGCTATCCTTGGCTGAGCCAGTCTCTCAAGATATCGAACGTCGTGGACGGCTACGCTCGGAATTTCCGGTGCGGGAGATGCAAAAGCGAGGTTGGGTTCCGAAGACCCAAGACGTGAACGCGCTGGAGCAATCGGTCTACTCGTTCTTCGGTGTCGCCTCCGCCAATGAGCGGAGCCCGTACGCGAGCGCGGCGAAGCGCACGAGCTACGATACGGCGCTTACGAGAGCGCAGGAGGCGGTGCTGATGCGTGTTCGGCAGCTCGCGCAACACGTGCAGGCGGCGCCGTTCAGCGATGTGGCGCTCCGCGCGTGTGTCGAGCGGCTCAAACAGCTGCGAACGGAACCAGAGGAGGCACGACACGTACCGAAGCTGCTGGCCGAAGCGGGTGTGCGGTTCGTGGTGTGCGAACCGTTTGCCGGTTCCAAGCTGGACGGCATCTGCACATGGCTCGATGCGCAGTCGCCGGTGATCGGTCTGACGTTGCGTCTCGATCGCATCGACAACTTCTGGTTTGTGTTGCGGCACGAGATTGAACATATCCTGCGCCGCGACGGCTTTGTTGATGGTCTGCCAGGCGCTGTGTTTGACGAAGACGTGAGCGATGCGGCCACCGTGGACGTGTCAACGGCCGAGATCGCGGCGAACACCGCGGCGGCCGAATTCTGCGTTCCAGCCGTCGCGTTGCAAGACTGGATTGATCGCGTGGGGCCGCTCTACTCCAAGGCGAAGGTGATTGGCTTTGCGATGGTGCAGGGCGTACACCCAGGCATCGTCGTGGGGCAACTGCAGCGTCGACTCAATCGGTGGGACCTGTTTCGCCCAATGCTCGCGAAGATTCGCGATGTCATCACTGCCGTTGCGATGACGGACGGCTATAGACGCATTGTCGCCTAGGAGACGCCGATGAGTGCGTATTCCGGCGCAAACCGGCCCCTGATTCCGGTTGAATCCGGCCACCCATTCCGGGTGAATCCGACGTGGTCCGTTGTTGTCGTACAGTGGTCCGTCTGTTCGATCAAGTCAGGCCAGCCGAAGAGTTGGTGCGGCGCCACGCTCGGTACGACCCCTTCAG